>NZ_JBKQOI010000209.1:0-3995 GCF_052145595.1 Mycobacterium sp. | reverse complement strand
TCTCGCGATCGTAGCCGGAGAACAAGCCGCCGAGATCTTCGGTGTCCCTGAAGTTTTCGTTGATCAGCGTGGCCGCGTTGGTGTAGGCGACGACGTACTCCTTGAACCACAGGTCGTTGGTGAGGATGTTGTTGATCAGCGCACCGAGCAGCACCACATCCGAGCCGGCCCGGATCGGGATGTGCTTATCCGACACCGCCGAGGTGCGGGTGAACCGCGGGTCGACGTGGATCACCCTCGCGCCACGCGCGCGTGCCTCCTCCACCCACTGGAATCCGACCGGATGGCATTCGGCCATGTTGGAACCCTGGATGATGATGCAATCGGCGTTGGCCATGTCCTGCAGTGATTGGGTGGCGCCACCGCGCCCGAAGGAGGCCCCCAGACCGGGAACCGTGGAGCTGTGTCAAATACGAGCTTGGTTCTCGATCTGGATCGCGCCGGCGGCGGTGAAGAGCTTCTTGATCAGATAGTTCTCTTCATTGTCCAGCGTCGCACCGCCCAGCGAGGCGATGCCCATGGTGCGCCGCAGCAGGTTGCCGTTCTTGTCGATGTCCTGCCAGGTGTGGCGGCGGGACTCCACGAAGCGGTCGGCCACCATGTCGATGGCGGTGTCCAGGTCGAGGCGCTGCCATTCGGTCGCACGCGGGGCGCGGTAGAGCACTTGCAGTTGACGCCCCGGCGAATTGACCAGCTGCTCGCTGGCAGAACCTTTGGGGCACAGTCGGCCCCGCGAGATCGGCGAGTCGGGGTCACCCTCGATCTGGACGACCTTCTCGTCCTTGACGAACACCCGCTGACCGCAGCCGACGGCGCAGTACGGGCACACGCTTTGCACCACCCGGTCGGCCGTCGATGTGCGCGGGGTGATGCTGCGGGTGTGTTTGGAGGTCACCGCCGGCCCTCGGCCGAACAGGTCCCCCGAACGCACCTGACGTATGACGGGCCATTCAAGGAAAATTCTGTGAATTGCCATGCTCAGAACATTAGTGCGCGTCACGCTCACGCGCGACGGACGTAACGCGAGACATGATGGCGGCATGACCACCGACATTCGTGTTCTCGATAGCGAGGACGACCTCATCGCCGCGGCTAACGTGTTTCGCGCCGCCATGGTCGGGTTCGCGCCGCTGTCGAACCTGGCGCCCCGCCAGATCACCAGGCTGCTCGAGCCCGGACGCACGATCGGAGCTTTCGTCGGGGGACAACTCGTCGGCACCGCCGACGCCGTGACAAGCGGGCTGACGCTTCCCGGCGGAGCGACGGTGGGCCATGCCGCCGTGACACACATCGGCGTGCTGCCTTCGTTCACCCGAAAGGGCATTGCCACCGACCTGATGCGTCATCAGTTGGACGACATCGCCGCGCGGGGTGAGGTGGTCGCGACGTTGCGGGCGTCGGAGGCGACGATCTACGAACGGTACGGCTACGGGGTGGCGAGTTCGTCGCAGACCGTGGAGGTCCAGACGGCACGGGCGAAGCTCCGCCCCGACGTCGGCGCCGGCGGTCCGGTCCGGCTGCTCGACCTGACCGAAGCATGGAACGTCCTGCCCCGAATCTACGCCGCCAATCGTCCGTCCCGTCCGGGAACCATCGATCGCCCGGAAGTCTGGTGGCAGGGCCTCAGGCTGCGCACCGAATCCTCCCCGGGGCCTTCGTATGTCGCGGTGCACGGCGAACCGGGATCCGAGTCGGGATTCGCCCGCTACCGCCCCGTCGACACCGAGGCATGGTTCGTCAGCGACCAGCGCACCGTCGCGGTCGAGGATTTCTTCGCCCCCACCACCGACGCCTATCTCGGGCTGCTGCGTTTCCTGCTCGGGCTCGATCTCATCGACCGCGTGATGTTCTGGATGCTGCCCGTCGACGATCCGCTGCCCTGGCTGCTTGTCGATCGGCGGGCCGCGCGGGTAACCGCGGTGCACGACGAAACGTGGCTGCGCCTCGTCGACGCCCCGAAGGCGCTGGCGGCACGCCGGTACGCAGGAGACGGCGCCGTCACGATCGCGGTCGATGACCCACTCCTGCCGAACAATTCAGCCAGCTTCACCATCACGGGCGACGGTGCCGAACCGACCGACCGAAGCGCCCAACTTCACGTCGGCGTTGATGGGCTCGCGGCCGTTTTGCTCGGCGGCTCGACCTGGCGCAGTCTCGCCGTCGCCGGCGTGGCCCGGGCCGACGATCCTGAGGCGCTTGCCACTGCCGATCGGCTCTTCGCGGTGCCCGAGGCACCGTACGCCGGCTTCTTCTTCTGATAGCGCTGGGGTGAAGAGTCGATTACACCGGCAGTACGATCCCGGTGGCCGGGCCCAGGATGATCTGCTGGCCGCCTGGGGGCAGGTAGCCGCCGGTGGTCCCGTAGAGGCCGTATATCGGGTCGGTCGGGCCCGCCCCGGCGTAGATGTCGTCGATCCAGCCCGTGGACAGCGTGTACACGGCCGCGGTGTTGCCGCCCGGGGAGAACTTCGTGACCAGCTGGGAGAGGAAGTCGACGACGGGTTTATCGCCCAGCATCGAGTCGACATGCGAGCCGTTGACCAGCTCGACCCCGACGAACTGCCCCGGGTACAGACTGACCAGTTGATTCGTGGTGGCGCCGTAAAGGTTCCACGCCTGGGGCGGCGCGGCCACCACATAGTCGGGGATATTCAACGTCTTCAGGTTGGCAATCGAAGCCGCGAAGGCCGAGGAGCTGGATGCGACCCCGTCGAACATCACGACACCGAGAAGGTGGTTGCTGGCGGTGTTCCCCCCGAGGTCCGCAATGTAATCGCCGGCGGCGATCGTGGCGAGGCCGCCGCCGGCGGAGTGCCCGGTAATCACGAAACTCTGCGGCAGCGTGCCGTGGTAACCGGCCTGGTTTGCGCTGATATTCAGCGCCGTCTCGTTGCCCAGGAACAACGAGCCGACGGCCTGCTGCATCTGCGTGCCCATCAGCCAGGCGCCGTTCGGCAACGGAATCGACGACACGGTAGGGGTGACCACGATGGAATCGGTCCGCTCGGCCAGCTGAATCGCCAGATCGCTGTAATAGCCACCGTTTGCCAGGAAGCCGTGCTGCAGATAGATGACACCGCGGGCATCCACCGAACCGTTTGCCTGCGTCGGGAAGTACCAGCGCGCCGGGGCCTCGTAGCCATGGGGACCGACCGGAATGTTCAGGTAGGAGAACCCCTCGGTGACCCCGGTCACCGCGCCGGGGGTCCCCGTCCCCGGAAACACACCGCCGCTGCCATTCCCGAGGGTCCCGTTGAAAAAGGCGGTGAGCAGCCTGCCGGCTAGACCGGGGCCGGTGGTCCCGGTGACGGCAGGCCCGACGGCAGCTTCACCGAAGAGCGGTTGCCCGGTCAGATAGATGAAGGGTGAAAAAATTCCTTTGTCGAAGAACTGCTGCTCCAGCCCCTTCACCAGCAGCGACACATTCGCGGCCTCGCCGGCAGCGTATGCGGCCCCACCCGCGCTCAACGCCCGCACAAACTGGGCATGAAACTGCGTCGCCTGCGCGGTCAGCGTCTGAAAGTCTTCAGCGTAGCTGCCAAAGAATCTTGCGATAGCCGCCGACACCTCATCTTCGGCCGCCGCGACAATCCCCGTCGTCGAGGGCGCCGCGGCAGAGGAGGCCTCCCTGATCGCCTCCTCGATCCCGGTCAAGTCTCCCTCCGCTGCGGCGAAAGCCTCGGGTGCTGCGATCACGAACGACGACATCGGCGGCTCCCATCCCCGGCGCGACAAGCTCAGTACAGCTACAAAATGATACCCAGCGACACGGCATCGCGGTGATCGCTCCTCGACCTGACTATCACCTGGTGTAAGTCCTCAGGCTGCTTTGACTCACTGCAGGACTCACTTCAGCGAGTACCGGATCGGCAGGTGCTTGAGGCCGCCGACGAAGGTCGTGGCC
The DNA here is from genome assembly GCF_052145595.1 of Mycobacterium sp. Classification (GTDB taxonomy): domain Bacteria; phylum Actinomycetota; class Actinomycetes; order Mycobacteriales; family Mycobacteriaceae; genus Mycobacterium. The sequence goes on along the minus strand of NZ_JBKQOI010000209.1, from coordinate 91 downwards.
ATCAACTCCGGCGCACCCGCCAGCTCGATCGACTTGATCCGCGGGACCAGCTCGGAGAAGAAGCTGTTGATCTCCATCCGCGCCAAAGCGG
>NZ_JBKQOI010000208.1:0-22267 GCF_052145595.1 Mycobacterium sp. | reverse complement strand
CGCTTGCCGACCTGCCCGAAGGCGCCGGTGACCAGAATGGTGGCAGCAGTCATGGGTGCGTCACCGCTCCATCAGCCGGCTGGCGAGCGTGGCAGCCGCCCTCCGGATACGGTCGGAGATGTAGAGCGAGAACACTGGAGTGACGATGTCCTCACGCAGCCGGGTTAGCTTGGAGCTCTTGATAAGCCACTGCCCGGCGACGTTCTCGTAGGTCTCGTGGTAGTGGCCGTAGCCGACCAGGCTCACCCCGGGCCCGAAGCGGACGACATCTTGCAGGGCCCACACCCCGCGTGCCGTCGTCGCCGACGTCAGTTCGATCTCCGGCGCGTGCACCTGATGCGCGGTGGCCTGCGAGGGTCGTCCGATGCCTTTGCGGGTGAACGCCACGAAGTCGTCGGCGCCGATGATCAGCTTGCCACCGGCCTCTGCGGTGTCGCTGACGAAGTCATCGGCAAAGATTGCTCGCCACGCCGCCCAGTCCTTGGTGTCAAGGTAGCGACAGTAACGGGCCTTGAGCTGCTTGATGGACTCGATCGCCAGCAGCGTGGCGGCGCCGTCTTGCGCGGTTTGTCCGTTCGTGCGCTCCGTCATTGCAACTCGATTCTGGTCGATCAGCGCTTCCTCAAGACACGCAGGCGTGACATTTCACCCGAGAACTGTAAACCATCGCGCGAGCGGGGCTGCGGGCCGATGCGATGGTTCGCTTACCGGCTCGGCGGTGGATCGACCGCGCCGGGAGGTCGCCGCTGGTCTATTATCTGCGTATGCATGCAGGTTCTTGGCCACGGATCGGTGAGGTGACTCGGGTCCGGGTGACGCGCACCGAGGGCATGCGGGCCGATGGGGCCGGGAAGGCCGGGGGGCAGTGAATCACACGAGCACACGCGCGCACAGCGGTTCCCACGCCTACGAACACGGGCACACGCATCCAAACGGTGTCCGTCGTCTGGTCCATCAGGTCCTTTCGCCACACCACCATGACGCCGCCGACAGCGTGGATGAGGCATTGGCGTCCAGTGCGGCCGGCATGCGTGCCGTGAAAGTCAGCCTGCTGGGGCTGGCCGGCACGGCGGCGTTTCAGGTGGCGATTGTGGTCCTATCCGGGTCGGTGGCGCTGGCCGCTGACACCATCCACAATTTCTCCGACGCACTCACCGCGGTCCCGCTGTGGATTGCCTTCGTCCTTGGACGACGCGCCGCGACCCGGCGATACAACTACGGCTTCGGTCGCGCCGAAGACCTTGCCGGCCTGTTTGTCCTTGCGATGATCGCTCTGTCCGCGATCCTGGCCGGGTACGAGGCGGTGACGCGCCTGATCCATCCGGTGAAGGTCGACCAGCTCGGCTGGGTCGCCGTGGCCGGCTTGATCGGATTCGTGGGTAACGAACTGGTCGCCGTGTACCGGATTCGCGTGGGCCGTCGCATCGGTTCGGCCGCGCTCGTCGCCGATGGCTTACACGCTCGCACCGACGGAATCACCTCGTTGGCAGTGGTTTTCAGCGCCGGCGGCGTGGCACTGGGGTACCCGCTGGCCGATCCGGTGATCGGCCTGCTGATCACGGTCGCCATCTTGGCGGTGCTTCGCACTGCTGCGCGGGATGTGTTTCGCCGTCTGATGGACGGCGTCGACCCGACCCTGGTGGATGCCGCCGAGGCGGCGCTGGCGGGGCGGCCAGGCGTGCTGGCGGTGCGCAGTGTCCGGTTGCGCTGGATCGGGCATCGGCTGCACGCGGACGCCGAGTTGGACATCGATCCCACCACGAGCCTGGCCGAGGCACACCGCATCGCGCACGCGGCCGAGCACGAATTGACCCGTGCTGTAGCCAAACTCGACACGGCGCTCATCCACGCCTATCCCGCGCATCGGGTGGTGTCTGCCCGGTGAGCCCGGGCCGAACAGCTCGCCGCCGAGATTGACATGATTCCAAATGTGGTCGGGGGGATACTCAACTGCACGGCCGGCGATAGCGACCTGAGGGAGGCGACAACCGTTATGACCGAATCGAAGGGAGGCTCCAATGGGGGAAAAACAGTGCACTCTCCCTCGCAGCTGATAGACGCAAGGATCGAGGAGCTGGGCGATTGGCGGGGCGAGGCGCTGGCTCGGATCAGGAAACTCATCAAGCAGGCCGAACCCGACGTGGTCGAGGAGTGGAAGTGGAGAGGCGTCCCGGTCTGGTATCGCGGCGGAATGATCTGCACCGGTGAGACGCACAAGAACGTCGTGAAGATGACCTTCGCCAAGGGTGCCTCACTGGAGGACCCCGAGGGCTTGTTCAACGCCAGCCTCGAAGGCAATACCAGGCGTGCCATCGATATCCACGCGGGCGACAAGATCAATGAACGGGCCCTGAAGGCGCTGATCCGGGCCGCGGTAAAGCTGAATACGTCGTGAGCCACCGGCCTGTACAGTCGCTCAGCGGTGCTGTACAGTCGCCCAGCACAAGCTCAACTGTCGAAGGGTGCAGTGGCGGCGGGAGGCCATCGGCGATGACGCGCGGACGCATTCGATGCCGTGACTGCTGAGTCTGTCGAAGAATTCCGGAACCGGGCCAGGTCCTGGTTGGCCGCGAACATGCCGCCACTCGATCCCGCCAAGGCGGCGTTTCTCGAGCGCGACGAACTGCCGTCCTGGCGGCGGGCCCGCGAATTGCAAAGGACGCTTTACGACGGGGGATTCGCCGGGATCTGCTTTCCGCGAGAGTACGGCGGGCTCGGGCTGGGCTACGAGTACAAGAAGGCGTTCGACGCCGAGTCCGCCGGCTACGAGACGCCGCTGCTTCTCAACGTGCCGTCCTTTGCCATCTGCTGCGCGACGATCCTCGACATGGGCAGCGAGGAGCAGAAGCGCGCTCACATCCCGGCGGCGCTGCGCGGCGACGAAGTGCTCGTACAGCTGCTGTCCGAACCCAGCGGGGGCTCGGATCTCGCGGGCGTCATCACCCGCGCCGACCGCCGCGACGGACGATGGATCATCAACGGCGCCAAGACGTGGAGCACCTGGGCGTTCGCCGCCGACTACGGCTTGTGCCTGGCCCGCACCGATTGGGACGCGCCCAAGCACAACGGCCTGACGATGTTCCTGGTACCGCTTCACCATCCCGGGGTAACGATCAACCGCATCCGGCAGGTCAACGGCTCGGTCGAGTTCTGCGAAGAGTTCTTCGACGACGTCGACGTGGGCGACGACGCCGTCGTCGGGGAACCGGGCAAAGGATGGGACGTCGCGTCGCGACAGCTCTACCACGAGCGCCGCACGATGGGCGACGGCTCGGAGTTTACCAGCGGACCCGGAATCGCTGACGCGCAAGACGTTTCGATCGACCTGCTGTCCCTGGTGGACAGGGCCAACCAGGGTGAAAACGAACGCGCCCGGGAAATGGTCGGCCGGGCCTTGGTCCACCGCGCGGTCCACGGGCAGCTCAGCGAGCACGTCTACCACGCCGTGGCCGACGGATCCCTGCCGCCGGCAGCGGGATCGATCATCAGGTTGTCCATGGCCGAGGTACGCAATGTCGATATCGACACCGCACTGTCGATCGCGGGTCCGGCGGCGGTGGTGGAGGATGACGCGGGCCTGCTTGACATCGGCACCCGCTACCTGGGCCGTCAGATCGCCAGCATCGGCGGCGGCACCACCGAGATGGCGCGCAACGTGATCGGCGAGCGGGTCTTGAACTTTCCGCGCGAGTACGCCGCCGACCGCGGCGTGCCGTTCAACCAGGTTCGGCACGGCAAAGTCTGACGCAGGGAGGCGGGCGGCATGAGCGACCAACTTCGTGACATCCGGGACTTGGCAGGGGACTCCGAGGCCTACCGTGACGAGCTGTTCCGGCGCTGGACCGGTCTGCTCAGTTACCGCTACATCGGGCGCAACCACGCGTCCATGAACATCGGCGAGACCGACGACACCGTCACCATCCGTCGTGACATGCGCAACGAGGCCGGTGGAATCATGGTGGCGCCGTTGGCAATCTCCTCGCCGGAGGGGTGTCAGACCGACATGGTTGCGGTGCCCAACCCGGTCATCGCGTCGGTGCAGATCATTGACCCGGGCTATGACGTCACGAGGGTCGAGATCGTCGGCTCCGGCATCGTGCACCAGGGCCGGACCATGGGCTACGGGCGGTGCAAGATCGTCGACGCCGACAACCCGGACCGGGTGATCGCCTTCAACGAGGGGCAGGGAGCGATCATCGGTACCCCGCCGGAAGGCCTGGACAGGATGGATGTTTCGGGGACCCAACTGGTGATCGAGGACTCTCCCGATCTGCCGCCGCTGTGGGAGGCGTTCGGCGCCAGCAAGCGCGCCGACGGTCATTGGGTGCTGCCCGCGCTGAGCGCCGAACTCGCGTCGCCGGATGCCGCGCTGCACATCGGGCCTCAACACGTCGTCCTGGAGACCGCCGCGACCGACTTTGCCGCCGACGTCGCCGGAACCAGGAAGGTGCAGGTAATCAGCTGGCACGTCATGTTCATGTCGCGCGGCAAGGTGGGCCCCTTCCGCGTGGAGGGGACAGCGCATTCCGGTGGACCCGGACGCGTCGGCGTGCGCATGCTGCTGCACGACGAGGGGAACGCGGACAAGGCCGTCACCTCCGCCGCGGCGATCTTCGACATCGTGGGGTAACGCTGACTCTGGTCATACATCTGGGTGCGTCTGTATGGTGCTAACGACGCACCGACTCGACAGGAGAAGCGCAGTGGCCGAACGGTTGGCGGGAAAGGTCGCGCTCATCAGTGGCGGTGCGCGGGGGATGGGCGCATCACATGTGCGCACACTGGTGGCCGAGGGGGCCAAGGTGGTATTCGGCGACATCCTCGACGACGAGGGCAAGGCGGTCGCGGCCGAACTCGACCCCAATTCCGATGCGGCGCGCTATGTGCATCTGGACGTCACCAAGCCCGAGCAGTGGGAATCCGCGGTGGCCACCGCCATCAGCGAGTTCGGCGGCATCGACGTGCTGGTGAACAACGCCGGCATTCTCAACATCGGCACCCTGGAGGACTACGAAATCTCGGAGTGGCAGCGGATCCTCGACGTCAACTTGACGGGCGTGTTCCTCGGCATTCGCGCCGTGGTGAAACCCATGAAGGAAGCGGGACGGGGATCGATCATCAACATCTCCTCCATCGAGGGGATGGCCGGCACCATCGCCTCCCACGGTTACACCGCGAGCAAGTTCGGTGTCCGAGGGTTGACGAAGTCGGCGGCACTGGAGCTGGGGCCGAGCGGAATCCGGGTGAACTCGATTCACCCCGGGCTCATCAAGACGCCGATGACCGCGTGGGTTCCCGACGACCTCTTCCAGACTGCGTTGGGCCGCGCCGCCGACCCCAGGGAGGTGTCCAACCTCGTGGTCTATCTGGCCAGCGACGAGTCCAGTTACTCGACCGGCTCCGAGTTCGTCGTGGACGGCGGCACCACCGCCGGCCTGGGGCACAAGGACTTCTCCGCGGTCGACGTCGACCAGCAGCCGGACTGGGTCACCTAGCCCGTCCGGTCAACACATCGAAACTGCGGCCAGTGCTACTGCATGGGCAACGAGCAGGCGCTGTGCGCAGGCTCGGCGCCGTCAGCGCAGAGTCGACGCGGTCAGGGCACCGCCATCAAGGATTCACTGTGCTTTGCGGGTATGGGCCAGGGCGACGGCACCGGACGCTGCCGGACGCGTTGTGGCCACCAGAACCACTTGCCCAGCAGCGCGGCGATGGACGGCGTCATCAGCGACCTGACGATCAGCGTGTCGAAGAGCAGGCCAAGGCCGATGGTCGTGCCGACCTGACCGATGACCGTCAGCTGGCTGACCGCCATCGTCATCATCGTGAAGGCGAACACCAGTCCCGCTGACGTGACGACCGAGCCGGTGCCGCCCATCGATCGGATGATTCCGGTGTTCAGCCCGGCGTAGATCTCCTCCTTGAACCGCGCCACCAGCAGCAGGTTGTAGTCGGCGCCGACGGCGAGCAGGATGATGACCGACATCGCGAGCACCATCCAGTGCAGCTCGATGCCGATGAGGTGCTGCCAGATCAGCACCGAAAGCCCGAAGGACGCGCCCAGCGAGATCAAGACGGTCCCCACGATGACCGCCGACGCCACGACGCCTCTGGTGATGATCAGCATGATGATGAAAATCAGGCACAGCGAGGCGATTCCGGCGATCAACAGGTCGTAGTTGTTGCCGTCACTGAGGTCTTTGAAGATTGACGCGGTGCCCGCGAGATAGATCTTCGAGCCCTCCAGTGGCGTGCCCTTGAGCGCCTCGTAAGCGGCCTTTTTGATCGCATTGATGTGCGAAATGCCTTCCTGCGACATCGGATCGCCGTCATGGCTGATGATGAAGCGCACGGCATGGCCGTCGGGGGAGATGAAATTCTTCATGCCCCGTTTGAACTCGGCGTTGTTGAAGGTTTCCGGGGGCAGGTAGAACGAGTCGTCGTTCTTGGATGCGTCGAAGGCCTTACCCATGGCGCTCGAGTTTTTCTGCGCCTCATTCTGCTGATCCTGCAGGCCTTTTTGGGTTGAATACATTGTCAGCATCGTCGTTTTCATGGCCTTCATGTTTTAGATCATCGAAGGCATCAGCGCCGTCAGCTGAGGCATCAATGTGTCGAGGCGCTCCATGAGGGGTAGCAGGCTTTGGATGTCGTCGGTCATCGTGTCGATGCCGTCGAGCGTGTCGAAGACGGACCGAATCGACCAGCACGCCGGGATGTCGAAGCAGTGTTTCTCCCAGTAGAAGTAGCTGCGGATGGGCCGGAAGAAGTCATCGAAATCCGAGATGTGGTCCCGTAATTCGGCGATGTCGACGGTCATGCTCTTCATCTTCATGACCATGCCGTGCGTGGTGTCGGCCATCTGCTGGGTCAGGCTCTGCATCTTGACCATGCTGTCGATGGTCGTCTGCATCATGTCGGCCTGTTTGAGCATGTCGGCCATCTGGTCTTCCTGATACTTCTGGTTCATCTGCTGCGTGACGCCCTGCATGCTGATCTGAAAGGGGATCGAGGTGTGCTCGATCGGCGTGCCCTCGGGCCGGGTAATCGCTTGCACACGACCGATCCCCGGCACCCGGAAGATCGTCTTGGCGATCTTGTCGATGACCAAAAAGTCCGCCGAGTTACGCAGATCATGGTCACTTTCGATCATCAGCACCTCGGGATTCATCCGCGCCTGTGAGAAGTGCCGATCCGCGGCCGCGTAACCCGCGTTCGCGGGTAAGTCGGCGGGAAGATAGTTGCGGTCGTTGTAGTTGGTGCGGTATCCGGGCAGGGTCAGCAGGCCGACAAGTGCGATCCCGATCGTCACGATCAGGATCGGTCCGGGCCATCGGACGACGAGAGCGCCGACTTTGCGCCACCCCCGAATCCGTTGCGTCCGCCTAGGTTCGAGTGTCTTGCCGAAACGCGCCGCCACCGAGATGACCGCGGCACCGAGCGTCAATGCTGCCGCGACGACGACCACCATGCCGATGGCCAACGGGATACCCAACGTCTGGAAATACGGCAGGTTGGTGAAGTGGAGGCAAAACGTCGCGCCGGCGATGGTCATGCCCGATCCGAGGACCACGTGTGCGGTGCCCCGGTACATCGTGTAATACGCGTCTTCCCGGGACTCGCCATTGGCCCGGGCTTCCTGATATCGGCCGATCAAGAAGATCGCATAATCGGTGGCGGCCGCGATCGCCAAGGTGACCAGCAAGTTCGTCGCAAACGTCGAGAGCCCGATGATATTGTGGTAGCCCAGGAACGCGACCATTCCCCGGGCGGCCGCCAGTTCGAACACGACCATCAGCAGCGTGAGCAGCACCGTGACGACAGACCGATAGACCAACAACAGCATCGCGATGATCACGGTGAAGGTGACCATGGTGATCACCTTCACGCTGCGGTCACCGGCCATGTGCTGATCCGCTGACAGCGCCGCGGGCCCGGTGACGTAGGCCTTCACCCCATTGGGCGCGGGCACGCCTTTGACGATGTCTTGCACGGCCTCGACCGACTCGTTGGCCAGGGCTTCGCCCTGGTTACCGGCGAGGTAGACCTGGACGTAGGCGGCCTTGCCGTCGTTGCTCTGTGCGCCCGCGCCGGTCAGTGGGTCGCTCCACATGTCCTGAACGTGCTCAACGTGTTTGGTGTCGGCGTCGAGCTTTCTGACGATCTGGTCGTAGTAGGCGTGGGCATCGTTACCGAGGGGATTCTGGCCCTCGAGAACGATCATCACCGAGCTGTTGGACTTGTACTCGTTGAACACCGCGCCCATGCGCTTCGTCGCGACCACCGACTGCGCATCGTCAGGTGCCATCGACACCGAGCGCATCTTCCCGACCTCTTCGAGCTGGGGGACGATGACGCTGAGCAGCGCGATGAGTGCGATCCAGCCCAGGATGATCGGTACGGCGAACGTGCGGATGAAACGCGGGATCTTTTGTCGCACGTCGTGTTTGGCGATGGGGTCGGTGTCCGTCCGGGCGCCGGCCGTGTCTTTAGCTGTTGTACTCATGCGGATTTCACCAAACAGAATGTCAGGGCGTGCACGCCGTTGGTTATTTTCTCGTCCTTGACTTCGTTATCGATGGTGATGCGGCAACCGAGGTGGTCACCGTCGCTTTGTGCCGAGATGTTCGGGAAGACCGAGGGGGCGGTCGTGCTCAGGACCAGCGTCCAGGGCAGCGGCGCATCGTCGACCCGCTTCGGGTCGGCGTTGAGATCCAGGTAGTTCACGTTGGCGTGACTGGAAGAGCCGAAGACCTCGTATTTGACGACCTTGGGCTTGAACGGCTTGGAATCATCAAGCCGTGGGCTCGTCATGACGCCGGTGTCGTGGGCGCCGAAATACGACTTGACCCGGACCACGGCGAAGCCGCCGATCACCACGACCGCCACGATCAACAGCGGCAACCACGCGTTGCGCACAACCTTCGATGCCGGCACCTGGGTGATTCCCTTTCTTGTCACGCAACGGTCATGTGGTTGCCTTCATGGCATGACGCCCAGGCGAGGTACTGCACAGGTTGGGCGGCCACGAGCTGTCATGCGCCACAACGGAATTCGGCGGTACGCTGATTGCGCGCGCTCGACCGTCAGGTGCTGGGACAGCGGCCCCTGCACACCGGCGATCGCCCCCGGTACCGACACGTGCTTCGCACTGCTGAAGCGTCCTCGAGCACCCGCACCAGCGCATAGTACATGATGTGCATATTTTGCAGAGTATGCAAGTTATGTGTCGCCGGTCACTTTGTCACTCGGTGAAGATGCTGTTGACCAGCGCAGCAGCGCGTTCGACGTAGGGCATCGGCGTGTCGTCGGCATCCTCGGGCTCGCCGCTGGACCACCGCTCGATGCCCGAACGCACGGCAGTCAACGCAATCGCAGCGATCAAAGCGGGTATCTCGTCGTCGGGCCGCATCGCCTGGCGACGGGCAACAACGTCGGTCAAGTGCTTCTGAAACCGCTCCAAATCGGCGAGGAATGCCGCTAACACCGCGGGGGTCGTTTTGGCGAGTTCCAGCATGCTGACCGCCTGTTCGCGCGCGGGGGGCATGTCACGCAGATGGTGGGCCGCCAAAGTGATCAGCTCCGCCAGCACTACCGAATAGGGAGCGGGTCCCGCTGCGACGAATTCAGCGACCAGCTCGGGGGGTATGTCGGAGGGGCCGTAGGCGATCGCGGACTCTTTGTTCGGGAAGTAATTGAAGAATGTGCGCGGTGAAATTCCGGCCGCGACACAGATGTCCTCGATGGTCACCCTGTCGAAGGCGCGTTCGCGGGCCAGGCGCACTGCGGCGTCGCGGATGTCCGCACTGGTCTGACGGCGCCGTCGCTCGCGCAGACCCATCTGATTCGCCATAACCCTCATCGTTGCACTCTATGCACACTTTGCAGTCAAATGGTGACAGATTGGTCACCTGACGAGGGCATCTCGCAGGTGATCGCACTGGCTGGCGAAGAACTTCACCGAAATCGGCGCGTTGTCGGCGATCTGGTCGAACGCGTGAAAGGCCCCCGGAACGATCTCCTCGTGCACCGGAACGCCCGCCGCCCGCAGGCGTCGCGCGTAGTCCAGACACTCCTGATAGAACAGGTCCAACGTCCCGACCCCGATCCAGGCCGGAGGCAGGCCGGACAGATCTTCTCTGCGCGCCGGCGCGGCCTCAGCGGGATCCGCTCCGTTCAGGTACCAGCGCCACGCCAGCCGGTTGTCGCTTCCGGTCCACATGAACCGCCTGGAGCCGTCGCGATCGGCGCCGGTGCGATCGTCGAGCATCGGGTATACCAGCATCTGGAAGGCGAGTTTGACCTCGCCGCGATCGTGAGCCCGCTGCGCCACCGCCGCGGCGAAATGTCCACCGGCACTGGCCCCGCCGACCGCGACTCGATCCGGGTCCACCCATCGTTGCCGCGCCAGCCAGCGCAGCGCCGCATAGCAGTCTTCGACCGGGGCCGGATACGGATGCTCGGGTGCCAGCCGGTGCTCCACCGCGGCCACCGCGACACCGGTTAGATGGGACAGCTTGCGCAGAAACCTGTCGTCCTGGGCGGCATGGCCCATGATCGTGCCGCCACCGTGGATCCACAACAGCGCGGGCGCCCGTTCGGGCAGGCCGGCCGGACGATGCAGGCGTACGGTGACGTGCTCGTCGACCGCCGCCACCGGTACGCTACGGATCCGGCCCGCGTTCCCCATCAGGTTCATGAGTGCCCGCTGGATTCTGTAGCCGCGGTGCAGGGCATTTCCCCGCGGCAAGAATCGGGCCGCCTTGCGCAAACCGGGATCCAACGCCTGTCGTGCGGTGAAGGCGTTGTCGGAGAATCCATTTGCCATCGCGTGCTCTTCTGTCCCCTTGCGCCGGCCCGAGTCGACCATACACGCTGCGCATAATGTCCATACGCGCCCCGGACACCGCGCCGCTGTGCCGTCATCCGGCCCGTTCGAGATCGAGCAGGGCGCGCTTGGCGGCGGGGCCGCCGCGATAGGCGCCGACCGTCCCATCGGACCGGATTACCCGGTGACACGGCACGAAGATCGGGATGGGGTTGGTCGCGCACGCGGTACCGACGGCGCGCAGCGCCCTGGGGGAGCCGGACAGCCGGGCCAGGGCGGCATAGCTGGCGGTGGCGCCGTAGCCGACGTCGGCGTTGAGGTGTTCCAGGACTTTGCGCCGAAAGCCGTGTGACAGAGACCAGTCCAGCGCGACGTCGAAGCTGTGCCGCCGGCCGGTGAGGTATTCGTCGAGTTGTCGCACGATCGTATCCAGCCGCGTGGGCGCTTCGAGCACACGCGGGCTGATGCGCGAAGCCAGGTCCTGCAGCACGCTGTCGTGGTTTTCGTTGGCAAACGCCACCCGCAGCAGTCCACGGGGGGTGGCCGCCAACAGCAGTGGGCCGACGACGGAATCGACTGTGCGGTAGGCGATGTCGAGGAGATCGCCGGCCTGGGCGTTCCTTTCCAGGCGGGCGTGCAGGCGCCGCAGATGATCCCGGTCGACGGGGAAGTGCTTGGTGAGGTCATAGGTGGTCATCGCTGATTCCTTGCGGTGTCGATAAGGGGATAGGTGCGTCGGAGGGTGGCGATCCCGTCGGCCGCGGCGCGCCGGGCGGCGGCAACGCTGCTGTCGAGAAACACGGCGATCTCCGAGTAGGGGAGTCCGGCCAGATAGTGGTAGGCCACGGCCCGGCGCTGTTTTGGCGGCAGCGCGCCCACCGCCGCGTACAGGTCGAGATCGTGGGTGTCCGCCCGCTCACGTGCGGGCGAATCGGGGGGATCGCCAACCGGGACGGCCCGCCGTGACGCTGTGCGGGTGATGTCGATGGCTTTGCGGTGAGCGATGGTCACCAGCCACGCTTCGATGTTGGCGCCGGCCGGCAGCTGCGGGTAGGCCTTCAGGGCGGCCAGGAACGTGTCCGACCAGGCGTCATCGGCGTCGGCGTGGCCGACCACCGTACGAACGACCCGCAACACCGTGGCGCCGTGTTGTGCCACAACGGCCTCAAACGGCGGCTTGGCGTGCTCGTCGTCGTTCACCCTGATGTCACCGACAGGCTCCGGTAAGCATTTGAGTTCCTCCGTAACTCTCACTGGGAAGACGCCGGCGCGTTGTTGAATGTGAGAAACCTGTTGATAGCTAGGAGACCATCCGGTCGCGGACGCATGCAAAGGTGGGATCTCACGTTTCCGGGCCGCTCATCGTTTACCGAGAAAGGAGGTTGCACCATGCGGACACGACACACGGTGATCGATAGCCCACTCGGTGAGCTGACACTGGTCGCGAACGGTGATGTCCTGACGGGGCTGTATTTCAGGCACCACTGGCATGGGCCCGCGGCGGATGCCCTGGGTCGCTACGTTGAGCCGGCCGCCGACCCGCTGTTCGGTCAGGCGGCCAACCAGCTGCACGATTACCTGACCGGAGGGCGTGAACAGTTCGATCTACCCGTCGCCCTGATCGGCGAGCCACACCACCGGCGAGTCTGGGAACTGCTGGTCGACATCGACTACGGCGAGACCGTCACCTACGGCGAGCTGGCCGCCAAACTGGCTGACGGCACCACCGCATACGAGGTCGGCCAGGCGGTGGGACGCAACCCGCTCAGCATCATCGTTCCCTGTCACCGCGTCGTAGGAAAAAACGGCGCCCTAACCGGTTACGCGGGCGGCCTGAAGCGCAAACGATTCCTGCTGGACCTCGAGGAGCCGGTGCCCGCGGCGGCCGGCAGATTGTTCTGATGCCATCGACATGGCAGCGGCGCGTCGACGCCGCTGACTGGGAGGCCGTCACCGCCGACATGAATGATGTTGGCGGTGCGCTGCTCCCAACGCTGCTCACCCCCACCGAGTGTGCAGCGTTGCTCGATCTCTACTCCGACGACAGCTTGTTTCGCGCCACCGTCGACATGAGCCGGCACCGCTATGGGCAAGGCGAGTACCGCTACTTCAAACGGCCCTACCCCCGCCCGATCGAAGGGCTGAAGCAAGCGCTCTATCCGCGATTGCTGCCGATCGCTCGCGACTGGTGGACCAAGCTGCGCCGCGACCCTCCCTGGCCCGACACCCTCGACGAATGGCTGGACATGTGCCACCGCGCCGGCCAAACCAAACCCACCGCTCTATTGCTCAAATACGGGCCGGGTGACTGGAACGCGCTGCACCGAGACCTGTACGGAGAACTCGTCTTTCCGATGCAGGTGGTCATCAATCTCAACGAACCGGGCGGGGAGTACACCGGCGGCGAATTCCTTCTCGTGGAGCAACGACCCCGCGCACAGTCGCGCGGCACCGCGACCACGCTGCCGCAAGGACACGGCTATATCTTCACCACCAGAGAACGGCCCATCCGGTCGACGCGGGGATGGTCGGCCGCCCCGGTGCGACACGGGGTGTCGCTGGTCCGCTCCGGTCAGCGCTGCACCCTCGGCTTGATCTTTCACGACGCTGCCTGAACATTTCCGGCCCTGCGGCACCATGGTGGTCATGGAGTTGTACGACGTGATGCGATCCACGCCCGCGGTGTCCGAGTTCACCGACGACCCGCTTCCCGACGACGTTCTCGGCCGGATTCTCGACAACGCCCGCTTCGCGCCGTCCGGCGGCAACCGGCAGGGCGTGCGCGTCGTCGTCGTCCGCGCGAAGGAGACGCGGTCGGCCCTGGCGGACCTGGCGCTTCCCGCGGCCCGCCGATACGCCGCTCAGCTCGCCAACGGCGAGTCGCCGTGGAATCCGTTGGCACCGACCGGCGTAGACGCGTCCGCGATCGAGGCGACGGCGGCGCCCGCGCAGATGTCCGCTCCGCTTCGCGAGGCGCCGGTGGTGCTCGTGGTCTGCCTGGACCTCTCCGTCGTCGCCGCCACCGATCAGAACCTCGATCGCATCGCGGTGGTACCTGGGGCGTCGGTGTACCCGTTCGTATGGAATGTCTTGCTGGCCGCGCGCAATGAGGGCTACGGCGGGGTGTTGAGCACGTTGGTCGTGGCCGAGGAGCCACGCGCCAAAGAGCTTCTCGGCGTGCCCGATCCGTACGTCATCGCCGCGGTCGTGCCGCTGGGCAAACCGGTGCGCCAAGTGACGAAGCTGCGGCGACGGCCGGTTCCCGAGTTCGCCACCTGCGAGCGCTTCGACGGGTCACCCTTCGATGGGTAGGGCGGTCGGCAGAGGGGAGTAGCGTGCGGTCCCCGCGACGGCGATACTTCAGGAGACCAGGCAGGCTGCTCGCATTCAGGAGACGATGAATTGACACGAATCGCGCCGTCGACGGCCTTCGACGCGGTGCCGATGCAGGATCTCGGTCAGGGTGACCGGATCAATCTCGGCGTCGCCGCCATCATGAGTCGCCTTCCCGAGGTGGCCGGGGCACTGGGCTCCTTGACCGCGGCGCTGCGTGCCGACGGGACGCTGCCGCCGCGCCTGCTCGAACTGGTGCGCCTGCGCATCGCGTTCTTCAACCAATGCCGCAGCTGCATTGCGGTGCGTTACCAAAGCGCCATCGACGACGGTCTGGACGAGGACGCCGTCTGCTCGCTGGAACGGCCCGCCGACGCCGACAACCTTTCGGCCGACGAACGAGCCGCCCTGCGCTTCGCCGAGCTGTTCGCCACCAACCATCTCGTCATCGATGAAGCCGTGTACGACGAGCTGCGCGAGCACTTCAGCGAGGACCAGCTTGTGGAGCTGGGTCTGCACTGCGCGATCGCACTGGGGGTCGGACGGCTCTCGGCGACCTGGGATGTCAGCGATGATCTTCCCGATATGACGGCGTCCTCCGAACGGTTGGCGCCGTGGAACTCCGCGTCAGTGGTCGCGTCGGGCTAGGCACGCCGCGCGTCACCGCTGGCCAATGCCGTTGCCACATCGAGGCGATATTCGCCGCCAACTCAAGATGAGAAGCGATACAAGCGCCAAGAAGGGAAAACGTCGATGATCGAAGTTCTGCCAGACATGCCGCGGGGAGTGACCGGCATCCGCGTGTCGGGCCGGCTGCCCGGTAAGGAGCTGCGCGCGTTCAAGCCGAACATCGAGGAGCTGTTGAAAGGCGGCGACATCAGGATCGTCGAGGTCATCGCAGACGACTACGAGGGCTTCGGGCCCGGCGGGTTCGTCGAGGACCTGAAGCTGGGTTTCGGCCTCATACAGCATCCTTCGGCCTTCAAGCGAATAGCGATCGTGTCCGACAAGGAATGGGTCGCCCACACGCTGCATGCGATTGCGTGGATGCTCCCCGGGGAACTCGCCGTCTTCGGCCTCGACGAGTTCGAGCGCGCCAAGGAATGGGCCGCCGGCTAACTAACTAGTGCTGCGGTGCTCGGCGCTGCGATGCGGGCGAGTGGTGGTCCGTGCGAGGCCTTTCACGGCCACGGGAATCCGGGCGCCGGCGGGGGCACTTGGGACGGATCAACTTCGACGAAGTTATACACCGGGCCCGACGGCCCGCGGGTAACGGTAACTGCGAACCAGTGGCACACGCTCAGGTCCGTTCCCGGCGGAACTGGAACCGTGTACTCCCAATGCCCTGGGCAGTAGTGCCAATAGGACGCGCCAGCCTGGGCGGGTGCCGCCAGACCCAAGCCGGCGACCGCGACGCCGCCGGACATCAGTGCCCCGACAATGATCCGGTTGGCCTTCATGGTGGTTTCCTATCTGTCCGCCCGCCGCCTCGCGCCGCGTCGTCGTGGCAAGTACACAAGGGCCAGCCCGCTACCGATCCCAACAAAAAGGGGAGAAGTTAGGCATCGGGCCCGGCGTCTTGTTGGGCTGCAGAAGCGAGTAGTCGACTACGCTAGTCCGGCTTGACCAGCTGCGGGAAATTTAGGCCGAGTCACCGCGCAACGCGAATTCGCCCCGAACCGGCTTATACGCAGTGAGGCCCGCACATGGATGTCTTGACGTGTCCAACTTCGTCACCTGCAGTCAGTTCAAGTCCGTTCACTTCGGCCGCCGATGCCGGTGCTGAGCCAGATCAGTCGGCGAGACCGTTACCGCCAGTCGCGGCGGGGCGCGGAGTCCTCGACGGGGCATTCGCTGTGTTGGACGCTCTTGCTCACGCCGATGAGGGCCTTGGACTGACCGCGCTGGCCCGTGCGAGCGGGCTGGCTAAAACGTCCGTGCATCGGCTTGCCGAACAACTCGTCACACTCGGTGCGGTGCAGTGCGTCGAGCACCGCTACTATGTCGGACCGCAAATGTTGCGTATCGGGCAGCGCTGGCAGCCCGACCCGTTGTTACGGCGCATTGCGCAGGCGCCCGTCCACACCCTCGCCGTGCAATCGCACGCCATGGCGTCGCTGCGGATCCTGCATGAACAGCGGCTCCGATATGTCTGCGCCGCGGTGCCCCGCGGCCACGCCTACATGCCCGACCCCACCGACCCGGAATCAATCGCCCGCACCGCCACCGGACGCGTCCTCTACGCGACGCAACCTGTCAGCGACGTCACGCTTCCTGACTCCTGGACCCGACGCGAATGGCGCAACCTTCGCGAGTCCGTCCGCGAACCGCGCGCCACGGTGGTCGACCATCAAGATGCGGTTGCCGGAGTGTGTTGCGTGTCGGCGCCGGTGTGGTGGCCGAATGGGGCCTGCGCTGGCGCGGTCACGGTCACGGTCCACAGAGACGATCTACCCGCCGGGCTACCAACCCTGTTGTCCTACACCGCGTGTCGCATCGGCGCCGCGCTCCGGCAATTGAAGCGGATCTAACCGGCTCACGACAGTTAGGGCGCGATGCTCGTTGCTGAGTGGGATCGGCGCCAGCCTGCACCGTCGGTCCACTCACCGGACCCGGCACTTGCCGCCGCCACGAAATTAGGTATCAAGTGGAACAGAATGCTGGGATCGCTGATCGTCGCGATTCGCGGAGGACTTGAAGGCGACCAGCACGACCAGGAGGCGATCGGAGTCGCGCATGCCTATCGACGCGCCCGGAGAGCACGCGCCTGCTCTGCCGGTTCGACCGACCGGCCCCATCATTAGCGCCTCCCGCGGCCCGGTCTTGATCACGGGCAGCGGATTCCTGCCCAACCGTCCGGTCACCATCCGCATCACGTGCAGCGGGGACGACGTCGTGGACTACCTCACCTACATCAGCGACGCCGACGGGGGATTGAGCGCACCGCTTCCGAAGACCGCAATCACCGAAACCGGGCGCATCGCCGTCACCGATCACCGCCCCGACCCCGACGGTGACGGGGGCTTGCTGTGGAGCAACACCGTCATCGTTACCTCGAGCGGCACGTGAAGGCAAAAGGGCTGACGGGCGTTGCGCACAGATCGTAAGCGACCGTTCGTGGTTCGGTCCGCTCAACGGACCGGCGTCTTGTTTCCGCTTCCGCGGGGCCGAAGCCTTATAGCAGGCATTGCGGTTCCAGCTATATCACCGTCGCCTCGATCTGCTCATCGTCGACGGTGCGCTGCCGCCAAGTTGTAAAAGGAGAAGAAGTCATGGCCGTATACGTCCCGCTGCCGGGCAGTAAGAAGAGTCTGCTGCCCAACTCCAGGCCCGCAGGCCCGGTGAACCCATCAGAATTGGCCAGCCTCACCGTGCGTGTTCGCTCGGCTGGAGACCCCAAGGCGCTTGAGAAGCGCGTGTACGAGCAGGCCGCAAAGCCACTCGCGAAGCGCGAGTACCTGACCCACGAGCAACTCGCCGAACAGCACGGTGCGTCGAAGGAGGACCTCGACAAGGTCGAAGCCTTCGCGCAGCAGCACGACTTGTTTGTAGTGCATCGCAGCGCCGCGGCGCGCACGATTGAATTGAGGGGCAAGCTTGCCGACCTGCGGGCGGCGTTTCACACCGATGTCGCTATGTATCACCATTCGACGGGAACGTATCGCGGGCGACAAGGCGAAATCGCCGTGCCGCAGGAGCTGCAGCCCATCATCACCGGCGTGTTTGGATTCGATACGCGACCCAAGCAGCGCGCGACGACTCGTGGGCGCAGGTCGACGCCGAGTGGCGGGAAAACCAACGAAGCGAGCGGCGCGAACCGCGGTCACAAAGCGTCAGCAAAAGACAGTGCCGCGGCGGCCGGGCCCGGTGGGCAGAACGGCGTTGCTTCAACCGAATTCGCGTCGCGCTACAATTTTCCGACGCAATCCAATGGCACGAAGCTCGACGGCACCGGACAAACCATCGCCATCATCGAGCTTGGCGGCGGCTATCGCACCAGTGACTTGAAGGTGTTTTTTAACGAGATCGGGGTGCAGATGCCGACGGTCGCGTCGATCTCGGTCGATAAGGCCGCGAGCGATCCGACCACGGCGGACTCCGCCGATGGCGAGGTGATGCTCGACATCGAGGTCGCCGGAGCCGTCGCGCCAAACGCAAACTTTGCCGTCTATTTCGCCCCCAACAACGGCGACAAGGGGTTCATCGACGCGATTAGTGCCGCCGTCCACGACACCGAGCGCAAACCGAGCGCGATCTCGATCAGCTGGGGCGGCCCCGAGCCGGCGCCGAACACCGATCAGATGAACATCAGTGCGTTCCACGAGGTGTTTGTCACGGCGGCCGCGCTGGGCATCACGGTATGCGTCGCTTCGGGCGATCACGGCACAGCCGATGAGACCTCGGGGGACTGGGATGGAAAAGTCCACGTCGACCATCCGGCGTGCGACGACCTCGTCCTGGGTTGCGGCGGCACGCAAATCGACAACGGCATCGACGTCGTCTGGAACGATGGCACGCCTCTCGATCAGGGCGGCTGGGCCAGCGGCGGCGGAATCAGCGAAATCTTCCCGGTGCCGTCGTACCAAACCGCCGCCAACACAATCGTTTCGGTCGATGACGGGAAGCCCGGGCGCGGTGTTCCCGACATCGCGATGAGCGCGACCAACTACTTCACGCGCGTCGATCGCCAGGAAGGCGCTTCGGGCGGAACGAGCGCGGTAGCTCCGCTGATGGCGGCGTTAGTTACCCTGCTGAACCAGGCGAAGCAAAAAAACGTTGGCTTCCTCAACCCCTTCCTCTATTCGAGTGTGGCCAAGGGCGTTGTCCACGACGTCACCTCGGGCACGAACGCCATCACGAATACGGTCAAGGGCTACAACGCCGGTCCGGGTTGGGATCCGTGTTCGGGACTGGGTACACCGGATGGCACGGCGATTTTGAACAACCTATAGACGGTCACAGATCAGAGATGGCAGCAGCGACGGCCACGAAGTGTCGTCGGTCCCTACCGAGGTGATGCAAAGGTAACAGCACCGATCTACCCGGTTTGGTTCGTCGGCAGCAATTCGGCGAGAAAACGGCGTGCAGTCCGCTCAGTGGACCGCGCTCTTGCACAAACTATGGCCAGCGACGCGCAATACAGCCCATGACGGCCGCCGCTAATCAACTCGGATCGGTTGAGCACGCCCCTGTACCGGTAACCCTCAATATTCGATCTCGCCGTATTCGGTCGTGTCGGGAAGATGCCATGGCTCCAGAATCGCTAAGCGGATGGTGCCCGATCGTCTTGGTTCCGTGCCCGGGGTAGCGTCGATGTCGTCACTTTGCGGAGACGCCGTCCCGTTTGCTGGTGTGTGGTGTTGCCGAGCACTGAAATTGGCGAAGACGCCTTCTCTTTCGATGCACACGAATGTGGTCTTGGCGCGTGGTCACGCTGACGGTGTCGTCGGCTCCGTGGCGGGACACCGAGCCGGCTGCCGCCGAAGTTCCGGGGACAAGGTCAATCCGTCACCGCCGGCGAACCGGCCCTAGCGCCGCGGGTCCTTAAGACCCTTTGGCAGCGCTTGCACTCTGGATAGCGCTATCGCACCTACTGCTGGTTTTCAACAATCCATTCGCGCGCCTTGCTGGCTTCAGCGGTCGGGAACGCACGCCACTGCCCAGGTATGAACAAAGCGAAGACTTGCACCGCCCGATTCATCCAGGTCACGTCACTGACGAACGCGACGCGTTCAAAGTCGAAGAGGTGACCGAAGCCGAACTTCGCCTGGTCCCACCTGGCGCCGGGATCGATCCCGGCGAAATCGGGCGCGAGCTCGGTGTAGGCCCGCAGCTTCTTGTGCCGAGCAAATTTGTCTTGGATGTGCGGTATCACCCCTGCGTAATCGGCCTTCGTCAGATGCCCGTGACACACATATGCGGCGACGTTGTCGGGAAAGTCCTGCAGCTTCTCGATCACGATGTCCTCCTGGACGACATGGGGTCTGGCTCGTGTCGTGATCGTCTCCTCGCCGAGCGTCCCAGTCCAGAGGCCAAGGGCACTTCAAGGTCACCCAAGGGCCCAGCAAAGTGGCCGCGCCCAGCGTTCTGTCCGATGGGCCTTAGAACAGTAATGACCCTACGACCCTACCGTCGTGGAGCGCGGTCGTGCAGACGTGTGTGACTCCCTTGCTGCGCAACACCTTTCATCGAGAACGTGGGAATCGGTCATCGGCACGTTGATGATGCACGCGATCACAGAAGCCCAGTCGTCATCGTCTGAAGCCTCGATGACGAAGCGCCCTGCGCTGGTGGTCATCCAGAGTGACGTTCAACAGTGTGTGGCCGCGATGGCCCAAAACCTTTGCAGCACAGATTGGATAAGATCCCGGGTCAGTTCGATTCGGTGGCTGTTTTGGTCACGTAGCGGGCCCATGGCTGGGCTGCGATTTCAGCGTGGCGCTGGGCGGTGTTGTAGCTGTAGCCGAGGAGCTCGGCGACCAGGGGTGGTGGGGCTTCGACGACGAGGCTTTGCAGCGCGGTGTTGCGTGCTGCAAGGAGGTTGATGCCGAGGTTGCGCAACCGCGTCATGATGAAATTTGGGCCGAGGTGCCGGCCGGGCCGGCTGCTGGGGAACAGCCATCGTGTGGCCGCCACTCCGGCCGTTGCTCCCAGATTCTGCCTGCTGGCCATGTGGTTGCCCAGCAGGTCTGCGAACGGTTGCGGGACGGGGATCGGTTCTTGGCCAAGCGAGATCCGCATGTCGTTTTCGATGATCGTGATTGCCGCTGTTGGTAGAGCCGCGATCTTGGTCAGGGGCTTGCCGAACAGGAGCAGAAGGATTCCGGCGACACGGTAAGCCAGCGATTCGCAATCGCCGTCAACAAGCTCTCGCAGCCATGCCAGACGCTGCTGCTGGGTGAGCGCGCGGCTGGGAGGGGGCTGCTGATGGGTGATCTGCACCGACTTGTTCACCCGGGTTTTCTTGGCCCAGGCCAGCAGGTTTCGGATCTTTCGTCTCGTGGTGGGACCGGATGCCAGCCACTCATCGACGTCTTGTTGTCGGCAGCTGACCAGGGCGCGGTGATGGGCACTGTGCAGCCAGGTGAGAAACTTGATCGCCTCGGTGATCTCCTGTTTGGCGTATCGCGCGCCGGCAGCGGAGCTTTGTCCTGGAACCGATGCTTTGCGTAACCGCCGCAGATGATGCCACCTGGCGAATTGTTCCACCGGAGCGCGCACGGCCGGCTCGGTGACCGACTCGAGTTTCTCAACGAGCCAACGCTCGAACCGGGCCAGCGGTTCGTCGCGGGCAGCCAAGATGCCGGCGTGTTCGAGCAGGCTCCGCAGATGGTTGGTCGCGATGTCGGTACCGGCTTTGTCGAGGCCCTGATGGGTCAACGGGATCTCCCCACGGGCCAGTCCTGCCAGCAGTGCCTTCACTTTGGGCGAACGCTTCCAGCTCAGGATGCTGGCGGGCCGCTCAACGCGGCACAGTGCCTCGACGATGGCAGCCATGGCTTGTGGGTCGTGCGCGCCGTCGATCATCGAAACGGTCAGATCGTCGCGAAGGGCGCAGCGGGCACAGGTTCCGCGCCGGTAGAAATCGCCTTCGGCCCCGCAGCGTCGGCAAGTGAAGTCTGCGGGAATCCCCGCGCACAACAAACAGATCGGCTGCCGATCTGCGTCGGTGGCCAGCCGGGAAGCACCCCGTTGTGGCCGCACCCGGGGCAGACACCACGAGTGCGCATCGCTGCGTAAAAACAGCTGTAGCACAGGTCCTCACCGGGCCAGGACGCTCGTCGCTGGTTGGCCATCCGCTCACACCGGCTGCAGCGGAACTGCTCGCCGGTAACCCGCGGGCGGCCCCGTTTGGTTGAGCGCCGGTTGGGGCTAATCGTCATCGCTGATCACCCTGGCTCGGCGCGGACGCACCGCTTTGTTGAGCTCGACCACGTTGGGCCTGGGCGCCGTCTGCGAGCCGGCGGACGCTTTGCGTCGGCGGACATCGGCCGCGGTCACGGTGACCAGGTCCTCGACGCCGCAACCCAAGATATCGCACAGTGCGGCGATCATTTGAAGCGAAACCCGTTCGGGGCGTTGATGAACCACGCGATACACCTGTGG
>NZ_JBKQOI010000207.1:0-7865 GCF_052145595.1 Mycobacterium sp. | reverse complement strand
CCGAGCCGATGCGCTGGTGGCCGCCGGTGAGCGCTCCATGCGCGCCTTGGTCGGCGTATCGGACACTCAGCGGATCGTCACCTCTGATTCCCGTCCGCTGACCAACGTCAACACGGACGCCGAGCTGTGCGCGCTGGTGCGGCCCGGAGCCTGAGAGTTACCGCGCGCCGCGGAGCCGGCGACGCGCACATTAAATTAGCTCAAACGTGTCGCATAAATTTTGCGTAAAAATTTTTTGGCTTGTTGACAAAGAATAGTTCAGCAGGCCTTTTTGATATAACGCGTAATTTACGCTGAGCGTTTGTCGAAATTCCATCGGGCCCGCCCGATAATGGCGGCGGCGTGCGAGTTGATCGCGTGCCGTGTCGCGTTGGCGCGGTGGCGATTTCGAAAAAAACCGCGTATCGGATGCATACGGTCAAAAGTGCGCTCGCGTTCGAAGGTTATCCGGCAAATTGCCATGTCAAAATCGGAAGAAACACCTGGCCCCGTCGCGGGCCCTCTCGCGAGGCAGGCGGCCGTCGCAGCCGCCAGAACGGCGACTATGAACTGAAAGATGTTGGTGCAGAGCCAGATTAGATGAAATCCATCGCCAAGAAGGTCTTGCGCCGATGGCGACGGGGCGCTGGGTGCAAACTGTGCGGTGTTGACCGCGGGACCGTCGAAAGATATTGCTGTATTCGATATTTCGAGCTAATCGAGGCGTCATCCGGTTCGTCTGGGTGGGTCGGACGTCAGATCGGTGTTAGCTTGCGGTAGGCTGCGCCGGCTTGCCGCCGCCGGGTCCGGTCGAGTACTACGGGCGGCAGCTGTTCCGCAACACCGCAAATACGTGTCCCGAGTCACAAAATTGACGTGATTCGGGTCACAATTCAGCCGTGATCGCGGCTGGTGAGTTTATGCCGAAAAGGCATGTTTGACCTGCGATAATAACCACGCAATCGCGTCGTAATCGGTCCGTTATCGAACCGAGATATGCATTTCACGAAGATGACGGATTCGGTCCGGTCCCCTACGGTCCGTCTTAGCCCGAAACGGCTTAACCGAAAAGTAATCGAAAATTGAATCCACGGACCCGCGTGTGAGCGGGGGCTGCGGGCGCCATCGCCGTGCCGCAGCCGGCGGGTAGCACCCCGCTCGGGCAGATCACGCCCGCCGCTGTCGTGCCAGAACCAGACGGCACGTCCCAGAGCACCTAT
The DNA here is from genome assembly GCF_052145595.1 of Mycobacterium sp. GTDB lineage: Bacteria > Actinomycetota > Actinomycetes > Mycobacteriales > Mycobacteriaceae > Mycobacterium. Next base: position 6,666 of record NZ_JBKQOI010000207.1, on the reverse strand, counting down.
TCCGCAAGGACCAGGCACCTTCAACCCACCCCGTGGGTTTGCTTTGGCGCGCGCGCACCGCGAAAGGAAGAAATTTGAAGAACGTCCGCAAGACGCTCATCCTCGCTGCGATCGCGGGAACGCTCGCGAGCGTGCCGTCCGGGACCGCCAGCGCGAACCCGGGGTTTGACCCGAACGTTCCCGTCGCCGGGGCTGTCCCGGACGCGCCCCCGCCGCCGGCTCCGGATGCCCCGGCGCCGGCTCCCGTGGGCTTTGACCCGAACGTTCCTCCGCCGCCCCCCGTTCCGGACGCCCTGGCGCCGGTTGACGCACCTCCCGCGCCCGCTCCGGTGGGCTTTGACCCGAACGTCCCGCCGCCGCCGGCCCCGGACGCCCCGCCGCCGCCCCCGGCGCGCAAGGCGTACAGCGTGAACTGGGATGCCATCGCGCAGTGCGAGTCGGGTGGAAACTGGGGGATCAGCACCGGTAACGGCTACTCCGGCGGCCTGCAGTTCACGCCGGGCACCTGGCACGCCAACGGTGGCTCGGGTTCGCCCGTCGGCGCGAGCCGTGAGGAGCAGATCCGGGTGGCCGAGAACGTGCTGCACACCCAGGGCATCGGTGCTTGGCCGGTCTGCGGCAGGCGCGGCTGACGGTCTGAAAACCTGACCGCGTCTAGGTATTAGGTATAAGGAATGCCGGGCTTTCGCGGCCCGGCATTCCTTATTGCATCCCTTATTTCATCGCTGTTGCGGCCACGGAAGTACTTGACGTCCGTCCGGTAGCGTCGGGTCCGTGACCGCAACGCCGCGCGAATTCGACATCGTGTTGTACGGGGCGACTGGCTTCGTGGGGAAGCTGACCGCGGAATACCTGGCACGGGCCGGAGCGGGCGCGCGGATCGCGTTGGCCGGCAGGTCCCCGGAGCGGTTGCTCGCCGTTCGCGACACCTTGGGCGAGTCCGCGCAATCCTGGCCGGTGCTGACCGCGGATGCCGCTGCGCCGTCCACCCTGAATGACATGGCCGCCCGGACACAAGTCGTCATCACCACGGTCGGGCCCTATACCCGCTACGGGTTGCCGCTGGTCGCCGCGTGCGCGGCGGCGGGCAGCGATTATGCCGACCTTACGGGTGAGCCGCCGTTCATCCGCGAGAGCATTGACCTGTACCACAAGCAGGCCGCCGACACCGGCGCCCGAATCGTGCATGCCTGCGGCTTTGATTCCATCCCTTCGGATCTGAGTGTGTATGCGCTGTACCGGGCGGCCCGAGACGACGGCGCCGGCGAGCTCGTCGACACCAACTTCGTCGTGCGTTCGTTCGCCGGCGGGGTGTCCGGCGGCACCATCGCGTCGATGCTGGAGGTGCTCGATGCCGCCTCCGGCGACCCCGAGGTACGCCGCCAGCTTGCCGACCCGTACACGCTGAGCACCGACCGCGCCGCCGAACCTGAACTCGGCCCGCAGCCCGACATGCCGTGGCGGCGGGGTCGCCAGATCGCGCCGGAACTGACCGGGCTGTGGACGGGCGGATTCATGATGGCGCCGATCAACACCCGGATAGTGCGCCGCAGCAACGCGCTACTGGACTGGGCATACGGCCGCCGGTTCCGTTACAGCGAAAGCATGAGCCTGGGGTCGTCGTCTGTCGCGCCGTTAGCGTCCGCAGTTATCAGCGGGGTCGGCAACGCAACCAATAAAGTGGGCGGCCGTTACTTCCGGCTCCTGCCGCGCCGGTTGGTGGAGCGCGTCGTCCCCAAGCCCGGCACGGGCCCGAGTGCGGCAGCTCGGGACCGTGGCTACTACCGCGTCGAGACCTACACCACCACGACCACCGGCGCCCGCTATGTGGCGCGCATGGAGCAGCAGGGGGACCCCGGCTACAAGGCGACCTCGGTGCTGCTGGGGGAGTGCGGTCTGGCGCTGGCACTGAATCGCGACGAGCTGTCCGAACTGCGTGGTGTGCTGACTCCCGCGGCGGCGATGGGGGACGCGTTGCTGGAACGCTTCCCGGCCGCCGCCGTGTCACTGCGAACGGAACGGCTGAACTGACGCCGAAACTGACCCGGCATCGATTCGGTCGGCGGACCGTCGGGCACGAAATTCAATCCGCGGGAAGGCTGTCGGCCCAGACCACATGCGTCTAATGTCGTAGTCGACTTGGATCGACATCCCTTAGTGAAGGTGGACACACCGATGGCCGGTCTCGATGACCTGTACACCCTGATTCCCACGTCTGAAATCGCAAACAAGCTCGGCGCCGACCAAGGCGACGTGGACAACGCTGTCCGCACGCTGGTGCCGGCGTTGCTCAGCGGGCTGCAGCAGAACTCGGAGGATCCAGAGCACGCCAGCACGATCGAATCCCTCGCAAGCAGTCACGCCGCAAGTGGTCTACTCGACGTTGGTGGGGGCGCGGGTGAAGGTGGCGAGGGCGACGGGCACCAGGCGGTCGCGTCGCTCTTCGGCGGTAGTGGCGCCGACCAGGTCGCGGCGGCGCTGGCCGCTGGGGGGGCAGGTAATCGTGATCTGCTCAAGCAGTTGTTGCCCATAGTGTTGCCGGTCGTGTTGGCATACGTCGGAAGGCAGCTCGGTTCCGGCGGCCAGAGCGGTGCGCCGAAAACGGAGGCCGCCGGCGGTGGCGGGCTGGGTGAGGTTCTGGGCAGCATCCTCGGTGGTGGCTCGGCCGACAAATCGCTTGGCGGCATCCTCGGCAGCGTGTTGGGCGGCAAGGGAGGACTGGGCGACATCCTGGGCGGCCTGCTAGGCGGCAAGAAGTAGCGCAGCGCCGATCGGATTAGCCGGATTGTTCACGGGCAGTTCCCAAATGGTTTCGATTGCGTCGAATTCAAGGCTGTCCAGGACAAACCAAGATCAGTAGGCTCGCTTTATCGGACCAGGCAGTTACGTCTGCGCCCTGTAGGCCGGACGGCGATGATAAGAGGGGAATGTCATGACAGACACGCTCAGCGCAGGGCAAAAGCTCGTCCGGGGCGAATCGCTCACCTCGAGTAACGGTGCCTATACCCTGACTTTGCAAGAGGACGGCAACCTGGTTCTGGCCGCGCGCGGCCAGTCCCTGTGGGCCACCGGGACCGACGGCCAGGATGTGGTGCGCGCCGAGCTGCAACCCGACGGCAATTTCGTTGTGTACACGGCCGACAAACCGGTGTGGCACAGCAACACCCAGGGCAAGAAGAACGTCAGGCTCGTGCTGCAGGACGATCGCAACCTGGTGCTGTACTCCGGTGACGGACCGGCCTGGTCGACCAAGACCGAGACCGACGCCCCGCCACCGCCGGCGCCCGCCGCCGAGGAGGCCGAAGCCGCTCCCGAAGCCGTCGCGGAGCCCGTTGCTGAAGAAACCCCTGAACCCGCCGTCCGGACGTACACCGTCGAATCGGGTGACACGCTGTGGGCCATCGCGGAGCGCTTCTACGGCGACGGCAGCAAGTACCAGGTGATCGCGGACGCCAGCGGTATTCCGAATCCTGACCTGATCCAACCGGGTCAAGTGCTGACCATTCCCTGATCGTCGGGGGACGGTGCCGGTCGAATCCCTGTCACCCGGGGGTTCGGGCGCTTACACGCGCGCGAATCGGTCTCCCTAGAATTGACCGGTGACCGCCAGCCACAGCTCTGCCGCCGACTTGCCCAAGTCGTGGGATCCCGGCGCGATGGAGAACTCGATCTACCAGAAGTGGTTGGATGCCGGTTACTTCGCGGCGGACCCGGCCAGCGCCAAGCCCGCGTACTCGATCGTGCTGCCGCCGCCGAATGTGACCGGCAGCCTGCACATGGGCCACGCGCTCGAACACACGATGATGGACGCCCTGACCCGCCGCAAGCGCATGCAGGGCTACGAGGTGCTGTGGCAGCCGGGCATGGACCACGCGGGAATCGCGACTCAAACGGTGGTGGAAAAGCAGCTTGCGGTCGACGGCAAGACCAAGGAGGACTTCGGCCGCGAGCTGTTCGTCGAAAAGGTCTGGGATTGGAAGCGTGAGTCCGGCGGTGCCATCGGTGGCCAGATGCGCCGACTCGGTGACGGGGTGGAGTGGAGCCGCGACCGGTTCACCATGGACGAGGGACTGTCGCGGGCCGTCCGGACCATCTTCAAGCGGCTGTACGACGCCGGGCTGATCTACCAGGCCGAGCGGCTGGTCAACTGGTCCCCGATCCTTCAGACCGCGATCTCTGACCTCGAGGTCAACTATGTCGACGTCGAGGGCGAGCTGGTGTCGTTCCGGTACGGCTCGCTCGACGACTCGCAACCCCACATCGTGGTCGCCACCACCCGGGTCGAGACGATGTTGGGCGACACCGCGATCGCGGTACACCCCGACGACGATCGCTACCGCCACCTGATCGGTACCACCCTGGCGCACCCCTTTGTGGACCGGCAGCTTGTCATGGTCGCCGACGAGCATGTGGATCCCGAATTCGGCACCGGCGCAGTCAAAGTCACACCCGCTCACGACCCCAACGACTTCGAGATCGGGCTGCGGCACCAGCTTCCGATGATCTCGATCATGGACACCAAGGGCCGGATCGTGGACACCGGAACGCAATTCGACGGCATGGACCGTTTCGAGGCCCGAGCCGCGGTGCGCGAAGCCCTGGCGGCGCAGGGCCGGGTCGTCGAGGAGAAACGCCCCTATCTGCACAGCGTCGGGCATTCCGAGCGTAGCGGCGAGCCGATCGAGCCGCGCCTGTCGCTGCAGTGGTGGGTGCGGGTGGAGTCGCTGGCCAAGGCCGCCGGCGACGCGGTTCGTAACGGGGACACCGTTATTCACCCCGCCAGCCTGGAGCCGCGCTGGTTCGCTTGGGTCGACGACATGCACGACTGGTGTATCTCGCGGCAGCTGTGGTGGGGCCACCGCATCCCGATCTGGTACGGGCCCAACGGCGAACAGGTGTGCGTCGGTCCGGAGGAGACGCCCCCGGAAGGCTGGGAGCAGGACCCCGACGTGCTGGATACCTGGTTCTCGTCCGCGCTGTGGCCGTTCTCCTCGCTGGGCTGGCCGGAAAAGACTCCGGAGCTGGAGAAGTTCTATCCGACAAGCGTTCTGGTCACCGGCTACGACATTCTGTTCTTCTGGGTTGCGCGGATGATGATGTTCGGCACTTTCGTCGGCAACGACGACGCCATCACGCTCGACGGCCGTCGCGGCCCGCAGGTGCCGTTCACCGACGTCTTTCTGCACGGGCTGATCCGTGACGAATTCGGCCGCAAGATGAGTAAGTCCAAGGGCAACGTCATCGACCCGCTGGACTGGGTGGAGATGTTCGGGGCCGACGCGCTGCGATTCACGCTGGCCCGCGGCGCCAGTCCCGGTGGTGACTTGACCGTCGGCGAGGATGCGGTCCGGGCGTCGCGCAACTTCGGCACCAAGCTGTTCAACGCCACCCGGTACGCACTGCTCAACGGCGCACGGCTGGCGCCATTACCGCCGCTGGGCGAGTTGACCGACGCCGATCGCTGGATTCTCGGACGATTGGAAGAGGTTCGGGCCGAGGTGGATTCGGCCTTCGACGGCTACGAGTTCAGCCGGGCCTGCGAATCGCTCTACCACTTCGCATGGGACGAATTCTGCGACTGGTACGTCGAATTGGCCAAGACACAGCTCACCGAAGGCATCACGCACACCACCGCGGTGCTGGCCGCGGTGCTCGATACACTGCTGCGATTGCTGCACCCGGTCATCCCATTCCTCACCGAGGCGTTGTGGCGTGCCCTGACCGATCAGGAGTCGCTGGTGATCGCCGACTGGCCGGCGCCGTCGGGTATCGCCCTGGATCCGGTTGCCGCGCAGCGGGTTAGCGACATGCAGAAGCTGGTGACCGAGGTCCGCCGGTTTCGCAGCGATCAGGGTTTGGCTGACCGGCAGAAAGTGCCGGCCCGGTTGGCCGGTGTTGAGGGCTCGGACCTGAGCGACCAGGTAGGCGCCGTGACGTCCCTGGCGTGGCTCACCACACCCGGCCCGGATTTTCGCCCGTCGGTGTCATTGGAAGTTCGGCTGGGCCCCAGCATGGACCGCACCGTCGTCGTCGAGCTCGACACCTCGGGAACCATCGATGTCGCCGCCGAGCGCCGGCGCCTGGAAAAGGACTTGGCCGCTGCGCAAAAGGAGCTGGCGTCGACGGCCGCCAAACTGGCCAACACCGACTTCCTCGCCAAAGCGCCGGAACAAGTCGTCGCCAAGATCCGCGACCGTCAGCGCGTGGCGCAGGAGGAGACCGATCGGATCAGCGCGAGGCTGGCCGGGTTGCAATGAATGAGCCGCCCGAGTGGGGGCCGGAGCACCTTGAAGCAAACACTGCGGCGCCCACACCGGACGAGATCGCGTCCTTGTTGCAGGTCGAGCATCTGCTGGATCAGCGTTGGCCGGAGACGCGCATCGAGCCGAGCCTGACCCGGATCAGCGCATTGATGGACTTGCTGGGCTCACCGCAACTCGGCTATCCGTCGATCCACGTCGCGGGCACCAACGGTAAGACCTCGGTGGCGCGGATGGTCGACGCGCTGGTGACCGCGCTGCACCGCCGCACCGGCCGAACCACCAGCCCCCACCTGCAATCGGCGGTAGAACGCATCGCCATCGACGGAAGGCCGATCAGCCCGGCCCAGTACGTCGCGACGTATCGGGAGATCGAGCCGTTCGTGCAGATGGTCGACGCGCAGTC
>NZ_JBKQOI010000206.1:0-8250 GCF_052145595.1 Mycobacterium sp. | reverse complement strand
GCACCAGCACCACCACGGTCACCGAGCACCGCGCATCGGTACTGCCCGCCGCGCAGTTACTGCCCGCCGCCGCCGACGTCACCGTCTGCGCGAGGACCTTATCGCCGGTATCGGGATTGTTCACCGTGACCGAGAACGTGACCGTCGCGGTCCCCCCGACGGCGAGGTTCCCGCTCCAGGTCAGGTTCGGGCTGGTGAAGCCGGCCGTGCCGGCCGTCGCGGCCGCGTTGCCGTTGTAGCTGGCGTCATCCAGCAGGCCCGACAGCGAATCGCTGAACGCCGCACCGGTATAGGCGGTCTGCCCCGAATTAGTCACCGTGATCGTGTAACCCACCACCGACCCGGGCGTAGCGGTGCCCGTATTTACTGACACCGCGATCGTCAGGCCCGGGATCAGCACCGTCACCGTGCTGGCGCACCGCGGATCAGTGCTGCCGCTCGCGCAGTTGCTGCCCGCCGTCGCCGAGGTGACCGTGCTGGCCAGGGTCTTGTTCCCGGCGTCGGGGCTGCTCACCGTCACCGAGAACGTGATCGTCGCGCTCGCGCCCGCAGCCAGGTTCCCGGTCCAGGTCAGGTTCGGGCTGGCATACGAGACGCTGCCAGCCGTCGCGGCCGCATCACCGTTGTAGCCGGCGTCATCCAGCACATCGGCCAGCGGATCGGTCAACGCCGCCCCGGTGAACGCCACCGCGCCCGAGTTGGTGACGGTGATCGTATAGCCGACCGTGCTGCCCGGCGTCGCGCTCGTAGTACTGGGCGTCACGCTGATCGTCAGCACCGCCACCGGGACGCTGACCGCGCAACGGGAGTCACCGCTGCCCGCCGCGCAGTTGCTCCCCGCCGTCGCCGAGGTGACCGTGCTGGCCAGCATCTTGTTCCCCGTGTCGGGGCTGCTCACCGTGACCGAGAACGTGATCGTCGCGCTCGCGCCCGGGGCCAGGGTCCCCGTCCAGGTCAGGTTCGGGCTGCTAAAGCCGACGGTGCCGGCCGTCGCGGCCGCGTTGTTGTTGTAGCTGGCGTCATCGAGCACATCGGCCAGCGGATCGGTAAACGTCGCCCCGGTATCGGTGCCCGAGCCGGTGTTGGTCACCGTGACGGTGAAATGCACCGTGCCGCCCGGCACCGCGGGCGACGGGCTCGCGGTCGCCGCGATCACCAGCGGGCCGGACGCGATGACCAGCGTCACCGCCTCGGTGGCGGTCACCGCGAAGGCGTCGCTCACCTGGACCGTGAACGCGAAGCTGCCCGCGGCCGCCGGCGTGCCGGACAGCACCCCCGTCGAGGCATTCAGCGTCAGACCCGACGGCAGGCCGCCGCCCGGCACCGACCAGGCGAACGGCCCGGTCCCGCCCGTGACGGTCAGGGTGTCGCTGTAAGCCACGCTGGCCTGACCGGCCGGCGGCGCGGGGAAAGCCAGCGACGGACGCGCCGCCACCACGATGACCGCCGCCTTGGTCACGCTCTGGCCAACGGCATCGGTCACCTTGACCGTGAAGCTGGACGTCCCCGCCGTCGTCGCCGTCCCGGCCAGCACCCCGGTCGACGCATTCAGCGTGATCCCCGCGGGCAGGCTCCCCGCGCTCACCGACCAGGTGTTGGGACCGGTCCCGCCGGTGGCGGTCAGCGTATCGCTGTAGCCGATACCGACATCGGTGTTCGGCGGGGCGGTAAAGCTCAGGGCCAGGCCGGCGGAGACGACCAGCGTGATCGAGGCGGTGGCAATGCCGTTGTTCGCGTCGACCACGTTGACCGTGAACGGGTAGCTGCCCGCGGTGGTAGGGGTCCCGGCCAGCACCCCCGCCGAACTGAGGGACAGGCCAGGCGGCAGCGCCCCCGCGTTCACCGACCAGGTATACGGTGTGGTACCGCCGGTGGCGGTCAGCGTGTCACTGTAGGCACCGCCGACATCGGCAGCCGGCGGGGCCGACAACGTCGCCGACACCCCCGCCGACACCGTGATACTGGTGGCCTGAGTGGCACTCTGGCCGTTAGCGTCGCTCACCTTGACCGTGAAGGCGAAGGTACCCGTCACCGTCGGAGTGCCGCTCAGCGTCCCACTCGCGTTCAGGCTAATGCCAGAAGGCAGGCTCCCGCTGCTCACCGACCAGGTAAACGGGCTGGTCCCGCCAGACTCGGTCAGAGTGTCGCCATAAACCGTATGAGTCCAGCCCGAAGGCGGAGCCGGGAAACTCAGCGACGGCCCAGGGATGACGGTCAGAGTCACCGCTTCGGTATTGCTCTGGCCGCTGCTGTCGGCGACCTTCACCGTGAAGGAGTAAGTGCCGGCGGTGGTCGGGGTCCCCGACAGCAGCCCAGTCGATGCATTCAGGGTCACCCCGGGGGGCAGGCTCCCGGCGCTCACCGACCAGGTGAACGGGCTGGTCCCGCCGGTCACAGTGAGCTGGTCGCTATACGGCACGCCGGCCTCGCCGCTTGGCGGCGCGGGGAACAGCAGAGCCGGGCCCGAGTTGTAGGTGTAGGCGGTACTGGCGGAAGTGCCCAGCGTGACGACCTCGACCGTCACCGCCCTGCGACGTGCCCAGGCATGGCAGAGATGTCGAGGGTGGTGCTGTTGGTGACGGTGAAACAGCCAGGTCCCGAAGAAGCGCACAGTACCAGCGTGGTCGGTGTGCCTGCGGTGAACTGGACGGCCGTGCCGATCTCGATGGCGGTCGCACCGTTCAGGCCGGTGCCAGTGATCTTGACGTCGTTGCCCCCGCCGGCGGCGAAGTTCGTCGGGCTGATGGCGGTAACGGTCGGCGCGGTGGGCACGGTGCCGGCCGGAGCGCTCGACGACGTCGCCGGGCTGGCGTCGCTGCTGGACGCCACCGCGCTGGTACTGGACTGGACCACCGCCGGGGTGACGCTGCTGGAGGTCACGACCCCGTTCACCGTAATCGTGCCGCTGGTGAAGGGGCTGGTGCTGTTGGTGCACGAGATGGACTGCCCCAATGGCGCCGCGCATACCCATCCCGTACCGGAGGCGCCGACCGGCAGGACGCCGGCCGGCAACGTCTCGGTCACCGTCACCGGCTGGTTCTCCGCCGCGCCCGACGAACTGGCCGCGACACTGTACGTGACCGGGCTGCCGGGCGCGAGGGTCGCCGCCGCGTAACTAGTCTGGGCGACCGCGAGCTGCGGGACGGGGTTCAGCGTGGTCACCACCGCGTTGTCGATCTCGTGGTAGTCGGTCACCGAGCCGGTCGACCCCACCCAGCCGAACGCCAGCTGCTTGGGGTACCCGCTCGCGTTGACCCAGCTCGCCGGGTAAAGCCCGGACGGGACCGTCGGCAGGGCCCCGGTCACATCCCGGGCGGTCCCGCCCACCGGGGTGAAGTGGACGTCGTAGTCGCCGCCCGGCACGACCAGCCCGGACGGTGTCGTCACCGGCACCGCGCTCGGGTTGTAGACCACCTCGACCGGTACCACCGATCCGGCGCGGGTGGTGGCCCGCAGGGTCAGCTTGGGTGACGTCGCCGTGGCCGCGCTGCTTGCCAGCGCGCAGTACCCGGTATTGCCGTTACCGGGGCCGCGCACGACGACCTGGCCGGGCATCTGCCCGGCGATGTTGGGCGGGTCGTTGCAGCCCAGCCCCTCATAGTGGTTGCTGAAGTTGCCGTAGACGTCGAAACCGACGCCCAGGTAGCCATAACTCAGGCCGGGCGCATTAGAACTCGGGGCCGAGTAGCCGAGCGCCCCGCCGGATTGCCCGATGGCCGCGGGGGTGACCGGATTGGCGGGATTGACGGCGGCCAGCACGAAGGCCATCCCGTCCGCACCCTGGGTGCCCCCGTACTGGTAGGTGTTGAAGGCCACGTCCAGGCCCTGCGAGGTGGGGATGCTGGTGCTGGCGAAGACCCCACCCTCCTGACTTGTGGTGTTCGAGGTGAACCGGAGCTTGCCGGAACCCTGCAGGTCTGTGACGGTCGCGCAGCTGGCCAGCGGGTTGGCGGTGGCGTTGCCCGCGGCGGTCAGGCACGCGGTGTTGCCGCTCGCGGCCGGTGCCGTGGGGAGGGACACCGATCCCGCCGTGCCGTCCAGGGTGTTGTCGTGGAACGTCTGATTGAAGAGGACGGTGCCGGCCGCGAGCGCTTTCGGGGCGTGCACCGCTACCCCGGCGCTGACCATGCTCATCGGCAGGGCGACCGCCGCAGCGCGCGACACTACTCGCCGCACCCGCCGGGAGAAGGGCATTCGCCGCCTCGTGTTCAGGGTTGCCAGCCTGGCGCAGCGGGGCGCAGCGGCGTTCCGTTCGCACGTCCGGCCGGCCGATCGTGGTGGCGGAGCCCGCGATGGGCGCCGGCACCGCCGCCTGCCCGGTAACCGCGGTGGCCATCACCGTCCGTAAGCGTGAAAGCCGGAAAAGTCATAACACCCCCGATCACCGCGCCAGCCACACCCCCAGAACGGCACCACGCTAACATAACAATAAGTAGAACGTCATTTACTTTCTGTGACAGGGAATGCCGCATGTCCGCACGTATCAGGAATCAGGTCACCTGAATAGTGACCTCCCCGTAACGCCGCTGGCCCGGGTGACGTTCAATGATGACGTCGATACCCTGGCCGGTGATCTGGAGACCGAAAAGTCAGTCGCCGACCGTCGCCAATCACCTGGTCTTCGAGGCCGATGGCCGCGTCGTGCGGGGAGAAGCGCGGCGGATCCTCGCTAACCCGGCTCTTCTGCCGACAGTTAACCGGGTCGGCTACGAGCAAATGCTGAATGACTTTATTGTGGTGGCCAACCTGCTTCAGCCGGGCCCCAATTACGGGACAACGGCGCAAGATGACGCCGCCTGGGCTGTGGCCCTGAACGCATCAAACATCAACGTTTCCTGATCCAGGAACACGGCGGCCGGGACACTCAGGTGCCGAGCAGTTCGGCGCCGAAGAGGTCCTCGGAGGTCAGCAATAGAGAGCCTCCTCGCGTGTCCGTCATCAGTACCAGATCCGTCCCGCTCTGGCTCGTGGCGCGTCCGATCACGGAACGGGGCAACGCCAGTCTCGCCCGACGGTGTTACCCGGGGCGGGGAGCTGATGCCGGGCTTGGGCGCCGTCGGGCCGCCGCGGCATTGACGGCCGTAATGACGGACTGACCGTCCGGGCCGGTCCAGGCGTCCGCTCCGAGCCGGAGGGCGTGGTCGGCGCCGTTGATGGCCGCGCCGCCGATGAGCACCGGCACCGTGCTGCCCGAACGCCGGAGGGTCTGGACGATGGACTGGACAGCACTGTCGCAGCCTGGCGCGGTCACCCCGATGACGACGGCAACCAGCCGGGCCGCGTCCTGGGCGGTCTCCGCGAAGGAACTGTCCGGTGTGTTAGCGCCGAGGTCGATGACCTCGAACCCTTCCCCGCGGAGCAGATCGGCGACGATGGCGCCGGGCAGGCTGTGCTGGTCCCCGGCGGGGGCACCGATGATCACCATGCCGCGCTTCCGGCCCCGGCGCGCGAACTGGGGGCCCAGCCGCCCGATTAGCCGCAGTGCCACTGCCGAGGCACGGTGCTCTTCTGCGACGGTTACCGTCCCGGCCGCCCAGCCGGCACCCACACCGCGCAGCACGGGCGCCAGCAGGTCGAGGTAAACCCCAGCTGGGTCCATCCCTGAGGCCAGGGCGTCATCGATGACGCGCCAGGCGCCGGCTTCGTCACCGGCGGTCATCCGGGCGGTGAGGATAGCCGTGCGATCTGCCTTCGCGCGGCGGCCACCGGGCCGGGCATGGTCCTGCTGCTGCATCCGGTCCAGGTCGCGTGGATCGACAAACCACTGGGCGCCGTCGCGCCGGGCGGGAAGCCGGCCAGTGCGCACGTACCGGTACGCGGTCATGTAGTGGACGCCAAGGCGGCTGGCTGCTTGCTGCAGGCTGATTGGTTCTGCCAAGGGCGCCGCCGTCCGAGTAGTCCGCGACGTCATCGCAGAGTTGCCTAGGAAATCGCCAGGGCTGGCGTCGGCGCCGATCCTATGCCGCGGGCGAGATTGTCCGCCACCGCCAGCGCATTCAGATCGTGCAGGGCTTTAACTGCGGTGGACCAGACGTCGCGACGGACCGGGCGGTTATCCGTGCCATCCCGCACATTGTCAATGAACGCAGCGAGCTTGAACGCCAGCCATCCCTTGTGCCCACGGTAGCTGAGCCGGGGGTGCGCCCTGGTCGGCGCCACGAGCGAGGCTTCATGGTAGGACCTGATCAGATTGAGGATCTCATGGCTGCCGAGCGCGTCGGCCAGCGCGCTCATGAGAGCTTGCTCGGCCTTGACGTAGCTGGCGGTGGCGGCCCGGACGGCCTGGGACAGCTCGTGAGTCGGGCATCCCGCGACCCGGACATCGCCGGTGAGGTGGCGGTCCAGCCAGTGCAGCGCCGTTGACAGTTCGCGACCGTAGCGCCGCAGCTCTTCGGCCCGGGCGGCGCCGTCATCCAGCCTGGCCTCGGCGATCGGCAGCACCACGCGTTCCAGAGCGGCCAGGTGCACGGCGCGCCGCCCGATCTGCGCGATATCAGTTCCGGGGCCAGTGCCGGTCACCCCGGCCAGCTGGGCGGCGGCATCGGGAACGGCATCCGGGACGCTATCGGGAACGGCGGGCAGGTCGGTGCGAGGCGCTGTAGCTACCATGGTTACTCCTTTAGTGCTAATTTCGTAATTAGCACTAAAGCTACATTGCTGCGGCTCCCCTGTCAAAGGCCCGGGCTCTGCAGCCCCCCGGCGGCCCCGACGGCGCGCCGGCGCCGCGTCTACGGCAGGCGGCATAACGCTGCTTTAGCCGAAGCTGTGTCGATCGGCCGGGCTGTCGTTCGTGTAGGAGATGGAGGAGCCGGCCTGCGGCCGGCGCAGCCCGGCGAAGGGAGGAGACACCAATGTCCGAGCCGAAGGTTCTGCTGACTGGCCTGGGAATACCCGAGTCGCCTCGGTGGCACGAGGGCCGGCTGTGGTTCTGCAACTGGATCGACCGGCAGGTCGTCGCCGTCGGCCTCGACGGTAAACCGGAGGTGGCCGCCGCAATCGGTGCGCGGCGAACATTCCAACCATGGCTTCCGGAGCGAAAGTGCTGGTAGAGGCCTTTCTCCTGGCCCCCGGGCATTTGGAGCCAGGCAGCTGAAACCGGCACAGATCGGACAGCACGGACACGAGAACGGGCCGCCAGACTCGTGAGCCGGGCGGCCCGTATGTCGTTCCAGCATTCGGCCGGCTGGTGCCTCCGGCCGGGACGGCGGATCCGGCGCCTCAGCGCCGGGCGGGGCGGTCCACGTTACCCCGGATCGTGTTGTTGCGGCCGTTGTTCACGACCGTACGGCCGCTGTTGCGCAGGTACCGGCCGAACCGATCGAGGCCGATGTAGTTGTTGATCACCGAGTTTCGGCGGGTGCCGCTGCTCAGGGCCACGCCTACGCCGGTGTTCCCGCTGATCAGGTTGGCCGGTGTGAGTGTTGCCTGGCCGATGACGTTACCGTAGGCGTCACCCCCGATCAGGACGCCGCCCTCCTTGTTGCCCAGCGCGTTGACGCCAAGGATCTGCGTTCCGATGTAACTGCGGAAGACGCGGTTGTCATAAGCCCGTCCTGCGATCACCACCCCGTACCCCCCGTTTCCCGAGAACGTGTTCTGCGGGATCACCGAGACCCGCGTGCCGCCGATGATGTTGCCGTGAGCGGTACCGTTAATCAGCAGGCCGTCGCCGCCGTTGGGCAGCGCGGCGCCGCCGTTGGTAGTCAGGCCGACGATATTGGGATCAACTGTCACCCCCGAGGCGTTCCCGGCGAGCTCGATTCCGTTCCCCGTGTTGCCGGAGAACACATTCGTCCGGACCAGGTTGTTGCCCCCGGTAGAGGTGATAAGCAGCCCGTTCAGGCCGTTGGGAGCTGCTCCCTTGAATGCCAGCAGCCCGCCGAATGTGTTGAACGTGACGAACCCGCTAGACTTCCCGAGCACTGCTATGCCGTTCAGGCCGTTTCCGGCGGACACGTTGCCCAGCGGGATGACCCCGCCCACCTGAGTGTCCACCGAGGTCCCATCGACCAGGATGCCGTCCAGCCCGTTTTTCACGATCGCCGTGTTGTTGGCGCCGACGCCGAAGAAGTTGCCCTGGACCGTCACGTTGTCCGAATTGGTGACGCGCAACCCGTTCCGGTCATTGCCGCTTACGACGTTGTAATAGACGAACGGGTCATTGACGAACTTGCAGCCCACCAGCGAGTTGCCGGGCGCCCCGTCTATCCACACGCCGTTACCGGCGTTGCCAAGGGCGCTGTCCCCGCT
>NZ_JBKQOI010000205.1:0-25138 GCF_052145595.1 Mycobacterium sp. | reverse complement strand
ACCCCGAGCCCGAGAATGTGCCGGCCTCCGCTGAGGTGGTCGAGCGTCAGCGCGGCCATCGCGCACGCGGTGGGGGTGCGGGCGGAAAGCTGGACCACCGACGTGCCCAGTCGCACCCGCTGAGTCGACGAGCCATACCAGGCCAGCGGCGTGTAGGCGTCGGACCCCCACGCCTCGGCGGTGAATACAGCGTCGAATCTGGCGGCCTCTGCCGCGGCGACGAGTTCCCCGTGGTTCTCCGGCGGCTGAGCGCCCCAATACCCCAGCTGCAACCCCAGCTTCATAGTGTTCGCCTCTCCGGCCGACCCGATCCCGACAAATATTTGAATCCGTTCTTAGAACCTGTTCTACTCGAAGGCGTGACAGCCAGTTCGAGCAGCCCAACCCTGATCGATCACCCTGAGCCACCACTTTCCGCGCCGCTGACGTTGTCCTTCGACTACACCCGTTCGGTCGGCCCCACGCTAGGCAAGTTCTTCACCGCGCTGCGTGAGCGCCGCGTCCTGGGAGTACGCGGATCGGATGGTCGGGTGCATGTGCCGCCGGCGGAATATGACCCGGTTACCTACGAGGCGCTGGGCGAGATGGTACCGGTGTCCAGTGTCGGCACCGTAGTGTCCTGGACCTGGCAGGCCGAGCCGCTGGAAGGCCAGCCGCTGGAACGCCCGTTCGCCTGGGCGCTGATCAAGCTCGATGGCGCCGACACCCCGCTGATCCACGCGGTGGACGCGGGCAAACCCGAGGCGATCCGCACCGGCACCCGGGTGCATGTGCACTGGGCCGACGAGACCGCCGGCGCCATCACCGACATCGCCTATTTCGCGCTCGGCGAGGATGCTGAAACGGACACAGCGCCAGAGGCCTCATCGGACCAGGACCCGGTCACCATGATCGTTACGCCGGTCTCGCTGACGATTCAGCACAGCGCCTCGCACGAGGAGAGCGCCTACCTGCGCGCCATCGCGGAGGGCAAGCTGCTGGGCGCGAGGACGGGCGAAACAGGAAAAGTGTATTTCCCGCCGCACGGCGCCGACCCGGCCACCGGGAAGCCGACCAACGAGTTCGTCGAGCTACCCGACAAGGGCACGGTCACGACGTACGCGATCATCAACATCCCGTTCCAGGGCCAGCGCATCAAGCCACCCTACGTGGCGGCCTACGTGCTGCTCGACGGTGCCGACATCCCGTTCCTGCATCTGGTCGCCGACATCGACGCCCACGATGTGCGGATGGGCATGCGGGTCGAAGCGGTGTGGAAACCCCGCGAGGAGTGGGGATTTGGCATCGACAACATCGAGTACTTCCGCCCCACCGGGGAACCCGACGCCGACTACGACTCCTACAAGCACCACCTGTAAAGGGCTTACCTGCACATGAGCGCTCGCAACGTTGCGGTCGTCGGCTTTGCCCACGCCCCGCATGTTCGCCGCACCGACGGCACCACCAACGGCGTCGAGATGTTGATGCCGTGCTTCGCCCAGCTCTACGAGGAGCTCGGGATCACCAAGGCCGACATCGGATTCTGGTGTTCGGGATCATCCGATTACCTTGCCGGACGGGCGTTTTCGTTCATCTCGGCGATCGACTCGATCGGCGCCGTTCCGCCGATCAACGAGTCACACGTCGAAATGGACGCCGCCTGGGCCCTTTACGAGGCCTACATCAAGATCCTCACAGGCGAGGTCGAGACCGCGCTGGTCTACGGGTTCGGCAAGTCCTCGGCCGGAATCCTGCGCCAGATCCTGTCCCGGCAGACCGACCCCTACACCGTCGCGCCGCTCTGGCCGGACTCCGTGTCGATGGCAGGGCTGCAGGCCCGCATCGGCCTGGACTCCGGCAAGTGGACGCACGAGCAGATGGCCCAGGTCGCCCTCGACTCGTTCGCACAGTCCGGGCGCAACGACTCCGAGAAGCCGGCCAACAGCATCGACGAGCTGCTGGCCCGGCCGTTCTTCAACGATCCGCTTAGGCGTCACGACATCGCG
Source organism: Mycobacterium sp. (assembly GCF_052145595.1). Lineage (GTDB taxonomy): Bacteria > Actinomycetota > Actinomycetes > Mycobacteriales > Mycobacteriaceae > Mycobacterium. The sequence continues at coordinate 23,153 of NZ_JBKQOI010000205.1, read as the reverse complement.
CCGATCACCGACGGTGCGGCAGCGATCGTGCTCGCGGCCGACGGCCGCGCCCGTGAGTTGCGCGCAAACCCTGCGTGGATAACGGGAATCGAGCACCGCATCGATTCTCCCGCGCTGGGCGTGCGCGACCTCACCGTGTCGGCGTCGACGGCGGTTTCAGCCAAGGTGGCCACCGGTGGCAACACCTCCGTTGACGTTGCCGAGCTGCACGCGCCCTTCACCCACCAGCACCTGATCCTGGCCGAAGCCATCGGGATACCGGAGAAGACCAAAGTCAACCCGTCGGGCGGCGCGCTGTCGGCCAACCCAATGTTCGTCGCCGGGCTCGAGCGCATCGGCTTTGCGGCACAACATATCTGGAACGGTTCGGCGGAGCGCGTACTGGCGCACGCCACGAGCGGGCCCGCGCTGCAACAGAATCTGGTCGCGGTCATGGAAGGGAAGAACTGATGGCCGGAGCGGGCGCACACCTGGCCGCCGTACTCGGTACCGGGCAGACCAAATATGTCGCGAAACGCAAGGACGTTTCGATGAACGGCCTGGTGCGCGAGGCCATCGACCGCGCGCTGGAAGATTCCGGGTCCACCTTCGACGACATCGACGCGGTCGTGGTCGGCAAGGCGCCCGACTTCTTCGAGGGCGTCATGATGCCGGAGCTGTTCATGTCCGACGCCATGGGCGCCACCGGCAAACCGCTGATCCGGGTGCACACCGCGGGTTCGGTCGGCGGGTCCACCGCGGTGGTCGCGGCCAGCCTGGTGCAGTCGGGCAAGTACCGCCGCGTACTGGCGATGGCCTGGGAGAAGCAGTCGGAGTCGAATGCCATGTGGGCATTGTCGATTCCGATCCCGTTCATCAAGCCGGTGGGCGCGGGCGCGGGCGGGTATTTCGCCCCGCACGTTCGGTCGTACATCCGCCGCTCGGGCGCACCGCTGAACATCGGCGCCATAGTGGCCGTCAAGGACCGGCTCAACGGGGCCCGCAACCCGTTGGCGCATCTACACCAACCCGACATCACCGTCGAGAAGGTGATGGAGTCACCGATGTTGTGGGACCCGATCCGCTACGACGAGACCTGCCCGTCCTCCGACGGTGCCGCCGCCGTAGTGATCGGCAACGAGGAGAGCGCCGAAGCTCGCCTGGCGCAAGGACATCCGGTGGCCTGGATCCACGCCACCGCGCTGCGCACCGAGCCGTTACAGTACTCCGGGCGCGATCAGGTCAGCCCGCAGGCGGGGCGTGACGCGGCCGCCGCGCTGTGGAAAGCGGCCGGCATCGAGAGCCCCATCGACGAGATCGACGTCGCCGAGATCTACGTGCCGTTCTCATGGTTCGAGCCGATGTGGCTGGAAAATCTCGGGTTTGCCCCCGTGGGCGAAGGCTGGAAGCTCACCGAGGCGGGCGAGACGGCCATCGGCGGACGGCTGCCGGTCAACCCGTCCGGCGGTGTGTTGTCGTCGAACCCGATCGGCGCGTCGGGCCTGATCCGTTTCGCCGAGTCGGCGATCCAGGTGATGGGCAAGGGCGGGGATCATCAGGTTCCCGGTGCGCGAAAGGCCTTGGGGCATGCCTACGGCGGTGGCTCGCAGTACTTCTCGATGTGGGTGGTCGGCGCCGACAAGCCCGAAAAGGTAGACGCATGACCGACATCGCGGCCAAGACAAAGCACCCCGCCCATGAGGCCGGCCGCCGTTCGCGGGAGGCGGTGCAGGCCAGGGACAAAGAAGCGTGGCTGGCGGTGTTCGCGGACGACGCCATCGTCGAGGACCCCATCGGGCCGTCGGCCTTCGACCCCGAAGGCAAAGGGCACCGCGGCCGCGACGCGATCTCGGCCTTCTGGGACCTGGCCATCGCCAACACCACCAAGATCGAGTTCTTCTTTCGCGACACCTACCAATGCGGCAACGAGGAAGCCAACGTCGGGCACATCCTGATTACGACGGGCGAGTATCAGACCATCGCGGAAGGCGTGTTCACCTATAAAGCCAACGACGAGGGCAAGCTGGTCGCCCTGCGCGCGTATTGGGAGATGGACCGCGCGGCCGCGAGCACGCGGAAGGTGTAGATCGGACCGCTCGGACGTGAAGCTGGCTTCACGTTCGCGAAGCCCTAAATCGGCTCCAGTCCGGCCAGATGCCGCTGCGCCAGGTCGCGGTAGGCCTGCGGGTTGAGATTGACCCACATCTCCGCGCCCGTTCCGGCGATCGGGCCCTTCACCTGCGCCGGCGCTCCCACTGCCAGCACCCCCGCCGGAATCTGGGTGCCGGCCACCACCAGCGAATGCGCAGCAATCAAGCTGCGCGCCCCGATCACCGCGCCATCCAAAACGGTGGCGTGGTTGGCGATCAGCGCCTCGGACCCGACGTGAACACCGTGGATGACGCACATATGCGCCACCGTCGCGCCGGGACCGATGTCCACCGGAATACCGGAAGGCGCGTGCAATACCGATCCGTCCTGCACATTGGCGCCCTCCCGCACCACGATCGGCCCATAGTCGCCGCGCAGCACGGCGTTGAACCAGACCGACGCCCCCGCCTCGACGGTGACGTCGCCGATCAGGGTCGCGGTCGGGGCCACAAACGCGGTGGGATCAATCTGTGGCGACCTTCCCTCGAAAGCAAACAGCGGCATCGTCTAGATATACCCCAGCACGCATATGCCGTGGCCAGACTCTGCGTCATTGCGCCAGCCCACCGCAAAACTGTAACGTGTTCTAGTTAGAGAGCTAGTGAGTTGGAGGTGACAGGTGAATACCGACACCAATGCGGTCGGCATCCGGGAAATCGATTCCGGCACCTTGCCGACCAGGTACGCCAGGGGCTGGCACTGCCTGGGCGTCGCGAAGGACTACCTGGACGGGCAACCACACCCGATCGAGGCGTTCGGCACCAAGCTGGTGGTATTCGCCGACTCTCAGGGCGACATCAAAGTGCTCGACGGCTACTGCCGGCACATGGGCGGCGACCTGAGCCAGGGCACCATCAAGGGCGACGAGGTGGCCTGCCCGTTCCACGACTGGCGCTGGGGCGGCGACGGCCGCTGCAAATTGGTGCCGTATGCCAAGCGCACGCCCAAAACGGCGCGCACCCGGTCGTGGGCCACCGATGTGCGCGGCGGCCTGCTGTTCGTCTGGCATGACCACGAAGGCAATCCCCCGGACCCCGCTGTCCGGATCCCGGACATTCCCGAGGCCGCCAGCGACGAGTGGACCGACTGGCGGTGGAACCGCATCCTCATCGAGGGGTCCAACTGCCGCGACATCATCGACAACGTCACGGACATGGCGCACTTCTACTACATCCATTACGGGCTACCGACGTACTTCAAGAACGTCTTCGAGGGCCACATCGCCTCGCAGTACCTGCACAACGTGGGCCGGCCGGACGTCAACGACCTGGGGACCTCCTACGGCGAGGCGCACCTGGATTCGGAGGCGTCCTACTTCGGGCCGTCGTTCATGATCAACTGGCTGCACAACAGCTACGGCGGCTACAAGGCCGAGTCGATTCTGATCAACTGCCACTACCCGGCGACCCAGAGTTCGTTCGTCTTGCAGTGGGGTGTCATCGTCGAAAAGCCCAAGGGCATCGACGAAAAGATGGTCGACAAGCTGGCCACGACGTTCACCGAAGGTGTCAGCAAGGGCTTCCTGCAGGATGTCGAGATCTGGAAGCACAAGACCAGGATCGAGAACCCATTGCTGGTCGAGGAAGACGGCGCCGTCTACCAGATGCGTCGCTGGTATGACCAGTTCTACGTCGACGTCGCCGACATCAAGCCGGAGATGGTCGAGCGCTTCGAGGTCGAGGTGGACACCGCGAAGGCCAACGAGTACTGGAACGCCGAGGTCGAGCAGAACTTGAAGGTCAAGGAATCCGGTGTGGCCGAATCGGTTTCTGGCGACGTACCTGTCGAGCAACACTAACTGCCATGCGCGCGAACCCGCCAGGGGATCAGCCGGCGGTACCCGACGTCGATCGGCTGGCCCGGTCGATGCTGTTGCTGCGCGGCGATTACCACGATCACGAGGAGCGACCGGTCCAGGCCGGCGGGAACGGCGACTCCTGGTCTAAATCAAGAGATTTCGCCAACGACCCGCAACGCGCCGCTGCGGTCGCCGAGGCCACCCGCGCCGATCGTGAGCGCTACCTGACGTCGGGGCTGCTGCCGGTGGATTGCCGGTTCTGCCACGTCTCCGTCACCGTCAGGAGGCTCGGGCCGGGTCACACCGCGGTGCAGTGGAGCACCGAGGCTTCACAAGGCTGTCCGTATTTCGCCGAAATCCGTCAGTCCGGCGGGGATACCGCACGCACGCGCGCATGCCCGAAGCTCAGCGATAGCATCGAGCACGCGGCCGCGGAGGGCTACCTGGACCGGCTGGACGACGGCTGATCAGAGTCCCGCAAACCGCTCCTTGACGGCTTCGACGGTGAGCCCGTAGTCGGCCAGCGAGTACGTGTGCTTAGGGGCCCGCGCCCCGGTCTGGCTCTCGGCGTGGATATCGGCCATGGCCCTTCGAGCCTCGTCGGTCAGCGTCAGACCGAAGTGCCGGTAGATGTCGGCCGCCGTGCCGATCGGATCGGCGATCAGATTCTTGTACTCGACGTCATAGAACTGGGCCGGGTCATACTTGGCGCGCGCGGTGTCGAATCGCTCCAGGCCGCGTGACCAGGTTTCGATTGCGTCAGCACCGATCTGGGCGCCGACGAAGGTCGTCGACCATCCCTCGGCGGTGTGGTGCGCCAGGGAGCACATCGAGGCCATGATCGTCTCGACCGGTCGGTGGGTCTGCACCACCAGGGCGTCGGGATAGGTCGCCATCAGAGCGTCCAGCGCGAAGAGGTGACTGGGGTTCTTCAACACCCAGCGCTTGTCGGCGTCGTTCAGCCCGATCAGCTGAAGGTTCTTGCGGTGTCGCTGGTATGACGGCGTCCAGTCCTGGTGCGACAGCCACTTCGCGTAGCTGGGAATGTGCGCCAGTGTCTCGTAGGACACCGAATGCAACGACTGCCGCAGCAATTGCCAGCACTCTTCCAGCTCGTATGCGGCCATGAAATGCAGGCCGGTGTAGTCCGGATTTTCTTTGTGGGCCCGGGTGAACTGCTCGTCAAGTTGGCGATAAAACGGGTTGGATTCCCAGGTTTCGCGGGGCGGACGGGGCTGCGGGAACTCGGCCAGCCACAGGTGCAGACCCTGGTGCGCCGGGTCGGCGCCAAGCAGCCGGTGCAGCGCCGTGGTACCGGTGCGCACCAACCCGGTGACGAAGATCGGCCGTTCGATGGCAACGTCGGCGTGCTGCGGGTATTGCTTCCACGCGGATTCGGACAGCAGCCTGGCCACCAGCGCACCGCGCAGGAAAAACCGGTTCATCTTGCTGCCCAACACCGTAAGGCCGGCTTCACGCCGGTACGAGTCCAGCAGCACCTGCAGCGCTTCGAGGTAGTTGTCGTCGTCGGTGCCGAAGTCGTCGAGCCCGACCAGCTTGGTGGCCGATGCGCGCAGTTCGTCGACGGTGCCGATATCGGTGCGGTCGGACATCAGGTGTGGTACTCCCCGCAGTTGACGTCCAGGGTTTGTCCGGTGATGCCGCTGGACATGTCACTGGCCAGGAAAAGGATCGCCGAGGCCACCTCGTCCTCGGTGGGCAGCCGCTTGAGGTCGGAGTTCGCCGCGGTGGCCTGGTAGATCTGCTCCATCGTGGTGCCGTATTTACCGGCCTGATGCTCGAAGTATCCCTTCAACGTGTCGCCCCAGATATAGCCGGGTGCAACGGAATTGACGCGAATGCCCTTCTCGCCGAGTTCGGTCGCCAGCGACTGTGACATCGCCAGCAACGCGGACTTGGCCATCTTGTAGGCGCCGTATTTGGCCTGCGAGTGCCGCAGCACCATGGAGTTGACGTTGACGATCGATCCAGCCGACTCCTGAAGTGCCGGGGCGAAAGCCTGGATGAGGCGCAACGCCCCGAGTGCGCTGAGTTCGATCGCATCGCGGATGTGTTGAAAACTGGTGCCGGCCAACGGTTTCATCGACGGCACCCGGAACGCGTTGTTGATGAGCACGTCGACCTTGCCGTAGGTCGCCATGGTGGTCTCGACGAGGTAAGCAACCTCATCGTCGTCGGTGATGTCGGTGCGCACCGCCAGGGCCTTATGCCCGGTGTCATTGATCTCCTTGGCGACGGCGTCCAGTCGTTCGAGAGTGCGGGCCGCCAGCACCAGTTCGGCACCGTCGCGCGCGCATCGGTGGGCCAGCGTGGTGCCGAGCCCCGGCCCGACGCCACTGATGACGACTACCTTCCGCTTGAGCGTTCCTGTCATCGTCACCCCAGCATCCTGGCCGCAATTTGCTCTTGACGCAGCGCGATTCGCGCGCGCCACTGGTCATCGGAAATTTTATTGTGCTCGAAATACGGCAGCGCGGCGGGTATCGCGTCGAAGTCGACCAGCTCGACGGTGGGCCCGTCGGCTTCGGAGAGCTTGCGGGATACCCGCTGCCAGCGGAACTGCAAAAAGCCACGCCGGTGGCCGAGCGTTTCCACCCAGTTCGTCACTCCCGGATTCTGATCCGCCACCACGATCCGGACCTTGCCATCCGGATCCGGTTGTGCCTGAGTGTTGTTCAGCGAGGTCTGGTGGTTGATGTAGTCCAGCGAGATGTACCACAAGCTGCCCAGCTGGAAGCCGAGGTAGGGAGCGTCGGAAACCGGGATGGTGATCACCAGCGCCTGATCGGGCCGCAAATCGAAGTGCCCCGCCGACGAGTACTGGGTCGCCAGGCCGCCGGGAGTCAGCCGGGGCGCGACCATGGTGTTGACCGGGATGTTGAGATAGAACCACTGCGGAAACTGCAGCCAGGTCTTCACCCGGTTCACGAGTTGCTTACCCGCTGTGGCATAACGCTTTTCGATGGTCTGGCGGGTCAGCGGCGGCGGTGCGGTGCCAGCGGTGTCCAGCCTGGAAATCGTCAGCTTGCCGCGCTGCGCCGACCAGTCGCCGTACACCTCGCGAATCACCAATTGCCCGGGGCTGGTCGGTCGTACCCGCCACTCGAAGCTGCCGTCCGCGGCGATCTCGAGTTCGCGGTCGTCGAACGCGGCCTGGCTGGCGGGCACGTTGTCGTCGGTGTACTCACCGCCGAGCAGCTGGAAGCTCAGGTCGGTGGTGGTGCCACGCCTGCCGGCCACGACGTAATCGTGATCGGCCTGCACCCGGGTGCCGAAGTAGAGGGTGTCGGGGTTGTCCAGGCCCATTTTGGTGAACGGCCCGGTGCCCGACTGCAGGAACGGATGGTCGCGCTCGTAGTCGAAGGCCAGATGGATGCAGCCCGCGATACAGCCGGCCAGGTACTGCAGTCCTTCGAGGAGGTCGGCTTCGGTCTCGATGTGCGGTGCGGCGGCCACCAGTCGCTCGGCCTCGGCGATCGCGTCGGTGAGTGGACCAGAGATGGGATGAGAGGACACGCCTAGACGCTAGAACGTGTTCTCATTTTGAGTCAATGGCGAACATTCGCGCGTGTCGTCCGCGGCGTTCAGCGACGACACCCGCTCGCTACGACGTGCACTTGTTCGCCAGGTCGATCAGATGCTGCCGCACGTCGGGATGCCGGTTGAGGTAGTCGATCACGCTGTTGCCACCACCCTCCGCCTGGGATTTGGCGGTCAACTCCTGCTTAACGTCGGGATGCCTGTCCAGGTAGGACTGGAGGGTTTGGGACGCCGTTTCGCCCACGGTGGTATTGCATTGTTGCTGGGGATCGGCGTTGGCCGCCGGCAGTGCAATGACCAGCGCCGCGGTGGTGTACAGCAGCCCACCGGCGAGCACGCCGTACAGTCCGCGCCGAAGAGGGCTGGAAATCACGGTCATGCAATCGAGGCTACCCGCCACGGGACATTGCGGAACCCCGCGCGCAGCACGGGTTGATCGGGCCTAATCGCGCAAAATTTACTTGGCCGCAGTTTTCGGACCCGACGTCTCCGGCACCGGAGGTTCCGCCAGCGGTGTTTCCAAAGCCAGCCTCTCCCCTGGACCCCGAGTTTCGGCCGACGCGACCTTCGCTTCCGAGATTTCCGCCGCCGGTACCGCAGCGGCCGGCGTTGCGACGAGAGGTGTTGCCGCCACCGGGGCCGTTTCCTCGGCTTCTGCCGCCGATGTCTCCGCCGCTTCTGGCGAAGGCGGCGTTGCCGTTTCCGTTGCGGCATTTGGAGTTTGCAGGAGTCCGGCCGCCGGAGTTGTCGTAGCCGAAGTTGCCGATGACGACGACCCCATTGCCGCTGCTGTCATCATCGCGGCCATGCCGGCCGTCCCCCCGAAGCCCGGGGTTGCGGCGGTTGCGCCGCCGATGTTTCCCCCGCCGACGTCGGCGCTACCGACATTCCCAGCGTTGGAAACGCCCGTGTCGACGTTGCCGACGGCGGTGCCGTCCAGGTTTCCGGCAGCGACGGTTCCGCTGCTCGTCGGGGCAGCGAGGAGGGTGTTTGCGGCGCCGGCGCCGGCGCCGCCAATGGCGCCGCCGCCCACGGCCGCGCCGCCTTGGTCGCCGCCGCCCGAGTTGCTAGCCGCCGTTCCACTGCCGGCGTTGCCGCTACCGGTGGTGCCGGAGCCGGTGGTGCCGCCGACGCCCCCAGCGCCGGGCAGGCTCGGAATAGGTGGCAAACCAGCCTGTCCCGACGTCAATTGCGTGGCCGCCGCCGACGCCCCACCGTGATAACCCACCATGGCGCTCACGTCCTGGGCCCACATCTCGGCGTAGTTGAACTCCGTGTCCGCAATCGCCGGCCAGTTTTGCCCAAACAGGTTGGACATCACCAACTGCACCAAGTTGTTGCGGTTAGCGTCCACCAACAACGGATGCACCGTGGCCGCCAGCGCGGACTCAAACGCGCTGGCCACCGCTTCGGCCTGCGCCGCCGCTCCGGACGCCTGAGACGCCGCCGCACTCAGCCAGCCGGCATACGGAGCAGCCGCCGTCGCCATCGCCTGAGACGCCGCACCCTGCCACGCCTGATTCGCCAACCCCGAAACCACCGACGAGAACGACTGCGCCGCGGACCCCAGCTCCGCCGACAGCCCATTCCAGGCCGCCGCGGCCTCCAGCATCGGAGCCGAACCAGCACCCGAGTACATCAGCAGTGAATTGATCTCCGGTGGCAACGTGAAGAAACTCATCGGACCCCTCATGGCGACTGCACACGATCACTACGAACGTAAGCCTAGCTCGTCGGGACAATCACTGTTTTCAGCCAAACTCAAAGGATTTGAGTGCTAAGTCACAAGCCTCCAACAACGGGCCCGACCCCGCACCAGAAAACATCAACAGGGAATTGATTTCCGGGGGCAACACCATAAAACTCATCACACCCGTCCCTTCTTAACCAGCTTTCTCAGCGGCCGACGACCGTGGACCACCAAAAGGTAAGACAAGACGCGGCGGATGACGCGCTTTTCACCAAATTCAGGACGAATAGACGGCCAACGTCACCGTCGAACAATCAACGGTGTCGTTAATGCGTGACGACCGTGCCGCTGTCCTGCTCGCGTTTGATTTCCAGGGCGATGTCGATGAGTTGGTCTTCCTGGCCGCCGATGAGCTTGCGCTGACCGGCCCGGTGCAACAGCTGGTGGGCCGGCACACCGTAGCGTTCAGACTGGCGAACGGCGTGCTTGAGGAAGCTGGAGTAGACCCCGGAGTACCCCATGATCAGGGCATTGCGGTCGAGCACGCATTCGGCGGGCATGGCCGGCCGCACCACGTCCTCGGCCGCATCGGCGATGTCGAAGAAGTCGATGCCGGTCTTGACGCCGATCTTGTCGAACACCCCGATCAGCGCTTCGACGGGGGCGTTGCCCGCGCCGGCACCGAACCGGCGGCAGGAGCCGTCGATCTGCTTGGCGCCCGCACGGACGGCCTCCACCGAATTGGCCACCCCGAGTCCCAGGTTTTCGTGCCCGTGGAAGCCGACTTGGGCGTCCTCGCCGAGTTCGGCCACCAGTGCCGAAACGCGGTCGGCCACACCGTCGAGCACCAGGGCGCCGGCGGAGTCGACGACGTAGACGCACTGGCAACCGGCGTCGGCCATGATGCGGGCCTGGGCGGCCAGTTTCTCCGGCGGAATGGTGTGGGCCATCATCAAAAACCCGACGGTCTCCAAGCCCAGCTCGCGGGCCAGCCCAAAGTGCTGAATCGATACGTCGGCCTCGGTGCAATGCGTCGCGATCCGGCAAATCGAGCCGCCATTGTCCTGCGCTTCTTTGATGTCTTCTTTGGTGCCCACCCCGGGCAGCATTAGAAACGCGATCTTGGCCTCTTTTGCCGTCTCGGCTGCGAGTTTGATCAGCTCCTGCTCGGGCGTCTTGGAGAACCCGTAGTTGAAGCTTGAGCCGCCCAGCCCGTCGCCGTGCGTCACCTCGATGACCGGCACACCCGCGGCGTCCAGGGCGGCCACGATGGAGCCGACCTCGTCCTTGGTGAACTGGTGACGCTTGTGGTGGGACCCGTCCCGAAGAGACGTGTCGGTCATCCGGACGTCCCAGATCGGGTTGAAGAAGATGTCCGTGCTCATGCCTGCGCTCCTCCCGCCGTCGCGGACAGGGATTCCTTGGCGATTTCCTCGCCGACCTTGGTCGCCGCCGCGGTCATGATGTCGAGGTTGCCTGCGTACGGCGGCAGGTAGTCCCCGGCACCCTCGACCTCGACGAACGTGGTCACCACGGCCCGACCGCCGGAGTTTATCGACGGCTCGTCGAACTGCGGCTCGTTCAGCAGCCGGTATCCCGGCACATAAGTCTGCACCTCGGCCACCACCTCGTGGATGGACTTCGCGATCGCATCGCGGTCGGCGTCTTCGGGGATGGCGCAGAAGATCGTGTCGCGCATGATCATTGGCGGGTCGGCCGGGTTCAAGATGATGATCGCCTTACCGCGCGCGGCCCCGCCGATGGTCTGAACGCCGCGCGAGGTGGTCTTGGTGAACTCGTCGATGTTGGCCCTGGTGCCCGGGCCGGCCGACACCGACGCCACCGACGCCACGATCTCGGCGTAAGGCACTCCACCCTTGTCTGCGACCGCACGCTCCACCGCGTACACGATGGGGATGGTCGCTTGCCCCCCGCAGGTGATCATGTTGACGTTGGGCGCATCCAGGTGCTCACGCAGGTTCGCCGGCGGGATCACCGCCGGGCCTACCGCCGCCGGCGTCAGGTCGATGGCGCGGATCCCCGCAGCCGCGTACTTTGGCGCCGCATCCTTGTGCACGTAGGCGCTGGTCGCCTCGAACACCAGGTCGGGTTTCTCGGGCTGCGCCAGCAGCCAGTCGACCCCTTCGTGGGTGGTCTCCAGACCCAGCTTGCGGGCCCGCGCCAGGCCTTCGCTTTCCGGGTCGATCCCCACCATCCAGCGGGGTTCCAGCCAGTCCGATCGCAGAAGCTTGTAGAGCAGGTCGGTGCTGATGTTTCCCGACCCGACGATGGCCACACTTGCCTTAGACGGCATGGCGTTCCTCTTTCGAAGCTCTTATTGGACTAGTTCAAAAGTAATCCGGGGACTATTCGAACGACAACCGAACAGAACCCAGCCCCGTGAAGTCGGCGACGAACTGATCACCGGCGCGGACGTCTATCGCTCGCGTGCACGATCCAGGGAGCACCACGTCGCCTTTTCGGAGTCGCACCCCGAAACTCTCCACCTTGCGAGCCAACCACGCCACCGCGGTGACCGGATTACCCAGTACCGCATCGCTGCGGCCCTCCGCGACGACCTCACCGTTGCGGGTCAGCACCGCGTCGATCGTCTTGACGTCAATGTCGGCCGGGGACACTCGGGCCTTGCCCAGCACGAAGCCCGCCGAAGAGGCGTTATCGGCGATGGTGTCGCACAACGCGATCTTCCAGTCGGTGATCCTGGTGTCGATCAACTCGATCGAAGGGACCAGGGCCTCGGTGGCCGCCAGCACGTCGTCCTCGGTGCAGCCGGCTCCCGGCAGGTCGTCGGCCAGGATGAAACCCACTTCGACCTCGACCCGCGGATACAGGTAGCGGCTCGCCTTGGCCGGGGTGTCTTCGAACACCTGCATCTCGTCGAGCAGATGCCCGTAGTCCGGCTCGTCGACGCCCATCATCTGCTGCATCGCCTTGCTGGACAGCCCCACCTTGTGGCCCAGCACCCGGGCCCCTTCGGCCACCCGCTGACGGATGTTGATTAGCTGGATCTCGTAGGCGTCGACGACGTCGATGTCCGGGTAGGCAGCGGTCAGCGGAGCGATCGGCTCGCGGCTTCGCTCGGCTTGCGCCAAGTCGGCGGCCAGCTCGTCGCGGATCGCAACACTGAGCATTTCCCGGAAGTCCCCTCACCCTAAACTGGTACGTGTGACCGGGCCGGTAGCGCCCAACCCGGGCAATTCTATAACGTGTTCTACATGACAGCGCAGGAGTACGACGTCGTCGTGGTCGGGAGCGGCGGAGCCGGCATGGTGGCTGCCCTGGTCGCCGCGCACCGAGGTCTCTCGACAGTAGTCATTGAAAAAGCCCCGCACTTCGGCGGCTCCACCGCGCGGTCGGGTGGCGGCGTCTGGATTCCGAACAACGAGGTGCTCAAGCGCGACGGCGTCCGGGACACTGCTGAGGCGGCCCGCACCTACCTGCACGGGATCATCGGCGACATAGTCGAGCCGGAGCGCATCGACGCCTACCTCGACCGCGGGCCCGAGATGCTGTCGTTCGTGCTCAAGCACACGCCGTTGAAGATGTGCTGGGTGCCGCGCTACTCCGACTACTACCCGGAGGCGCCGGGCGGCCGTGCGGGCGGCCGCTCGATCGAACCCAAGCCGTTCAACGCCCGCAAGCTCGGTGCCGACCAGGCAGGGCTGGAGCCGCCATACGGCAAGGTTCCACTCAATGTGGTTGTCATGCAACAGGATTACGTGCGCCTCAATCAGCTGAAGCGACACCCGCGGGGTGTGCTGCGCAGCCTGAAGGTCGGCGGACGCACGATGTGGGCGAAGGCGACCGGCAAGAACCTGGTCGGCATGGGACGGGCGCTGATCGGGCCGTTGCGGATCGGGTTGCAGCGGGCGGGCGTTCCGGTGGTGCTCAACACCGCGCTTACCGACCTGTACGTCGAGGACGGCGTGGTGCGCGGGGTCTACGTTCGCGACACCTCTGGCGCGGAATCGGCTGACCCACGCCTGATCCGGGCCCGGCGCGGAGTGATCCTCGCCTCGGGCGGTTTCGAGCACAACGAACAGATGCGGGTCAAATACCAACGCGCCCCGATCACCACCGAGTGGACTGTCGGCGCCAAGGCCAATACCGGCGACGGCATCGTTGCTGGCGAAAAGCTCGGCGCCGCATTGGATTTGATGGACGACGCCTGGTGGGGCCCAACGGTGCCGCTGGTGGGTGCGCCGTGGTTCGCATTGTCCGAGCGCAACTCGCCGGGCTCGATCATCGTCAACATGTCGGGCAAGCGGTTCATGAACGAATCGATGCCCTACGTCGAAGCCTGTCACCACATGTACGGCGGGGAATACGGCCAGGGGCCGGGGCCGGGCGAGAATATTCCCGCGTGGCTGGTATTCGACCAGCAGTACCGCGACCGCTACATCTTCGCGGGACTGCAGCCCGGACAACGTATTCCGCGCAAATGGCTGGATTCCGGCGTGATCGTCCAGGCCGACACTCTTGAGCAGTTGGCCGAGGCGGCCTGTCTTCCGGTCGATGAGTTCGTGGCCACCGTGCAACGTTTCAACGGCTTCGCGAGGTCGGGCATCGACGAGGACTACCACCGCGGGGAGAGCGCCTACGACCGCTACTACGGTGACCCGACCAACAAGCCGAACGCGAACCTCGGCGAGATCAGTCACCCGCCCTACTACGCCGCCAAGATGGTGCCCGGGGACCTGGGCACCAAGGGCGGCATCCGCACCGATGTGCACGGCCGCGCGCTGCGCGATGACGGCAGCATCATCGAAGGCCTTTACGCCGCAGGCAATGCCAGCGCCCCGGTGATGGGACACACCTACCCCGGCCCGGGCGGCACCATTGGGCCGGCGATGACCTTCGGCTACCTGGCCGCGCTGCACATCGCGGGAGAACGCTGAGATGCCAATCGATGTAAAAGTCGCGCTTGCCGCGGAGCTGGACCCGATCGAATTCTCTTGGACCAGCAGCGATATCCAGCTCTACCACTTGGGGCTGGGCGCGGGTGCGGATCCGATGGACCCGCGCGAGCTGCGCTACCTGGTAGACGACACACCGCAGGTGCTGCCGACGTTCGGCAACGTTGCCGCCACCTTCCATATGACCAAGCCGCCGACGGTGCGGTTTCCCGGCATCGACATCGAGCTGAGTAAGGTGCTGCACGCCAGCGAGCGCGTCGAGGTGCCCGGGCCGCTGCCACCATCGGGCTCCGCCCGGGCCGTCACCCGGTTCACCGACATCTGGGACAAGGGCAAGGCCGCGGTGATCTGGAGCGAGACGACGGTGAACACACCGGACGGCACCCCGCTGTGGACGCAGAGGCGGTCCATCTTCGCCCGCGGCGAAGGCGGGTTCGGCGGTTCGCGCGGGCCGTCAACGTCGGACGGTGCGCCGGACCGGGCACCCGATCTGGAGCTCGAGGTGCCGATTCTGCCGCAGCAGGCGCTGCTATACCGGCTCTGCGGCGACCGCAACCCGCTGCATTCTGATCCCGAATTCGCCGCAGCCGCAGGCTTTCCCAGGCCCATTCTGCATGGCCTGTGCACGTACGGGATGACGTGCAAGGCGATCGTCGACGCGCTGCTGGACGGCGACGCCGGGGCGGTGGCCGCCTATGGCGCACGCTTCGCCGGGGTCGCCTTTCCCGGCGAGACGCTCAAGGTGGACGTGTGGAAGGACGACGGCCGCTACAACCGCTTTTTAGCCAGCGTTATCGCGCCTTCGCGCGATAACGCCGTGGTCCTCTCCGGCGTCGAGCTAGTCCCGGTCTAGCCCGAAGTTACTGCGGGTGAGATAGGCGGAATTGTGCGTTGAGCTGGGATCGGTGGATGATTATCGGCTACGATGTAGCCATCGAATTTGGCGTGTCGATATCTCACTGATGTGAGTTTCTTTTGTAGTATTCAGATATGGCGAAGCCAGTGCGGATGCATGTAGCCCGGACTCCCAGTACGTATGTGGACAAGGCGGGCAACGTGCGCCGCTACGAGTCGGTGCTGGTGCGTCGCACCTATCGAGACGGGGCGAAGGTGCGCCACGAGACGCTGGCCAACCTATCCAAACTGCCCGCCGAGGCGATCAGCGCGATCGAGGCCAGCCTGAAGGGCCAGACCTTGGTGCCCGCCGAGGCGGCATGCACCATCGGTCGCTCGCTGCCGCACGGGCATGTGGCCGCGGTGGCCGCGATGGCCCGCACGCTGGGCCTGCCTGCCCTGCTGGGGCCGGCCTGCCGGTCACGGGACCTGGCGCTGGCGTTGATCATCTCGCGGGTGATCCGGCCCACCTCGAAGCTGTCCACGCTGGCGTGGTGGGCCGATTCCACCCTGGGTGTGGATCTGGAGGTGGCCGGCGCGTCCACCGATGAGATCTATGCCGCGATGGACTGGCTCGTTGATCGGCAGGAGTCGATCGAAACCAAGCTCGCCGCCAAACACCTGGGCCCGGAGGTGAATCCGGGCCGGATGGCGTTGTTTGACCTGACCAGCTCGTGGGTGACCGGCCGACACTGTGAGCTGGCCGCCCGCGGGTATTCCCGCGATCGCAAAAAAGGGCTGCCGCAGATCGAATACGGCATCCTCACCGACCCGGCCGGGCGCCCGGTGGCGGTGCGGGTATTCCCCGGCAACACCGCCGACCCGGACGCGTTCACCGACATCGTGCAGGTGATCCGCACCAGCTTCAGGCTGGAGCAGCTGGTGCTGGTCGGGGATCGCGGCATGATCACCTCCGCACGCATCGAGGCCCTACGTGAACTCAACGACGCCGGAACCGGTTTCGGGTGGATCACCGCGCTGCGCGCCCCCGCCATCGCCAAATTGGCCGCCGACGACGGGCCGCTGCAGATGAGCCTGTTCGATGCTCAGGACCTGGCCGAGATCACCCACCCCGACTACCCCGCCGAACGGCTGATCGCCTGCCGCAACCCCGCCCTGGCCGCCGAACGCGCCCGCAAACGCACCGAGCTGCTGGCCGCCACCGAGGCCGCCCTGGCGGCCATCGCCCAACGGGTCGAGCGCGGCACCCTGACCGGGGCCGGCAAGATCGGGGAAGCCGTCGGGAAGGTGATCAACAAATACAAGGTGGGCAAGCACTTTCACCGGCATATCACCGACACCAGCTTCAGCTATGAGCGCGACCACGCCGGTATCGCCGCCGAAGCGGCCCTCGATGGCATCTACGTGCTGCGCACCAGCGTGCCCGCGGCCCACCTGGATGCCGCCGCCGTGGTCACAGGGTATAAGAGCCTGGCCTATCTGGAACGCGACTTCCGCAGCATCAAAACCGATGACCTGGACCTGCGGCCCATCCATCACCGCCTCACCGAGCGGGTCAAGGCCCACGTGCTGATCTGCCTGCTGGCCTGCTATCTGACCTGGCACCTGCGCAAGGCCTGGGCGCCGCTGACCTTCACCGATGAGAATCCCCCACCGCGGGACAACCCCGTCACCCCCGCCCAACGCTCACCCCAGGCCCAGGCCAAGGCCTCCCGCCACCAGGCACCCGACGGCACCGCGCTGCGCAGCTTCCGCGGCCTGCTCAGCCACCTGGCCACCCTCACCCGCAACGAAGTCACCTTCACCTACACTCCAACCCCGATCCCCATGCTCGCCGCACCCAGCCCCGACCAACGCCGCGCCTTCGAGCTCATCGGGGTCACCATCCCCCTGATCATCGCCGCGTAGCCAGAACCACCCACCCACCAAACCCGCAAAACCGCAGGTCAATTCATGAATCCGGCCGACCCGGCACCCTTAACTTCGGACTAGCTTAGATCAAATGGCGATGTTTCATCCGTTGAATCAACTTGGCTGATACCCACCTCCGGTGACCGGCACGGTGGCCACGGCGTTGCCTGATCGGGACCACGTGCTGGGTACGGGCAGATTGGTGTTGATGATCAGCACGCCGACCATCGACGGATATCGGGGATCGGTACGGCCATGCAGGGCCGGTTGCAGCCATCCCACGTAGTTTTCGATGACTCCGGGCGGGGCTTGTTTTTTTGAGTGGTCGAGGACCACCAGGATGGATAGTTGGCTACCGCAACCGATGCTGTACTGAACCGGCTGGCCCAGGAATTTCGCGCAGTCGGGAATTGTAATCGCCTTGTTGCGCTCCACTTTCAGTTCTGCGATCACCGAGTCGTGCAGCAGGTCATCGAAGCCGCCCGCGACGCGGTCGCGTCGGGTGAGCCGCCCGCCGAGGGTCGGGTCGTTGCGGAGGCGTTGTTCGAGTTCGTCGTGGAACTGGCCTTCGGTGACGCGGGTGCCCCGGCGAAAGACCTTGTCGAACATGATCGATTGGGCTGCGGTGACGCTTGCGCCGAACAACCGGCAGAATGCGCGCACGTCTGCGGTGTCGAACGCAGGACTCACCAATGCGTCATACATTTTGAGCAGACGCTGGTCGGTCTGGGGGTGTTCGGTGAGGCGGTCACGCGCGGGGTCGAACGGTCGTAGCCGCAGACGGCGGTAGCCGGCAACGTCCATGGTTTCCTGCCGGCCGTCGGCGACGAAGCGGACAGTGATCGGGCAGTCGATGGTCGGCCCGTGAATCGGTTGCTGCACATGGCACGTCATGTGGTTGACGCCGGTGAGCACAATCCCGCCGTCGTCGGACACGACATCGTCGAGCGTGAACTCGTAGCGGGGAATGGTCAACGCCTCACGGCTCAACGTGGTGACCGGTTCGATGTAGCAGCGCTGGGCCATGGCGGCCAACAGGCAAGGCGCACAACCATTTCGATCGGGTAAGCCTCGTGCGGCTGGGCGACGAAGACGTCGACGATCGGCGACGACAGGTAAGACGCCACGCACACTGCCACCGGGGATTCGTCGGCGCTTCCGCTGTCATCGACCACACGGTGGGCGCCGCGCAGGTCCAGGTTCACCATCCGCACCGGCACGCTCACCCCCGCCAGCTGCAGCTGCGCGGCGGACACGTCGGCCGCCGAGCGTATCTCGCTGACCGTCCGACAGAAGTTAGCCAGTCCCGCCGGGACCGGGATCTGGGGAAACTCCTCAAGCTTGGCCGCCAACACCTGCGTTTGTCGCTGCGCTGACTGCCAGAGCACATCGGCCCCAGGGTTGGCGGCGCGCACCGCGGCGTCCCACCGAGCCAGCGTCGCCGCGATCCGCCACGCCTGAACGACCCGGCGCCGCTGCAACGCGGGGGCGTGACGACGACCGGCGGCGGCCTCAAGCCGATCGGCGGCCTCCTGCAGCGATTGCGCGATCGTGGCGGGGTCAGCACTCAACGGCGCTAACAGATTTCGGGCGGCCTGGGTGCGTGCGGTGATGACGTCGATCACCCCGGCCAGGATCGGGCGATCCGACGGGTGCACAGCGTCAGACTGCGCCGCGATCACCCCAGCGGCGGTCTCGGCGGCGGCCAGTTCGCTGGCGACCGCGTCGACGGTGGTGATGGTGCCGCCGTGCATGATGTCGTCGAGCTGCGCGATCGCTGCGATGACGTCGGCGAGCTGTCTGTCCGGCGCTCCTTCTGCCCCGGCCGGAAGATGTTGGTGGACGTGGCGAGCCAGGCTGACGCAGTCGGTATGGCGGCCCACTGCCTGCAGCAGCTCAACGAGTTCCAGCGCCCGCCACGCCGGCCCGGGCAGGTGCACATCGCTGACGGCGGTAAAGGCCGATAACGCGACGTCCACCACGGATGCTGGGCGCTCCAGCAATTCGACCAGCAAGGGGTCTCGGCGGGGCCAGCCACTGTGGGCGAGTTCGGGTTGGGCCAAGGTGCCCAGCGCTGTCGTGCTCCATGACACGCTGTCGCGCAACGTTTCTGGCCACGGAGCCGTCAGCAGGCGCTCGCGGTCATGTGGGTCTAACCGCGGAACCAGATCCAGCGCGACGCCCAGCCACTGCTCGGTGCGGCCATCGTCGTCGAACATCTGGGCCAGGTACCGCATCGCCCACACCACATCGTCGAGCTGATCGGGGCGGTCGATCTTCGGCGTCACCCAACGCATGGTGAGGTCCAGCAAGTGCGGAATCAGGTGGCTCGGCAGGCCGAGATGGGCGATGCGCCGCAACAATTTCTGGTGCACCACGACGTATGTGTCGGCGAGCAACACCTCGGCGAGATCCGCCAGGTTCGCCGGTATCGCGTCGTGACCGACCTCGGCGCAGCGCGCCCACAAGTCGATGGCCTGAGCCCGCAGCCGCGGATCCGGCGACAACAGCCCCGCGTAGACGATCGGCAGCAGGTCGCGGAGCGCGGCCGCGGTCGCGGCTTCGGTCAGCGCTGTCAGCAGAGCCATCCGAATCGCGGTGTCCTGCTCCTGATCTCCGCTGTCAGCGGTGAACACCGTCAGGACCGGCTCCAGGATCGCTGCTCCGCCCCGGCGGGCGAGATGACCCAGCGGGCGCGCGATGCCGTGCTGGCGGGCAACCACACCGTAGTCGGTGCCGGTGTGTGTGGTGTGCGTTTGGGGCGCCGTCAGGCCCGATGGGCGGGGTGCGGCTGACTCGATCAGGATGCCCAGCAATGTGTGGACGTGGGGTTCGAGCTTTTCGGCGATCGTGTCGGCGGCGCTGGTCAGGTCGGCGATCGCCATGTCCGCGGCGCGGTCGCCCCAGTCACCGCGCAGCCGCTCCAGGCAGAAGCGCACCACGGCCTCGGTGGCCTCGGGCGACAGCTCGGCCAGGTCGTCTCGGCACACGACGTTCGACACGCGCATCAGACCGACGCGGTCGACCGCGCCGGACCCGGTGGCCGCGGATTCGATCATTTGCACGCAGGTGGTCGGATCGGCGCGCCATCCCGCGGCCAACGCTCGTGCGGCTTGCGTGCTCGGGTGCGGCTGGCCGGCCCAGCCGATGCCCTCGTCGCGGCACGCCGAGATCAGCGCTGGCCCCAGGACGGTGAGTGGTGCCGCATCGGTGTCGAGCAACTGTTCGGCGGCCGCGGCCGCATCGGCGCGGACCTGGTCATCATCGGAATGCAGCCGGTCGATTAAGTCATCGGAGACTTGCGGCAGATCAACAGTTGCGGCGGCCAGGAATCCCAGCGGCGCCGCGGGGACGGTCCGCACGATCAGATCTTGCCCGGCGGCCAGTTCCACGAGCCGGTCGAGCACGGGCGGCAAATCCTCGCCGTGCAGAGATTCGGGGAATGCCGCCAGCAGATCTGCAGCCTCTTTCACCCCAGCGGTGCTCAACACCGCCAGCGCCGCCGCCACTGCTTGCCGCGCGTCGCAGCGGCCGGCGCGCACCAACTCGCCGAGCGCGACGAACACTGCTGGTTCGCCGGTGTCGACCGCCATCTCCAGCATCGATTCGACCAGGGTCCGGCTGAACAATTCAGGGGCACGGCGCGCGGACTGCACGAGTTGGCGGCTGGCGTCGGTCATGGCCGACGACCCCTCGACGCGATCGTCGGCGTCGAGCCGATCGATCACGTCGGCTAATTCGCGGACCACGTATCCGTCGCCGGCCACGGTAAGTCGCCGCCGTGTGTGACGCGCCGCCCGCCGCGCCGCGAGCTGCTCAGTTCGCTGCTTCTCGTGGTGTTGGCGTTGCTCGAGGTCGGCGTCGCGCTTCGCGACTTCTGTCGTCAAATTGGGCACGACGCCGGTGCCGTCGCGGTGTGGACATCCCACGCAGGATTCCCGGTAAAAGGCGACCGCGAGCTCCATGGCGTTGTGGCTTTGCCGGCGAGGCGGCGAGGCATGTTCACAGCGCACTTCCATCACGGCCAGCGGCCAGCCCATGGCTGCTCCGACGGGGCTGTTGCCATAGGGCATCTCGATGCGAGCATGCCGGCAGTGCGCCCGGGTCAGCTCAATGGCCTCATGGTTGGCGCGAGCGAGAGCCTCAGCTCCAGCCATCTCGTCGTACACCGCGCGTTACCTCCGGAGGTAAGTCTGCCACCGAACACCGACACTCGGTGTGCACCGCAACCGGCGACACCCGCACGCCCGAAGGCCCGGGCCGGCGACCTGGGCAATTCAGCCGCCGACGCGTCAGTGCACGGTGGTCGTCTCGGCTACTCCCGTTGCTGGAGGAATATGCAGGAATCGATTCTCAATCGGTTTGTCAAGCCGCTGTGGCGGTTGAGGTTTGGTATGGGGTGTGGTCGCGCAGCATGGCCCAGAGGACGTTGAGGCGTCGTCGGGCTAAAGCAAGGACTGCTTGTCGGTGGTGTTTGCCTTCGGCGCGTTTGCGCTCGTAGTAGGCGCGGGATGCGGGGTCGGTGCGGGCAGCGCTTTGGGCGGCCAGATAGCAGGTCCGCAGCAGCCGGCGGTGGTAGCGGCGGGGTCGTTTGAGGTTGCCGCTGATGCGCCCGGAGTCGCGCGGTACCGGTGCGAGTCCGCAGATGCCAGCTAGGCGATCGGCGGAGTCGAAGGCGTCCATGTCTCCGCCGGTGGCGGCGAGGAAATCGGCGCCGAGGATGACCCCGAAGCCGGGCATGCTCAGGATGATTTCGGCGTGGCGGTGGCGGCGAAATCGCTCCTCGATCATCGTGTCGGTGTCGGCGATTTCGGTGTCGAGGGTGATCACCTCCTCGGCCAGTCGCGCCACCATCGCCGCGGCCAAGTCTTGTCCAGGCAGCACAGTGTTCTGGGCGTGGGCGGCCTCGAGCGCGGCGGCCGCGACCGCCTCGGCGTTGCGGGCCTTGCGTTTCCGCAGCCAGGCGGTCAGTCGGGCGGCGCCGACGCGACGTAATGCCTCGGGGGTCTGGTAGCCGGTAAGCAGGATCAGCGCGGCCTTGTGCTGGCTATAGTCAAACGTCCGCTCCAGCGCCGGGAAGTACTCCAGCAGCTGAGCGCGCAGCCGATTGATGGCCCGGGTGCGATCGGCCACGAGATCAGCACGCCGAGCGGTGAGGATGCGCAGCTCCACGGTGATCTCATCGCCGGCACGCAGGGGTTGGAGGTCACGGCGCATCCGGGCTTGATCAGCAATGATCGCCGCATCTTTAGCGTCGCTTTTCGCGTCACCGCGATAGGCGCCCGACGCGTAATAGACACTCCGGCCCGGGATGTAGAGCAGCCGCTGGGAAGCGTCCATTAGCAGGGCGATCAATAACGCGGCACCGCCACCGGCCAGATCGATCGCCCAGGTCAGCTCCCCGGCGTCGGCCAGCGTTGTGACCGCACCGATCAACTCCCCCAGCGTCGCCTCGTCGTTGGCTACCCGCCGCGACAGCACCCTCTTGCCCTCCATGTCCAGGACCACGCAATGGTGCTCGGACTTGCCGGCATCAACGCCGGCCCATAGTTGCTGCGGCACAACCACCTCCGTGCTCGTTGTCGGTCTTTGAACCCACCAGACGACCACACCGACGTGTCCTTACACAGCGATTGGATCGCACCTCTCAATTAGCGGTTGAGTCGTCGCGGGACGCCGGGCGGCCAATCGATTCGAGCCATCACTAGGCAGAATATGGCAAGCCATACCCGACGCCCCTGGGTGACTCGAAGCCTACGGCCGCGGCGACGAACACCCTCCAAGAACCGTAAGGAATATGCAGGATTACCAGTAGACTACAGCGTATTCGCGATTCCCTTGCATACCAACATAATTCACTTGTCTATTTCCCCCGCCCCGTCGAAGCGAATCCGCAGCCGCCGCCGCGTGTAGGTTCCCGAATCGCGTGTCATCTCCCGATCTCCTCACCTGCGGCGATGCAGGTTGTCTCACGCGATGTCATCGAGCCTTTGGCAAACCCGTGTCATTTTTCATTAGGTATGCTAAGAGGCGACAACCGGGACACTCCGCGGGGTTCGGCATTCGACATTCGCGTACACGGGCATTTGTCTTCCGCATCGTCACTGTGACGATGCGACACCTTAAAGTCTGTGCCCCACCACCTTTCCGTTCATGGCCGACATGGCGGACGCTCCCAGCCAGCCGACGACGGCAGCGGCAGCGGCAGCGGGGAGTATTTATTAACCACCAGGCACCAGCCGTGGGAGATGACACGCGATTCGGGAACCTA
>NZ_JBKQOI010000204.1:0-48957 GCF_052145595.1 Mycobacterium sp. | reverse complement strand
GTGACGAACACCATGTCCGCGCCCCGCAGCAGCTCTTCGATCTCGTCCTTGGCGTCTTCGG
This sequence comes from Mycobacterium sp., assembly GCF_052145595.1. Lineage (GTDB taxonomy): Bacteria > Actinomycetota > Actinomycetes > Mycobacteriales > Mycobacteriaceae > Mycobacterium. The sequence goes on along the minus strand of NZ_JBKQOI010000204.1, from coordinate 48,896 downwards.
AGGCCTTGCGCCCGACCTCTGGGTCGGCGCCGGCGCCCAGTCCGCGGGTGGAGTCGCGGCCGACGTCGAGCTTGACGTCGGCATCGCTCATCAACAGCGCCTGGGCGTCGGTGTTGATCGCGATGAACTCCACGCCCTTGAGGCCCTGCTCGATCATCCGGTTGACGGCGTTGACGCCGCCGCCACCGATACCCACAACCTTGATTACGGCCAAGTAGTTGTGCGGGGGGGTCATCATTACGTCTTCCTCCCTGATGGGACTCGGTGTGTCCGCCTGGCAAACCCTCAACCTCAACCACAGGCTTAGAGTTATGTCAAGTAGTTCCGCGCAAACGCAACGGTATGGGTACGACGGGCGCTAACCCCGCAGGCGCGCCGAGGCGCGCTGCGCAAAATTTTTTCTGCGGTCGAGCCTGAGACTGGCGTCACGTTCGGCGTCGAGCGTGAAACTGGCTTCACACTCGCGCGGGTGCGACTACTTCACGGTCGGCAGGTCGGGGCTGGACACGTCGTAGGTTCTTCCGGGCTGCGTCAACAGCGCGGCCAGCTTTTCGGCCTTCTCCTCGGTGCGGTCGGTGGTCCCCCAAATCACCACTCGCCCATCGCCGAGCGTCAGCGTGATCGAGGCCACCGATGGCGCCGCGATCCGGCCCACCTGACCCAAGACCTCGGGGCGCAGCGCGGTCAGCACCTGTAGCGCCGCCTTGGTCGCCGGATCGGTTGGCCCGGGGTTGTCGACATCGATGTAGGGCAGCGCCGGTGGCGGCGGCGCCGTCGCGAAGTCGACCCCGTCGCGATCGAAGAGGTGCGGGCCGTCGGAAAAATCCTTGACCACCAAGGGAACCCGCTCGACGATGGTGATGCGCAGCGCCGATGGGTACTGACGCTGCACTCGCGCGCTGGCCACTCGCCGGATCGCCGCCACCCGGTCGGCCACCTGGTTGGTGTTGATCTGCAGCAGCGGCGTTCCGGGCCGAACCCGCGCCGCGTCGAGGACCTCCTCGCGGGTCACCGACCCGGTCCCGGTGATGACGATGTTGCGTGCCGACATCGCGGGCGTGAAGTAGAGGATCAGCGCGAGCCCGACCCCGACGATGGCCAACACCACCGTTGCGAGCAGCATTTTCAGGCCCCGAACAACGCCACGCGCAACCGGTTTGGGCTGCTTGACGACGCGTCCGCTGGCCCTTCGTTTGGCCTCGCGGCGAGCTTCCTCGATGGCTCTGGCGCGAGCCTGCGCGGCGCGGCGCTCGGCCCGTTCGCGACGGGCCCGCCGGCGTGGCCCCTCGAATTCGCCTTGATCCGGCTGTGTCTGGCCCACGGCCCCGGTGGGGAGCGGTTCGGTGATCACGCCGTCGGCGGCCAAATCGGCCTCAGCATCGGGCGAGGCGTCGGGCGAGTCTGCCACGACGTCGGTCGGTGTGGCGTCGATCGGCTCGGTCATCGCAGGATCCCCGGGCGGCCCGGCGCGCTGCGGTTGGCCCGCACCCGCAGCGCGGTCACGATCTCCGGCCCCAGCAAGGTCACGTCGCCCGCACCCATGGTGACGATGACATCGCCGGGGCCGGCGGCCGCCGCCACCTCCTCGGCGACCGCGGAGAAATCCGGCAGGTAGCGCACCGGCACGCTGACGTGCTCGGCGACGCTGGCTCCGCTGACACCGGCCAGCGGTTGTTCGCGTGCGCCGTAGACGTCGAGGACGAACACCTCGTCGGCGGCATCCAGCGCATGACCGAACTCGGCGGCGAAAGCCTTTGTCCGCGAATACAAGTGGGGCTGGAACACCACGATGCTGCGACCGCCGCCGCTCTGCTCGAGGACCGTGCGGACCGCCGCCAGCGTGGCGCTGATCTCGGTGGGATGGTGCGCGTAGTCGTCGAACACCCGCACCGACGCCCTGCCGACTCCAGAGGTTCCGACCAGCTCGAATCGGCGGCGCACGCCCTCGAAGCCGGCCAGCCCGTCGAGCACCTCATCGGGCGACGCGCCGATCTCGATCGCCGCGAGCAGCGCGCCCAGCGCATTGAGGGCCATATGCCGCCCGGGCACCGACAGCCGCATCACGCGTGGGTGGGGTTCTGGGGCCAGCTCGATCTGCGCGACCGCTCCGGTGCCCTGTTGCACCCACGACCACAGCCTGGCGGCCAAGGGTTCGCCTGGCTGGTCACCGGAGCCATAGCGAAGCACCCGGATTCCCAGCTCGGCGGTGCGTTGGGCCAGCGCGGCCGCACCGGGGTCATCCGTGCACACGACGAGCGCTCCCCCGGGAGCAAGCCGCTCCACAAAGGAGTCGAACACCTCGACGTAGGCGTCCGCACTGCCGTAGAAGTCCAGATGATCGGTCTCGATGTTGGTGACCACTGCGACGTTGGGCGTGTACTCCAGCAGCGAGCCGTCGCTTTCGTCGGCCTCGGCGACGAAGCAGTCCCCGCTGCCGTGGTGTGCGTTGGTGCCGGCCTCCCCCAGCTCCCCACCGACCGCGAAGGACGGGTCCCGTCCGCAGTGCTGCAGGGCCACGATCAGCATCGAGGTCGTCGTCGTCTTGCCGTGCGTACCGGTGACCATCAGCGTGGTGCGCCCGTCCATCAGGCTGGCCAGCACGGCGGGGCGCAATACCACCGGAATGCCGCGCCGCCGCGCTTCGACGAGCTCGGGGTTGGTCTTCGGGATGGCGGCGTGAGTGGTGATGACCGCCGTGGGCCCGCCGGGCAACAGATCCAGCGACGACGCCTCGTGTCCGATGCGGATCAGTGCGCCCCGGGCCCGCAGCGCGTGCACACCGCGCGACTCCTTGGCGTCGGATCCGGACACCAGTCCGCCCCGGTCCAGCAGGATGCGGGCGATGCCCGACATTCCGGCTCCCCCGATGCCCACCATGTGCACCCGCTGCAGCTCGGGCGGTAACTCTTCGCCGTTCACTTGCGTCTCCGCGACGCGCGCGCCCTTTTTGCGATGTCCAACGCCGCCTGAGCCACCTGGCGCGCTGCCTCGGGATGTCCCACCCGCGCGGCGGCCGCCGTCATCGCGGCCAACCGGTCCGGGTCGTTGAGTAGCCCGCCGGCCTGCCGGGCCACCAGGTCCGGGGTCAGGTCGGGATCGGCGACGATCATGCCGCCGCCGGCGTTGACCACCGGCAGCGCGTTGAGCCGCTGCTCGCCGTTGCCGATCGGCAGCGGTACGTAGATGGCCGGGAGCCCGACGGCTGAGACCTCGGCGACCGTCATCGCCCCGGACCGGCAGATCGCCAGATCGGCGGCGGCGTACGCCAGATCCATTCGCTCCAGATACGGCACCGCCACGTACGGCGGATCGCCAGGGTCGGGTGTGCGCAGTTCGAGGGTGTTCTTGGGCCCGTGGGCGTGTAGCACCGCCACGCCCGCGGCGGCCAGCCCGGCCGCGGCCGCCGACACGGCGCGGTTCAGCGAGACCGCGCCCTGTGAACCGCCGAACACCAGCAAGACCCGCGCGTCGTCGGCGAAGCCGAAGTGCTTGCGCGCTTCGGCGCGCAACGCCGCGCGGTCCAGCCCGGTGATGGCAGCCCGGACCGGCACCCCGACCACCTCGGCGCGGCGCAGCCCCGAATCCGGGACCGCGGACAGGATCCGGTCCGCGATGCGGGCGCCGACCCGGTTGGCGATCCCGGCCCTGGCGTTTGCCTCGTGGATGACGACCGGGACGCGGCGCTGCAGTCCGGGGATGCCGCGGGCGGCGAGGTAGGCAGGCAGCGCCACATACCCACCGAAACCGATCACCACGTCGGCGTCGACGGCGTCGAGCACGGCTCGGGTCTCCCGGACGGCACGCCACACCCGCGGTGGCAGCCGGGCCAGGTCGCCGTTGGGTTTACGCGGCAGCGGCACCGGCGTGATCAGCTCGAGGCGATAGCCGCGCTGGGGCACCAGCCTGGTCTCCAGCCCGCGTCGGGTGCCCAAGGCGGTAATCCGGACCTGCGGATCCAGCGCGGCGAGCGCGTCGGCGACGGCCATCGCAGGCTCCACATGGCCGGCGGTGCCGCCGCCGGCGAGCACTATCGACAGGGTGGAATTGACCGACGAAGTGGAATTGACCGACGAAGTGGAATTGACCGATGATGCGGCACCGGCGGGCGAGGGGCTTGCCCCCAGCCCGCCGGCCGGCTCCCTGACCGTGTCGTTCACCCGTAACGCTGACCTTCCAATGCACGTGCGCGCCGTGTCTGACGCTGGCCGGCTCCCTGACCGGCGTAGCCAGATACATGATGCCCTCCCCGCGGCACCGGCCGGGCAGCTGCTCGCCCGAACGCCGGCCGCAGCGGCGGATCGGGTTCCCGCGAAGGCTTCCGGGCGGGCGCCTGGGGCTTCCTGGGCGCGTTCCGGGGTGCCCCCGCTTTGGCCGGTGGCGGGCGGACACGTTTGCGATCGCGAAACGCCTCCAGCCGGGTCGGCACATACGGCTCGGGCAGCGGCAGCCGCAGCAGCCGGTTCACCTTGTCGACGCGCCCGGCTCGCAACGCGGCCACCGCCTCCGGTTCATGGCGAGCCGCGTTGACCATGATCCCTATCATGAAAAGTGTTGCGGCCGTTGATGTTCCGCCAGCAGAGATGAGCGGCAGCTGAAGGCCGGTGACCGGCAGGATCCCGATCACGTAGCCGATGTTGATGAACGCCTGGCCCAGCACCCACATCGTGGTGGTCGCGGTCAGCAGCCGCAGGAACGGGTCGGCGGACCGGCGCGCGATCCGCATCCCGGTGTAGGCGAACAACCCGAAGAGGACCAGCAGCCCGAAAGCGCCGACGAAACCGAGCTCCTCGCCGATGATCGCGAAGATGAAGTCGTTGTGAGCGTTGGGCAGATAGTTCCACTTGGCGACGCCCTGGCCCAGGCCGTCGCCGAAGATGCCGCCGTGAGCCAGCGCGAACTTGGCCTGGCGGGCCTGGTAGCCGGTGTCCTGCGGGTCGTTCTCGGGGTTCATCCAGGACCGCACCCGGTCCGATCGGTACCCCGCGGACATCGCCAGAACCGCGCCCGCGACGAAGACCGCCAGCAGCGAGGTGGCGAATACCCGCAGCGGCAGCCCGGCGTACCACAACAGGGCCAGCAGAATGATGCCCAGCGACACCGTCTGCCCGAGGTCGGGCTGGGCCACGATCAGCGCCAGCGCGATGACCGCGGCGGGTACCAGCGGAATCAGCATCTCGCGTAGCGATGCCCGCTCCATGCGGCGGGCCGCCAGCAGGTGCGCACCCCAGATGGCGAAGGCGATTTTCGCCAACTCGGACGGCTGCATCGAAAAGCCCGCGATCACGAACCATTTCCGGGAGCCGTTGGCCAGGTTGCCGATTCCCGGAACGAGCACCAGCACCAACAAGATGATCGTGACCACGTAGCCGGTGAAGGCGACCCGCCGGAGGAACCGCACCGACATCCGCATCGAGATGTAGGCCCCGATGAGGCCGACGACCGTCCACAAGACCTGCTTGCCGAAGATCACCCACGCCGACCCGTCGGCGTCGTAGGACCGTACGCCGGAGGCCGACAGCACCATGATCAGTCCGAGCGTCGTCAGCAACCCGGCGACGGCGATGATCAGGTGAAACGAGGTCATGGGTCGGCCCAGCCAGGTGCCGAACCGGCCGCGCAGACCGCTCGTTTTGGCCGCGAGGTCGGCCTTGGTGTCGGCCTTGGTGTCGACCTTGGTGTCGACCTTTGTGTCGACCTTGATCGGGGACGTGTCGGCGGTTTCGAGAGCCTCCGTGGACGCGTGCGTCGGGTCGGTGGCGTCCTCGACCCGCTCAGGCGTGGAGGTCTCTTTGCCGTCCTTGCCCCGGCCCTTATCCCGCCCCAGTAGCCGGGTCAGCGCGTTACCCATACCCGCCTACCGGATCGCCGCACGCACGGCGGCCGCGAACGCGTCGCCACGATCGGCGTAACCGGTGAACTGGTCGAACGACGCGCCGGCCGGTGCCAGCAGCACCGTGTCACCCGGCTTTGCCAGGTTTCGGGCCGCGGCAACGGCCGCGGTCATGACGCGAGCACCGAGATCTCCGTCCCAATTTTTCACTTCTGTCACATCTGCACCAGACACCACAGCAGTCGCATCCATACCAGCATCCTCGCCTGTCACAACCTGGACGACGGGGACATCCGGCGCGTGTCGCGATAACGCCTCTGCAACCTCTTCGCGATCTCGGCCGATGAGCACCGCTCCGACCAGCCGCGAGGCCATCCTGGCGACCGCGGCGTCAACGGATGCGCCCTTCAGCAAACCACCCGCCACCCACACCACCCGCGGATACGCGAGCACCGACGCCTCGGCGGCGTGCGGATTGGTGGCCTTGGAGTCGTCGACGTACCTGATCCCGTCGGCGACGGCCACTACCTCGGCCCGATGCCGGCCCACCCGGAATGATGTGATCGCGGCCCCGATTGCTTCAGGGGACACGCCGACGCAGCGCGCCAGCGCCGCCGCGGCCAGGGCGTCGAGCACCCCGACCGGGCCCGGCACCGGAATCGACTCGGCCGGCAGGAGGGCCAGGTCGTCGGCAAAGGCGCGGTCAACCAGTTGGCCGTCGCGCACACCGAGTTCGCCGGTGGCCGGTTCGCCGAGCCGGAAGCCTACCCGGACCGGTGCCGCCGCGGTGTCCAGCAACGCGGCGGCCCGGCCGTCGTCCAGGCCTACCACCGCCACCCGGCCATTGAGCACCCGGGCCTTGGCCGCGGTGTACTCGGCCATCGTGGAATGCCAGTCCAGATGGTCTTCGGCGATGTTGAGCACGACGCCCGCCTCGGGCCGCAGCGACGGCGCCCAATGCAGCTGGAAACTGGACAGCTCGACGGCGAGGAGGTCCGAGGGCTCAGCGGACTCGTTTAAGACTTCGAGCACCGGGCTGCCGATGTTGCCGCACAACAGGCTGCTTCGCCCGTCGGCGGTCAGCATGGCGTGCAGCATCGACGTCGTGGTCGTCTTGCCGTTTGTGCCGGTCACGGCCAGCCAGCGGCGCGGCGGCCCGTAGTGGCCCGCGGCGTCCAGCCGCCAGGCCAACTCCACGTCACCCCAGATGGGCACGCCCGCCGTGGCCGCGGCGGCCAGCAGCGGCGTGGCCGGCGAGAAACCGGGGCTGGTCACCACCAGCGCGTATTGGGAGACCTGTTGGGCGGCCGTCGACGCCGTCACGGTCGGCACTCCGCTCTCGGCGTACTGGCGCAGCGTGGCCGGGTCGTCGTCGCACAGGGTTGCCGACGCACCGAATCGGCTCAGGGCCGCGAGCACTGCCTTGCCGGTCACACCGCCGCCGGCCACCAACACCGGCGCGCCCGGCACCAAGGGGTCAAGACCGCTCATTACGCGCCGATCGCGGCTAGCCACTCACCGTAGAACAGGGCCACGCCCAGACCGCAGGTGATCGCGGTGAGCAGCCAGAAGCGGATGATCACCGTGGTTTCGGCCCAGCCGACCAATTCGAAATGGTGGTGGAACGGCGCCATCCGGAACACCCGGCGCCCGGTGGTGCGAAAGGCCAGGATCTGCAGCACGACGGAGGTGACTTCGGCGACGAACAGCGAACCCAGCACGACGGCGAGGATCTCGGTGCGGCTGGTCACCGACAACCCCGCGATGATGCCGCCCAGCGCCAGCGAGCCGGTGTCGCCCATGAATATTTTGGCGGGCGCGGCATTCCACCACAAAAAGCCGATGCAGGCGCCGGCGGTGGCGGCCGCGATGAGCGCCAGGTCCAGCGGATCGCGCACGTTGTAGCAGCCCAGGCCCGGCGCGGTGACGCATGCGTTGCGGTACTGCCAGAAGGTGATCAACACATAGGCACCCGTGACCATCGCCATGCAGCCCGCGGCCAGCCCGTCCAGGCCGTCGGTGAAGTTGACCGCGTTGGACCACGCGCTGACGATCACCACGCAGAACAGCACGAACAGTGCCGGAGCCAGTGTGACGGTGGCGATCTCACGCACGTAGGAAAGATCCGGGCTGCCCGGCGTCAGGCCGGCCTGATTGCGGAACTGCAACACGAGCACACCGAACAGCACCGCGGCGACGATCTGCCCGACCGTCTTGGCCGTCTTGTTCAACCCGAGGTTGCGCGACCTGCGGATCTTGATCAGGTCATCGAGGAAGCCGACACCGCCCAGCACGGTGGCCAGCCCCAGCACCAGCAGACCCGACGCGGATACGCCTTCCCCGTCGAACGCCAGCCCGGCGATGTGCGTGCCCAGGTAACCCGCCCAGATGCCGGCCAGAATCGCCACTCCGCCCATCGACGGCGTGCCGCGCTTCGTTTGGTGGCTGGGCGGGCCGTCCTCGCGGATCTGATGGCCGAATCCCTGCTTGGTGAACAATCGGATCAGCGCCGGGGTCAACAGGATTGACACGGTCAGCGCGATGGCGACTGCGATGAGGATCTGTCTCACGGGCTCGCCCCGTTAGCAGAGTCATCCGAGGCCAACGCGTCGGCCAACGCCCCCAGCCCGGCCGCGTTCGACGCCTTGACCAGGACCACGTCGCCGGGGTGCACCTCGGCCCGCAACAAGGCCAGGGCGGCGTCGGCGTCGGGCACGGTGACGGCCCCCCTATCGGCCCCTTGATCGGCCCCTGAGCCCCACGAGCCCTCCATGACCGCTCCGTGGTGCATGGCGCTCATCGACCTCCCGGTTCCCACGACAACGAGTCGAGACACATCTAAGCGCACCGCCAGCCGGCCGATGCGATCGTGCTCGGTTATCGCGTCCTCGCCGAGCTCGGCCATTTCGCCGAGCACCGCCCAGCTGCGCCGGGCGCTCGAGCCCCGCTTGTTCTTGTCATGGGCGCCGCCGTGGGCGATCCAGGCCAGCGCCTGCAGGCCGGCTCGCATCGAGTCGGGGTTGGCGTTGTAGGCGTCGTCGATCACCGTGACGCCGTCGGCGCGGGTGGTCACCTGCATGCGGTGCCGCGATACCGGCCCCGTTCCGGCCAGCGCGGCGGCCACCTGCTCGGCGGTGGCGCCGCATTGCAGGCCGACCGCGGCGGCGCACAACGCGTTGGTGACTTGGTGGTCGCCGTACACACCGAGCCGGACCTCAACGGTGTCGCCTCCGGCGTGCAAGGTGAAGCGCGGCCTGGCCAGTTCGTCCAGCGACACTCCGTCGGCCCAGACATCCGGGCTGTTTGGGGGCCCCGGATCGATACAGCTGACCCGGACCACCCGGGCCGCGGTGGCATCGGCCATCGCGGCCACCGCCGGGTCGTCGACGTTGAGGATTACCACTCCGGATAGTGGAACCGCTTGGGGCAGTTCGGCTTTGGTCCGAGCGATGGCGTCGCGGGAGCCGAACTCGCCCAGGTGCGCGGTGCCGACGTTGAGGACCACCCCGATGGCCGGCGGGGCGATCTCGGCCAGCGCGGCGATGTTGCCGGGATGGCGTGCCGACATCTCGAGGACCAGGTAGTCGCTGCGCCGCGTCGCGCGCAACACCGTCCAGGGGTGGCCCAGCTCGTTGTTGAACGACCCGGGCGGGGCCACGACCTCCCCCAGCGGCTCGAGGACGGCGGCCACCAAGTCCTTGGTCGAGGTTTTCCCCGACGAGCCGGTGATCCCGATGATGGTCAGCCCGCCCGCCACCAGTTCGGCGGCCACGGCCCTGGCCAGCCTGGCCAGCGCGGTCAGCACCGCGGCCCCGGAGCCGTCGGCGTCGTGCTCGAGCACGCCGGCCCGTCCCTCAGGCGCCGGACGCGGCGTCACCACGATCGCGGGGACCCCGACCGGCCGGGCCGCCAGCACGGCGACGGCGCCGGCCGCTACCGCCGAGCCCGCGTGGTCGTGGCCGTCGGAGCGCGCCCCCGGCAGCGCCAGGAACAGCCCGCCCGGGCCGACGGCCCGCGAGTCGAACTCAACCGTGCCGGTGACGTGGAGTTCCGCGGCCTCCGCCGGCGAGATGTCGGCCAGTGTGCCGCCGACGATCTCGGCGATTTGGGCGACGGTGAGGTCGATCATCCGCGTGCCCCCCGGGGCCCGAGCGCCTCCAGGGCCCCTGCGAGCTCCACCCGGTCGTCGAACGGCCGGGTCTGCCCGCCGCTGCGCTGCCCGGTTTCGTGGCCCTTGCCCGCGACAACGACGACGTCACCGGGCTCCGCCCAGTCGACCGCGTGCCTGATCGCCGCCCGCCGGTCGGCGATCTCGACCACCTCGGCCGCACCGCCGGCTTCGGCCGCCCCGGCCAGGATCTCGCGGCGGATTGCCGCCGGATCCTCACCGCGCGGGTTGTCGTCGGTGACGACGACCAAATCGGCCAGTTCGGCAGCGATTTCGCCCATCGGCGCCCGCTTGCCCGGGTCGCGGTCACCGCCGGCGCCGAACACCACCGCCAGCCGGCGGTCCGGCTGCATCAGGGTGGTCAGCACCGCCCGCAACGCGCCCGGCTTGTGGGCGTAGTCGACGAGGGCGAGAAAATCCTGGCCGCAGTCGATTTCCTCCAGTCGCCCGGGGACCCGGGTTTCCAGCAGTCCCGGCGACGCCTGTTCGGGAGAAACTCCGACCGCGTCGAGGATCGCCAGTGCAACAAGGCAATTGGCGACGTTGTAGTGGCCCGGGAGCCGGATGCCGATCCGGTGGCGCACGCCGGCGGGGTCTACAGCGGTGAACTCCTGTCCCGCGGCGCCCATCGGCGCCACGTCCACGGCGCGCCAGTGGGCGGGCTGGTCAGCGGCGCTGACCGTGATCGCGTCGCCGGCCCGGGCGGCCATCGCGCGCCCGGCGTCGTCATCGATGCACACCACGACGCTGCGGGCGCGCAGCGGCGAGTCCGGGTCGAACAGCAGTGCCTTGGCCTCGAAGTAGTCGGCCATGCTGGGGTGAAAGTCGAGGTGGTCGCGGGACAGGTTGGTGAATCCACCCACCGCGAATCCGGTGCCGTCCACCCGGCCCAGCGTCAGCGCGTGGCTGGACACCTCCATGACGACGGTGTCCACCCCGCGTTCGGCCATCGCCGCGAACATGGCCTGCAGCGCGGGAGCCTCCGGAGTGGTCAGCCCACTGGGGATGTCGGCGCCGTCGATCCGGATGCCGATGGTGCCGATCAGCCCCGCCACCCGCCCGGCGGCCCGCAGACCGGACTCGACCATGTAGGTCGTGGTCGTCTTGCCGGACGTTCCGGTGATCCCGACGACCGTGATCTTCTCGGACGGATTTCCGTACACCGTGGCGGCCAACGCGCCGAGCACGCTGCGGGGCGCCGGGTGCACCAATGTCGGCGCGGTCACGGCCTGAACGCCCATTTCGGCGACGCCGGCGCCGTCGGTGAGTACCGCGACGGCGCCGCGTTCGATCGCGTCGCCGGCATACCGGGCGCCGTGCGTCGACGAGCCGGGCAGGGCGGCGAACAAGTCACCGGGCAGCACGTCCTGGGCGCGCAGCGTCACACCGGTGACCAGCACGTCTGGGACTCCCGAGCGACCATCCGGGCTTTCCGCCAAAACCGCGCCGACCTGAGCCGCCAACGCGGGCAGCCGCACGCCCGCGCCGGCGCCCGGGCGCAGCCCAGCGGGCACCGACACCACCTGTTCACACCTCCTCCCGTGTGTGATCCTCATGATGGGCCATGACACCCTACCTACACGCACCCGGACATGCGGTGTTCCCGCGCGTGGAGGATCTGGCAGGGGCTTGCAGGGGCGCTGCGGTGGTGGGTTAGGTGGCCTGCAATGTCAGCGGCGGCCCGGGGTCGGGTGACAGCGGCACATTCTCGCGCTGCATCAGCCAGCCGGCGATGTTGTGGAACAGCGGGGCGGCCGAGTGTCCCGGCGTGCCGTCGGCGTTGCGCTCCGGGTTGTCCATCATGATGCCGATCACGTAGCGGGGATTGTCGACGGTGGCCATCCCGGCAAAGGTGATCCAGTAGACGTTGTCGAAGTAGCACCCGCAGGCGGGATTGATCTGCTGTGCGGTACCGGTCTTGCCGGCGATCTGATAGCCGGACACCGCCGCCGCCGGCCCGGTGCCCTGTTGGTAACCCATCGGGTCGTGTTGCACGACGGCACGCAGCATGTTCCGCACGGTCTGAGCGGTCTGCGGCGACACCACCCGGACGCCTTCCGGACGGGGTTCTTCGGTCCGGGTGCCGTCGGCGGCGATGGTGGCCTTGATGATCCGTGGCGGCATCCGCAGTCCGTCATTGGCGATCGCCTGGTACATGCCGGCCATCTGCAGCAGGGTCATCGAAAGGCCTTGGCCAATGGGCAGGTTCGAGAAGGTGCTACCCGACCATTGGTCGATGGGCGGCACCAGCCCGGCGCTTTCACCGGGCAGCCCGACGTTGGTGCGCTGGCCCAGGCCGAATTTGCGGACCATGTCGTAATAGCGTTCCGGGCCGACCCGCTGAGCCAGCATCAGCGTGCCGACGTTGGACGACTTTCCGAAAACGCCGGTGGTGGTGTAGGGCATCACGCCGTGGTCCCACGCGTCATGCACGGTCACACCGCCCATCTGGATCGAGCCGGGTACGTGCAACACCTCGTCGGGGTTCGAGAGGCCGTACTCGATCACCGAGGACGCGGTGATCACCTTGTTCACCGAGCCCGGCTCAAACGGCGAGGACACCACCAGGTTGCCCAGCTGCTTGTCGCCCTGACGCCCGATGTCCTGGGACGGGTCGAAGGTGTTGTCGTTGGCCATGGCCAGCACTTCGCCGGATTTGGCGTCGAGCACGACGGCCGAAACGTTGTGTGCCCCAGACAGGTTCTTTGCCTGTTGGACCTGCTGCTGCACGTAGAACTGGACGTCGTCGTCGATGGTCAGCTGGACGGTCGAGCCGTTGACCGCCCGATGCCGGTTGCGATAGCTACCCGGGATGACGACGCCGTCGGACCCGCGGTCGTAGGTGACCGAACCGTCGGTTCCGGACAGCACCGAGTCCAGCGAGTCCTCCAGCCCCAGCAGCCCGTGACCGTCCCAGTCGATGCCACCGACGACGTTGGCCGCCAGCGATCCGCCCGGATACTGGCGCAGATCCTGTCGTTCGGAACCGACCTCGGGATACTTGTCGGAAATCGCGCCGGCGACGGCGGGGTCGACCGCGCGCGCCAGATAGACGAAGTTCTCGTTACTTTGCAGCTTCTTCAGCACGGTCGGGACGTCCGGCTTGTTGTTCAGCCGAGCCGAGACCTCCTTGGCGATATCCCGCAGCCGCTCCTGCGGATCGGGGGCCGCCGAGTTCTTCTTCTTGGCATCCTCCAGTTGCTGGCGAATCCTCTTCGGCTGAAACGTCAACGCGCGCGACTCGGTGGTGAACGCCAGTTGGTCGTTGTTGCGGTCGACGATGCTGCCGCGAACGGCCTTTTCGACGTCGGTGACCTTGAGCTGTCCGGCCGCCTGGGCGCGCAGCGCCGGGGCATCTGTCACCTGCAGGATGAACAACTGCACCGCCGCCACCACCATCAGCACCAGGATGACCGCGTTGCCGGCTCGATGCCGGAGGACGAACGACGCGCCGCGTGTCCGCACTTCTGCGATTTGCCGGGTGCGCCGCTCTCGTGCGGAGTGGCCGGCGGGCACCGCGTCCGGCCGTTCGGCTCCGCGGATTTTCCCGGCCTCCTTGGCTTTCCGGAATCTTTTCGGTTCCCGGACCTCTGAACCGTTCGCGGCCCGCTGTGGCTTGCGGGGCCGCTTGGGTTTCCGGATCCCCTTGGCTTCCAGCGGCTTACGAGGACCGCGCGTCGGTCGGCCCGATTGGGTCCGCCTGCTCTCGCCGCGACTCACCTGGGGCCACCTGGCGTCGCGACGGCGGGGGGCCCGAACTGTCCGCCGTTAGCCGGCCCCGGTTGCGGCACCGGGGCACCGGGAATGACGGGGACCAGATTTTGCGGGGCCTGGGGGGAGGAGGCCGCCGTCGCCGGCTGCACCGGAACCGGCACCTCTGCGGGTAACGGCGCGGGCACTTGGCCGGGAAGTTGGGCGGGTAGTCCGCCCAACGGAATCGGGACTTCGGCGGGAACCGGAGGCTGCGCCGGCCCCGCCGGAGCCGGCTGCCCTGGCGTCGGGAGCCCTGGCGTCGGGAGCACACCCGGAAGCGGCCCGGTGACCGGTCCGCCGGGCATACCGGGCAGTGGGGCAATGGGCTGAGTAGGGGGCTGAGCCGGCAGGTGCTGGCCGCCCACCGTCGTCGAGCCGTCCGGAGCGCGCAGCAACGCCTCCGGTCCGGACCTGGCCGGCGCGGGAGGATCACCCGGGCCCGGTTGCACCCGAACCGGAACCTCCGGGGGAAGCGCCGACGGTTTCGGGGGCGGCGGGCCAGGTTCGGGAAGCTTGGTGTTCAGCGGCGGCGGCGGAACGCCGTCGGCCGGTTTGGCGGTGCCGACCACCACCCAGTTGCCGGACGGGTCCTGGACCAGGTGTGCGGTATCCCTCGTCGGGATCATGCCCTGCTTGCGGGCCGCCTCCGCGAGCGCCGGCGCGGACTCCGCCTCGCGCACATCGCGTTCCAGCGCCTCCTTCTGCTGTTGCAGCAGGCGGTTTTTCTCGCGGGCGTGGCTCAGCTGGTAGGACCGCTCGGCGGAGTCGGTGGACAACCACAGCGTGAGGCCCAGCCCGAGAGCGAGGGCGCCGATGACCAGCACGACGAATGGGACCTTGCTCGCCAGTGTCCGGGGCCGCAGGTCAATCGATGCCAGCCTGGTCGCCAAACGCTCAGTCAAACGAGGCCGGAAAGCCTTGGGCGCCTTAGCCTTCCGCGCCTTGGCGCGCGCCTTGGCCTGGCTGGCGCTCTTGGGCCGGGCCGACCGCTCGACCGGCCGGGCGATCGGGCTGGTTTGCGGCCCAGACTTCGGCGCCCGCGCCTCGCGGGTGGGTGCCGAGGCCGTTCCGGGCCGGGTGCGGCGCGACGACGTTGAGTCAGCGGCGGTACGCCCGCTCTTGCGGGCAGAACCGTCGCTGCCGCCGCGGCGTTTCGGCGTCTCGCGCTTTACCTTCATGAGTCGCCTTTCCGGGCAACCAGCTTTTCCGGCCCGCGTTCCAGCCGCTGCAGGGCCCGTAATCGGACCGCGGCGCTGCGCGGATTGCGTTCGACCTCGGCGGCATCCGCGCGTTCGGCGCCGCGCGTCAGAGACCGGAATCGCGGCTCATGGCCGGGACGCTCGAGCGGAAGGTCCACCGGCGTGCGCGAGGCGACCGCGTCGGCGAGCACCCGTTTGACGATCCGGTCCTCCAGCGATTGGTAGGCCAGCACCACGATGCGCCCGCCGCCGGTGAGGGCGTCCAGGGCAGCGGGAATGGCACTACGCAGCGAGTCGAGTTC
Organism: Mycobacterium sp.; assembly: GCF_052145595.1. Lineage (GTDB taxonomy): Bacteria > Actinomycetota > Actinomycetes > Mycobacteriales > Mycobacteriaceae > Mycobacterium. Next base: position 33,644 of record NZ_JBKQOI010000204.1, on the reverse strand, counting down.
GTCGTTGACCGCGATCCGCAGCGCCTGGAAGGTGCGCTTGGCCGGGTGCCCGCCGGTGCGCCGGGCCGGAGCCGGAATCGCTTGGTAGAGCAGTGCTACCAGCTGCGCGGTCGAGGTGAAGGGGGTGCGGGCGCGCTGGCGGACGATCTGCGCCGCGATGCGGCGCGCGAACCGCTCCTCGCCGTAGCGATGCAGGATATCCGCCAGCGCCGCCTCGTCGTAGGTGTTCAGGATGTCGGCCGCGGTCAGCGGCGAGGCTGGGTCCATCCGCATGTCCAACGGCGCGTCCCGGGCATACGCGAAGCCGCGTTCGGCGCGGTCGAGCTGCATGGAGGAAACACCGAGGTCGAACAGGACCCCGTCGACCGATTCGGCTGCGGCATAACCGGATTCGGACAGCGCCGCGACGAGGCCGTCATACCGTGTGTGCACCAGCGTGACCCGGTCCGCGAATCGCGCCAGCCGAGCCCGGGCGATATCCAGAGCGCTGGGGTCGCGGTCGAGTCCGATCAGGCGCAGACCCGGCAATTCGGTCAAGAACCGCTCCGCGTGCCCACCGGCGCCGACGGTTGCGTCGACGAGGACCGCCTCGGACCCGTCCGAGTGGTAGCGGGTCAGTGCCGGGGTGAGCAGCTCCACGCAGCGTTGCAGCAGGACGGGAATGTGCCCGAAGTCGTGTGAATTCTCAGCCACCGCAACACCTCCCCGGGTCTGGAGGAACCCGTTCGAACCCGGGACGGCCGCTATGGAGCAAGCCCCTGCACCGAGGTCCCTGTCCGAAGGCACGAACCTGGCGTTGGGGAAGTACGCCAGGGTCGGTTCGGGCAGAGGCCACGATGCACGGGCATGCGCCTCAGATAATGTCGCCGAGTGCTTCATCGCTGGCCGCGGAGAAGTTCTCTTCGTGGGTCTGTTGGTAATCCTGCCAAGCCTGGGCGTCCCAGATTTCGAGGTAGTCGACGGCTCCGATCACTACGCAGTCCTTGGAGAGATTCGCGTAACGGCGGTGGTCGGCCGACAGCGTGATGCGGCCCTGGGCGTCGGGGTGCTGCTCGTCCGTGCCGGCGGCGAGGTTGCGCAAAAACGCCCTGGCCTCCGGGTTGCTTCGCGACGTCTTGCTCGCCCGCCGGGCCAGCTGCTCGAATTCGGTCCGCGGGTAGACGGCCAGGCTGTGATCTTGGCTCTTGGTGACCATCAACCCCCCTGCCAGAGCGTCGCGGAACTTGGCGGGCAACGTGAGCCGCCCCTTGTCGTCGAGTTTGGGCATGTAGGTGCCGAGAAACACCAGCTCACCTCCGCTCTCAGCGCCACCCAAGCACTCCCAAACACTTCGGCCACCATACCCCACAATCCACCACTTCTCCCCATTAATGGAGTGTCGTCACCGAGTTTTCCCGGTTATCCACCACGGAAGGTCTTCCACGGCCCATCGGAGGCCCGCGAGTGTCGCTCCGTGACCCGATCGTGATGGGACAAAACCACACGTCAAAGCCCTGAAGTGGCCGCGTGGGGCTCGATGGGGATATAAGTGGGGCTCGGTGGGGCTCAGAGCCTGCGCCCGGGACTCGATTGGGGCTCAATTGGGATTCGGAAGGGACTCAGCCGGTGCGCGCCGGTCAAGCAAACAGTCCGAGCCTGCAACGATGGCGCCGAGTCTGCGCACACGGCGCGGGTACGCCGCGAATCCGCTCGCTCAGCGCAGACTCGGTACGAAAACAAAACGGGGTAGCCGATGGCTACCCCGTGTGGCTGACGGTGCCCCTACTCGTCGAAGCGCCGGCGGAAGCGGTCTTCCATCCGGCTGGTGAACGAGCCTCCGCCACCCTTGCTGCGACGCTGGCGCGGCGACCCGGGCGCGGGCCGGGAATGGTCGGACTTTTTGGACAACCGCGCGCCGGTGATGGCATACACCACACCGCCAAACATCACGATGAAGCCAAAGACGCTGAGAATCGGGAAGCTTCCAATCATCGTGGCTTTGAAAGCCACGCCGGAAACCAGCATCGCCAGACCGATGACGAACAACGCCGCGCCCTGCAGGCGCCGCCGCGCCGTCGGTGCGCGGAACCCTCCGCCACGGACGCTCGACGCGAATTTGGGGTCTTCGGCGTAGAGTGCGCTCTCGATCTGATCGAGCATCCGCTGTTCATGATCGGAGAGTGGCATTCGTCCCTCCTTGCCGACAGTTTGGCACGTAACTATCGATAGCACGCGGATGCCCGTTGTGGGGCAACTAACTCCGATGATACGAGGTCAATCTGCGCCGTACCACTGGTTCGACAGCGATTCTATCCCGGTTGTCTCCCGCCTCTCATGCGAATGGGTACGGCCGTGCGCCACGCAACGAAACGGAACCGGCCGAGTTCGTCAGCTTGCCGTCACCACCGCCGATGAAACGACGGCCATCCCGTCCGATAATGAGCCTCGATACTAGAGAAGAATCACCTGACCGGATCACCGCTTCAGGAGGACCCCGCGAGTTGGCGATATTCCTTATCGATCTGCCGCCGAACGATATGGAGCGCCGTCTCGGTGACGCCCTGGGGGTGTATGTCGACGCGATGCGATACCCGCGGGGCACCGAGAACCAGCGCGCCGCCATGTGGCTGGAACACATCCGGCGACGTGGCTGGCAGGGGGTGGGCGTCGTCGAGATCGAGACAACCGAGGTACCCGAGTACCACGGCGGCCCCGAAGCCGGCCAGGCGCCGTCGGCCGTCGAATTGAGCAACGCGCCGCTGCTCGGCGTGGCCTACGGCTACCCCGGGGCGCCCGGACAGTGGTGGCAGCAGCAGGTTGTCCTGGGCTTGCAACGCGGCGGCTCGCCACCTCAGGAGATCGCCAAACTGATGAACAGCTACTTCGAGTTGACCGAGTTGCACATTCATCCCCGCGCCCAGGGCCGCGGCCTTGGCGAGGCATTGGCGCGCCGGCTGCTCGCCGGTCGCGACGAGAAGAACGTTCTACTTTCCACTCCGGAAACCAACGGTGAGCCCAACCGCGCGTGGCGGCTCTACCGGCGACTGGGTTTCACGGACGTCATCCGCGGCTACTACTTCACCGGCGACCCACGAGCATTCGCGATCCTGGGCCGCGCACTCCCCTTGTAAGGGTTTGTAGCGGCCGGGGGCGATCCGGTACGACGCGCCAACCGCGCGACATCGGACGACCCGCCAAAGCAGCACACCGCATCTGGCACGATGACCTGGTGCGCGTCGGCTCTATTCCGTCCCAAACCCGAGGATTCACCGCTCGGCGGCGCCGCGTCCTGGGCATCGCGATGTTGCTGCTGCTCGTGCCCCTGGCCGCCGGATGCCTGCGGGTCAGGGCGTCGCTCACCGTCTCGCCCGATGACCAGGTGTCCGGGGAGATCATCGCGGCGGCCAAGCCGAGGACTCCCAAGGACAGCGGTCCGCAACTCGACAGCAACAATTTGCCATTCAGCCAGAAGGTGGCGGTGTCGAACTACGACAGCGACGGCTATGTGGGATCCCAGGCGGTGTTCTCCGATTTGACCTTCGCCGAGTTGCCGCAGCTTGCCAACATGAATTCCGACGCCCAGGGGGTGAATCTATCGCTACGCCGGAATGGCAATGTGGTGATCCTGGAAGGCCGGGCGGACCTGACATCGGTGACCGATAACGACCCCGACGTCGAGTTGACCGTCGCCTTCCCCGGCGCGGTGACGTCCACCAACGGCGACCGCGTCGAGCCCGACGTGGTGTCGTGGAAGCTCAAGCCGGGCGTGGTGAGCACCATGACCGCCCAAGCTCACTACACCGACCCGAATACCCGTAACTTCACCGGGGCGGGGGTGTGGCTGGGCATCGCATCCTTTGCGGTTGCCGGCGTGGTGGCGCTGCTGGCCTGGGTCAGTCGGGACCGCTCCCCACGGATTACCACGCCGCGCGACCACCCGCCGAGCGGCTAAACCCGCTGGGCCTCTGCGGGTGACCAGTAGGCAAGCATCTCCGCGAAGGTCTGGAAACCGGGCGCGGAAACCCCGTATGTCGCCTCGAGATGGATGCTGAGCGGAAAGCCGAGTTCGGCGACCCCGTCGATCACGCGCTTGTACAGGTCGACCATGAGCTGGCGCTTCTGGGCGGGTTCGCTGCCGGCCAATCTCTTGACGAACGCTTGCTCGTTGGCCACCGCGGCATTACCCGGGTCCTGAATCAGCCAGTTGATCAGGCCGACACGGCTCTCGACCTTCGGTACGAAGCCGAACGAGAGCAGGATCTCGGGCCGGTGATCGGTGTTCTTGGCGAAGTCGGTCAAAAAACCCACGATGGCGTCGGAATACAGCAGCTGCGTCATGCCGTAGGTCGCGCCCTGGTTGCATTTGAAGTTGAGCCGGCCTTGCTCGCCGTCACGGGTGGGGATCACAATCACGCCGCGGTTGGTCACCAGGTCGCGATAGATCGACAGGGCATCGGTCGGCGCGACGCCGGAGCCTTCGCCGTCGTTCATCGTGCGCGGTACGCCGACGAAAACCACGCCTTCCATTCCGGCATCGCTCAGCTCGGTGAGCCGTCGGCGCAGCGAACGCTCGTCCATGAACGCGGTCACCTGCGTGCAAAGGCCACTGAACCCGGGCAATTCCGGTTTGATGATCGACCAGAAGTCCAGCACGTCCAGTTTCGGCTTCATATCGATGGGACGATCGTCCTCTTCGGCGATCATTCCCGGAATCATCACGTGCCGGATCCGGCCCTCGAGGCCGGATTCGCTCGAGTACCGCACCACTTTCCGCGCGTCTTCCAGTGCCCGCTCTCGTCCGTCGTCCACGTTCGGTGGCACCAACTCGAGCGCGACGGTGTTGAGGGTCACGCGGCTCCTCTCCATCAGACGGCCATTGCCCTGGCCGCTGCCCGGCCGCGCAGCGCGCGGACACCTCGACAGCATAGGGGCGAGATAGTGAGGCAGTCGAAGCAACTCGGGCCGCCGGGGCGACATACACTGTCGGGCCTAGAGAACACCAGGCCACGCCGAGCGGAAAGGGGCGCCGCGCTGAGCATCGAAGCAGCGGCAACCGTCGAGTTGACCGGCGCCATCACCGAACAACTTCGGCGGTATCTGCACGACCGGCGCGTCCAGACCTCCTACATAGGTGGCTCTGAAGGCAGCGACTACGACGTCCTGATCGCCGCCCTGGAAGATTTCGTGCTCAACGGGGGCAAGCGGCTGCGGCCTGCCTTCGCCTATTGGGGCTGGCGCGCCGTGGCACCCGGGGAACCCGATTCCGAAGCGTTGCTGCTGTTTTCCGCGCTGGAGCTGCTGCACGCCTGCGCGCTGGTGCATGACGATGTGATCGATGACTCCTCCACCCGCCGCGGCAAGCCGACGACCCACGTGCGATTTGCGGCGCTGCACCGTGATCGGCGCTGGCGAGGATCGCCGGAGCGGTTCGGCACGTCGGCGGCCATTCTGCTCGGTGACCTGGCGCTTGCCTGGGCCGACGACATAATTTTTGGGCTTTCGCTGGCTCCCGAGGCCCAGCGGCGCGTCCGGCGCGTATGGGCCGAGATCCGCACCGAGGTGCTGGGTGGGCAATACCTCGACGTCGTCGCCGAGGCCAGCGGCGCCGAGTCGATCGCGTCCGCGATGAACGTCGACACCTTCAAGACCGCCTGCTACACGGTGACGCGACCGCTGCAGCTGGGGGCGGCCGCCGCCGCCGACAGACCCGACGTGCAAGCCGTCTTCGCCCAGTTCGGGACCGATCTCGGCGTGGCGTTCCAGCTGCGCGACGACGTGCTAGGGGTGTTCGGGGACCCGGCGGTGACCGGCAAGCCGTCCGGCGACGATTTGAGATCCGGCAAGCGCACCGTGCTGCTGGCCGAGGCGGTGGAGCTGGCGGACAGGCAAGATCCTTTGGCGGCCAACCTATTACGCACCTCGATCGGGGCGAAGTTGACCGACGCGCAGGTGGGCGAACTGCGCGAGGTCATCGAGTCGGTGGGCGCGCTGGCCGCGGCGGAGCAGCGTATTGCCGCGTTGACCGAACGGGCGCTGGCCACGCTGGCGGCTGCGCCCATCGACGCGGCGGCCAAGGCGGGGCTGGCCCAACTGGCCAGGATTGCCACGAATCGATCCGCCTAGGCCGATGACGACCCCAACCCTTCCCCCTGACGCCGACTCGCGGGCGACGAAACATTCTGTTGCCCAGTATTTTTCGCGACTGCTCGCGTTCGCCGCCGCGCCAGAGGCCGGACCGGCAAAGCTGGGCTTTTTCGGCTCGCTGCTGATCACCGCGGGCGGGCTGGGAGCGGGCAGCACCAAGCCGCACGACCCACTGCTGGAGTCGCTGCACCTGTCCTGGCTGCGCTTCGGCCACGGGTTGGTGCTGTCGTCGATCGTGTTGTGGACGGGTGTGGGTCTCATGGTGATCGCGTGGGTGGTGCTGGGCCGCCGCGCCCTGGCCGGGAAAACCACCGAGTTCACGATGCGGGCTACCACCGCCTTCTGGTTGGCGCCTTTGCTGCTGTCGGTGCCCGTATTCAGCCGCGACACCTACTCGTATCTGGCCCAGGGCGCGCTTTTGCGCGACGGCTTCGACCCCTATGCGGTCGGCCCGGTAGCCAACCCGAATCCCCTGCTGGACAACGTGAGTCCCATTTGGACGATTACCACAGCGCCCTACGGCCCGGCGTTCATCCTGGTTGCCAAGCTCGTGACGATGGTGGTCGGCAATCACGTGATCGCCGGAACCATGTTGCTGCGCCTGTGCATGCTGCCGGGACTGGCGGCGCTGATCTGGGCCACCCCACGGCTGGCCCATCACCTGGGCACCAACGCCCCGCTCGCTCTGTGGATCTGTGTTCTCAACCCCCTGGTGCTCATTCACCTGATGGGCGGGGTCCATAACGAGATGCTGATGGTGGGCCTGATGGCCGCCGGGATCGCGCTGACCTTCCGGGGGCGCCATGTCCTGGGCGTCGTCCTGATCACGGTCGCGATCGCGGTCAAAGCCACCGCCGGAATCTCGTTGCCATTTTTGGTGTGGGTGTGGATGAGGCATCTGCGCGACCAGCGGGGGTATCGGCCCGTCCGGGCGTTCCTGGTGGCCACCGCGATATCCGTGGTGGTCTTCGCCGCCGTGTTCGGGATTCTGTCCGCCGTGGCCGGTGTCGGTTTGGGGTGGCTGACCGCGCTGGCCGGATCGGTGAAGATCATCAACTGGCTGAGCGTGCCGACCGCGGCGGCGAACCTCATCCACGTCTTCAGCGGCGGGTTCACGGTCGACTTCTACGCCACGCTGCGAGTCACCCGGTTCATCGGGATCGCGATCATCGCGGTGTCGCTGCCGCTACTGTGGTGGCGTTTCCGGCGTGACGACCGCGCCGCACTGACCGGTATCGCGTGGTCGATGCTGATCGTGGTGCTGTTCGTCCCCGCCGCCCTGCCGTGGTACTACTCCTGGCCGCTGGCGGTGGCGGCCCCACTGGCCCAGTCACGACGGGCGGTCGCGGCCATCGGCGGGTTGTCGACCTGGGTCATGGTGATCTTCAAACCCGACGGATCGCACGGCATGTATTCGTGGCTGCACTTTTCGCTGGCCACCGCTTGTGCGCTGGCCGCCTGGTACGCGCTGTACCGGCCACTACAGCCGCAGGCCGACGACACAGCAGCGCCCGTCGCCGCTTAGCGGCTCAGTAGGCCATGGCTTGTGCCCTGCGCACAACCTCTCGAGCCTGGTGAGCATGCAGGGCGTCGACGGGACGGGCGTTGCTGATCGCATCCCGGGTGCCGTCGCGCGTGACCGTCAGCGACGGGTCGCGGGTGAAGAGCCAGCGCACGATCTCGGTTTCGTGATAACCGCCGTCGTGCAGAATCGTCAACAATCCCGGCAGGCTTTTGACCACCTCACCGGAGTTGGTGAAGAACACCTGAGGTATGACCACGCCGCCGTCGCGCCGCACCGCGACCAGGTGGCCTTCACGCAGCTGCTGGTGCACCTTGCTGACCGACACGCCGAGCAACTCAGCAACCCGGGGCATGTCATATGTCGGCTCGTTGGGGTCTAATACATCGTCGCCGGCCGGAATGCTGCCCACCCAGGCAAGTGTAGGCCCTGCTCGGCGCATTGGCGCCGAGTTCTGAGCCGGTTTCGAGCCCGATCCCACGACCACACCTACGATGGCCCCGTGGCCGAAGCTGGGACGAAGGACCCGTTGGATGGCACGTTGCTGGACGGCCGCTACCTCGTACAGTCCAAGATCGCCAGCGGCGGCACCTCGACGGTGTACCGCGGCCTCGACGTCCGGCTCGACCGCCCCGTCGCGCTGAAGGTCATGGACTCTCGCTACGCCGGTGACGACCAGTTCCTGACCCGTTTCCAGCTGGAGGCCCGCGCGGTGGCCCGGCTGAAGGACCCCGGGCTGGTCGCGGTCTATGACCAGGGCCTCGACGCCCGGCACCCGTTTTTGGTGATGGAGCTCATCGAGGGCGGCACGCTGCGCGAGTTGCTGGTCGAACGCGGTCCGATGCCTCCCCATGCCGTGGTGGCGGTGCTTCGTCCGGTGCTGGGCGGGCTGGCCGCCGCACACGGGGCTGGGCTGGTGCATCGCGACGTCAAGCCCGAAAACGTCCTCATCTCCGACGACGGCGAGGTCAAGATCGCCGATTTCGGGTTGGTCCGTGCCGTCGCGGCCGCCGGAATCACCTCCGCCAGTGTCATTTTGGGCACGGCAGCCTATCTGTCGCCCGAGCAGGTGCGCGACGGCAACGCCAGTCCTCGCAGCGACGTCTACTCCACCGGGATCCTCACCTACGAGTTGCTGACCGGGCACACACCGTTTACCGGCGACTCGGCGTTGTCGATCGCTTACCAACGGCTGGATACCGATGTGCCGCCGCCCAGCGCGGTGATCGACGGCGTGCCAGCGCAGTTCGACGCGTTTGTGGAGAGAGCGACCGCCCGCGACCCGGCCGACCGATACGCCGACGCGATCGAGATGGGCGCCGATCTGGACGCGATCGCCGAAGAACTCGCCCTGCCGGACTTCCGGGTGCCGGCGCCGCGGAACTCCGCCCAACACCGGTCGGCTGCGCTGCAGCGCAGCCGGATGAGCCAGCGCCCGGCGACCGCGCAGCAACCGCGGCCACCCGTCAAGGCACCGGTTCACCACCCCACCCGTCAGCTGACCCGCGGACCCGGGGACTGGTCTGAGCCCGAACGCCCGGCTGCCCCCAACTCCGACCCCCCCGGACAATATGACTACGAATACGAGCCGGTCTCAGGCGAATTCGCCGGCATCGCGATGAGCGAGTTCGTCTGGGCTCGTCAGCACGGCCGGCGCATGGTGTTGATCTGGGTGGCGGTGGTGCTGGCGATCACCGGACTGGTCGCGACCGCGGCATGGACGATCGGAAGCAACCTGAGCGGACTGCTGTAACTCTCTGCGCCGGCGAGCGCGCGCAGTTGTACAGCCGCGTCGGCGTGTCGTTGTACAAACACGCGCGCTCGCCGCGTCAAGGAGTTTCAGTCGCGCAGCATCTCGGCGACCAGGAACGCCAACTCCAGCGACTGCTGGGTGTTCAGCCGCGGGTCACAGGCGGTCTCATAGCGGCCGGCCAGGTCGGTGTCCGAAATATCTTGTGCGCCACCCAGACACTCGGTGACGTTCTCGCCCGTGATCTCGACGTGGATGCCACCCGGGTGAGTCCCCAGCGCGCGATGCACCTCGAAAAACCCCTGCACTTCGTCGACGATGCGGTCGAAGTGGCGGGTCTTGTACCCGTTGGACGACTCGTGAGTGTTGCCGTGCATCGGGTCGCACTGCCAGATCACCTGATGACCGGTGGCCTTCACCTTTTCGATGATCGGCGGCAGCACGTCACGCACCTTGCCGTTGCCCAGCCTGCTCACCAGCGTCAGCCGGCCGGGCTTGTTGTGCGGGTCGAGCCGCTCCACATATTCGACGGCCAGTTCCGGGGTCATCGTCGGGCCGATCTTGACGCCGATCGGGTTGGCAATCACCTCGGCGAACGCGACGTGCGCACCGTCGAGCTGGCGGGTTCGCTCGCCGATCCACACGGTGTGCGCCGAGAGGTCATACAGCTGCGGTTCCCCGCCTTCGACGTCGGACAACCGCAACATGGCCCGCTCGTAGTCGAGCACCAAAGCCTCGTGGCTGGCGTAGATCTCGGCGGTTTGCAGATTGCGGTCGGCCACGCCGCAAGCGCTCATGAACCTCAGGCCCCGATCGATCTCGGTGGCCAGCGCCTCATAACGCGCACCGGCCGGCGAGGTCCGGACGAATTCCCGGTTCCAGTCGTGGACCAGGTGCAACGACGCCAGCCCCGACGACGTCAGCGCGCGCACCAGGTTCATCGCCGCACTGGCGTTGGCGTAGGCACGCACCAGCCGCGACGGGTCGTGCTCTCGCGCCGCGGCGTCCGGGGCGAAGCCGTTGATCATGTCGCCGCGGTAGGACCTCAGGCCCAGCGCGTCGACGTCGGCCGACCGGGGCTTGGCGTACTGGCCGGCGATGCGGGCCACCTTGACCACCGGCAGGCTCGAGCCGTAGGTCAGCACCACGGCCATCTGCAGCAGGGTGCGGACGTTGCCGCGGATGTGCGGTTCGGTGTTGTCGACGAACGTCTCCGCGCAGTCGCCGCCCTGCAGCAGGAACGCCTCACCCTTTGCGACCAGGGCCAGCTGCTCTTGCAGCCGGACGATCTCGGACGGCACCGTCACCGGCGGCACGCTCTCGAGGACGGTGCGCATCGCCGTGGCCTGATCGGCGGGCCAGCTGGGTTGCTGAGCGGCCGGCTTGGCCAGTGCGGCGTCCAGTCGTGTGCGCAGGTCGGCCGACAGCGGCGGCAGCGGCGGTAGCTGGTCGATCGGTATGTCGACGGTCCAGTTCATCGGTCCATGGTAACTGGGCTCCGCCAATCGCTGATCAGGGCGAACATCGCTTCGCGCGGGCCCGCGCTCAGGCCCCCGCCCGGTTTTCCCCTGGATCGTCGGCGACGCGGTCTGATGGTCCGCCTCCTCAGCGGGCCGCTTCTCGGCCCGCATCGTCGGCGGACGTGATCAGCCGGAACCGGCGCAGCTGATCGCGCGCATCCACCAGCGCGTCGTGGGCATCGCGCGGCCGCGGCGGCATCCGAGGGGATCCCCGGTCCTCCCACAACTGCCGCACCTCCCGGGTGAATCGCGGTATCGCTTGCGGCAGGGCCGGCATCGGGCCCCACAACTGGCACAGGGCGACATGGTCGTAGGCCCCCACCCAGGCCCACAGCTCGATTGGCTCGGCGCCTCGGACGTCGAAGAACTCCTCCAGGTCCACCCGGATCTGCCTGCGCGAGCGCCACAATGGCGACGACGGGGGCGGCAGCTTGCGCAGCACGTTGGCGCGCACCCAGCTACCGGCGCGCTCGGGATCGAATTCGGTGGACACGGCGTAGTACTCGCGGCCGTCCTCGGCGACCACCCCGATCGAGATCAGCTCGATGGTGCGGCCGTCCTCAATGAATTCGGTGTCATAGAAGTACCGCACCCAGAAAGCGTAGGGGGCAGCCTATCTGCTGATCAGGATGGGCTCTGTGGGCGGCGGCGCCGCATGCACGTCGTGGTCGAGTTGGGCGTCGACTGTGCGTTTGTCGGGCAGACCCGGGGTGCCGGCGATCGCACACTGAACCCACAGCTTGGCCCGAACGATCGGGCGACGCAGTCTGCGTTCCCGCTGCAGCGCACGTCGCATCTTGTCGGGCTGGGTGGTATACCGCCAGCGGGCCCAGGGGGCATGCGGGCGCGACAACCGGATCGCGCCGATGACCAGCAGTATGACGATGAACATCCCGAGCAAACCGGTCCACACCTTGCCCTTGAGTACGACCACCACGGCCAACGGCAACGTCAAAACCAGCGCACCGGCCACCGCGGCACGCAGCGGCAATGAATCGGTGCCTTCCCAGATCGGCAGGAAAAACATCAGGGGGTGCAGACCCATCATCAAGAGTCCGGCCACCGCCACCGCCGCGAAGACCGCGTCTACCGAAGTGCGGCCGTCCTCTTCCCAGTAGACGTCGGACAGGTGCAGGATCAGCGCGTACTCGTCGAGCACCAGCGCGGCCCCGATCCCGAAAAATATCGCGGCCAGGGTGAATTCGGGTTCATGCCCGTCGACGGAGATGGTCACCAACGTCACCCCGGAGATCATCACCAGGACCACGCCGAACGTGACGTGGTGGATGTGCACTCCCCCGATCTGGACATTGCGGGGTTGCCACCACCTGGGGTGCCGGCCCATCTCGCTGCGGTGCCGGATGAAGCGCACGAAACTGCGGGTGACGAAAAACGTCAGGATGAAGGCGATCAGGCAGCACAGCAAGGGCAGCCGGCCACGGTCGACGACGTCGTGCACGAACCAGTGGACCGCCCTGGGCACGAACCAGTGGAGCACTCTTGAAACCTACGCCTGCACTTCCCCGCAACGCGGGAGCCGCGCTGTGCCGCATGGCCGACGCCCGCACCGATTAGGCTGTTCTGCGACATGAGTAGATGGCAGGCGCCCGGCGTGGGCAGTCGACCCGGGCGCGCTTTGCTGTGGTGCCTGCTTTGGGCGCTGGCCGCCGCGGCGCTGGGGTACGCGGCCTGGCGCTTGTTCGGGCATACCCCGTACCGCATCGATATCGACATCTATCAGATGGGCGGTCAGGCCTGGTTGGACGGGCGTCCGCTGTACCGCGATGCGATGTTCCACACACCCATCGGGCTGGATCTGCCGTTTACCTATCCCCCGCTGGCGGCGATCGTGTTCTGCCCGTTCTCCTGGTTGCACATGCCCGCCGCCAGCGTCGCGATCACCCTGCTGACGTTGGTGCTGCTGATCGTGTCGACGACAATCGTGCTGACCCGCCTCGACGTGTGGAGCACCTCGGCCGTGCTGCCCGGCCCGGCGTGGCTGCGCCGACTTTGGCTGGCCGTGGTCATCGTGGCGCCGGCGACGATCTGGCTGGAACCGATCACCTCCAACTTCGCCTTCGGGCAGATCAACGTCGTGCTGATGACCCTGGTGATCGCTGACTGCGTGCCGCGCCGCACGCCGTGGCCACGGGGACTGCTGCTGGGCCTGGGCATAGCGCTGAAGCTCACCCCGGCCGTGTTCTTGCTCTATTTCCTGCTACGTCGCGACAACCGCGCGGCGCTGACCGCGCTGGCGTCTTTCGCGGGCGCCACGCTGGTGGGCTTCGCACTGGCGTGGAGCGACTCGTGGGAGTACTGGACCCACACCGTGCACCACACCGACCGGATCGGAGAGGCGGGGCTGAACACCGACCAGAACATCGCCGGCGCCCTCGCTCGGCTGCCCCTGGGCGAGCAGCAGCGCTTTCTGCTGTGGGCGACCGGCTGCCTGGTCGTGCTGGCCCTGACGATATGGGCGATGCGGCGGGTGCTGCGGGCCGGCGAACCGACACTTGCGATCATCTGCGTCGCCCTGTTCGGGTTGGTGGTTTCGCCGGTGTCGTGGTCACACCACTGGGTGTGGATGCTGCCGGCGGTGCTGGTGACCGGCATATTGGCCTGGCGGCGCCGCAACGTCGCGCTGGCCGTCGTCAGCGCCGCAGGGGTGGCGCTGATGAGGTGGACACCGATCGACCTGCTTCCGAAGCACCATGAGGCGGCCGCGTCCTGGTGGCGCCAGCTTGCCGGGATGTCCTACGTGTGGTGGGCGCTGGCGGTCATCGTCGTTGCCGGGCTGACTGTGACCGCCCGCGGAACTTCAACGGGTTCGGCAGCGCAGCGGCGGACACCGGTGTCCGCCGCCAGCTGATCAGGCGCGGACTAACCGACGGCGGTCTCGGGGATCCGCGCGGCCTCGCTGGCGGGATTGGCTCCGTTGCCGCGTTCCTTGACGCTGGCCGCGTAGATGTCGACGTACTCCTGGCCGGAGAGCCCCATCAGCTCGTAGATCACTTCGTCGGTGACGGCCCGCTCGATGAAGCGGTTGCCGGCCAGGCCTTCGAATCGTGAGAAGTCCATCGGCTCGCCGAACCGGACGGTTACCCGCCCGAACCGCCACATCTTGCTGCCCGGCGGGTTGACCACATTGGTGCCGATCATCGCCACCGGGATGACCGGCACGCCGGTTTGCAGGGCCAGCCGGGCCAGGCCGGTCTTGCCTTTGTACAGCCGGCCGTCGGGCGAGCGCGTGCCCTCGGGGTACATACCCAACAACTTCCCCTGGCCCAGTAGCCGCTCGGCGGTGTCCAATGCGGCCTGGGCGGCGTCGGCGTTGGCGCGATCGATGGGCACCTGGCCGGAGACGCTGTAGAACCAGGCGGTGAGCCGGCCTTTCAGGCCGGTGCCGGTGAAGTACTCCGACTTCGCCAGGAATGTGATTCGGCGGCGCACCACCAACGGAAGGTAGAAACTGTCGGCCACCGCTAAGTGATTGCTGGCCAGGATCGCCGGGCCGGAACTCGGAACGTATTGGAGCCCTTCAACTTTCGGTCGACCGAGTAGGGAAAGCAACGGACCCATGAAGATGTACTTGAATAGCCAGTACCACATGGCCTCCCTCTCCCGCGCGCCCAAGGTGTTCTGGCCAACTGTACCCATCCGCGGCGGGGCCGACCACCTTCGGCGCGCGGGTCACTCCTCGACGGTGACCGGGATGGGCTGGTAACGGGTTCTCGCGGCACCGTCACCCGTGGCGGTGCCGGCGTCTGTCTCGGCGCCGAGGCCGCCGCCGGGCGGCCCGTCGGGCGGCGGTTTGGCCGACCGATCGATGTCATTGACGTCATTGACGATGCCGCGGATGACCTCCATCAGCGCGATGCTGTGGTCGGCGATAACGGTTAGCAGCGGGTGCTGATCGCCGGTCGCCAGCGCGGCGAGCGCGCACACCGGACACCACACCTGCTGGCACTTGCCGGTCCCGACTCCCCCGCCCGCCGTCAATGCGGCTGCGGTTCGCACCGCGGGGTCGATTCCGTCCAGGATCGCCTGGGCGAGTCTGCGTAACTCGGGACCGATATCGGGATGAGCCTTACTCACTTAGGCCACACCTCCGGATCTGGTCGAAATCGAACTGTCAGCTCACCACCCCGCAGGTGTGCATCCAGCACGGTGCATCGCCGCAGCACCGACGCCAACCGAACCCTGCGCCGCAACCCGCCGGCACTGATGATCAGGTCGTCGTCGACCCGGCCCAGCGTCAGCGCTGAAGGATCGAGCTGGGGCAACGTTAGCCGCATCCGGTAAATCGACCCAAGTCCCGCGCCGGATTCGAGGTCCACGATGGGACGCAACGGGCCCGGTGGCGCCGCTCCTCGCCGCCGACGGGCGCCGTCGAGCAGTGCGCCCAGCGCCTTGGGACCGATCGGCTCGCCGGACAGGTGCGGAGTCAACACCAGCGCCACGTCACCGATGGTGGCGTCGAGTTCGTCGAGCACGGCGCGCTGTTCGGAGATGCGTTCGGAGTACCAGTAGAACGCCGGGTGCTCGGGCAGGTTGCGGTACTCGTAGGACTCGTCTTCCTGCAGAACCTGGTTGACGATCAGCTCCTCGACGCGGACGCCCATCAGCGCCAACGAACCCAGCGTCCGGACGGCCTCGGCCGCGACCACCCGCTCGGGGGTCAGCACCAGATGCGCGCTCACCAGGTCGCCGTCGGTCAGCAACGCGCTGAGCCGCTCGACGCTGGCGCTGATGCGCTCCAGCAGCTCGACCACCGCGGCCGACCGGGCGTCGTCACCGGCCATGGACAGCCTGCGATGGCGCGGCCACGCGCGCTCGACATAGAGCCCGAAGGTGGCGGGCAAGGTCAACATTCGCAACGCATCCGCGGTCGAGGCGCAATCGACGACGATGCGATCCCATCGCCCGGAGGCGGCGAGCTCGCCGACGGCGTGCAAGCCGAGGACCTCCTGAACGCCCGGCAACGCCGAGAGTTCTTCGGGGGCAATGGTGCTCAACTCCGAATCGGGAAACCGCCGATCCAAGGTGTTGACCGCGTCATGCCACCGGGCCTCGAGCAGGGCCAGGGTGTCCAATGCCAGCGCATCGAGAAAGCCACCGCCCGCCTCCGCCCGCCCTGTTTCGAGGTCGGCGAGCACCCGGACCAATTCGCCCTGGCCGCTCGGCGGGATGGCGATACCCAGCACGTCGCCCAGCGAGTGCGCCTGGTCGGTGGACACCACCAGCACCCGCTGACCCTCGCCCGCATCACAGACGGCGGTAGCGGATGCCAGGGTCGATTTTCCTACCCCGCCCTTGCCCACGAAGAGACTGATCCGGGCCGGGGTGGGCACCCGGGATTCGCTGGACTCACTCAGCCTCGACTCGTTTCTTCAGATCCTTCAACGCACTGTCGGTCAGCCTGCGCTCGGCCTTGCGCTTGAGCAACCCGATCATCGGGAGGGCAAGATCCACCGAGAGTTCATAGGTGACATCGGTGCCAGATCCCTTGGGCGCCAAGCGGTATGTGCCTTCGAGCGAACGCAGCAGCGAGCTGGAGACCAGGGTCCAGCTCAGCGAGTGACGGTCTTCCGGCCACTGGTAGGACATGACCATGGTGTCTTTGATGACGCCGGCGTCCATCACGAATCGCACGGTCTTCGGGTAACCGTCGGCGCCCCGCTCTTGCACCTCGGCTTCCTTGTACTCCGAGATCCACTCCGGGTAGGAGTCGATATCGGCGATCACCTCCAGCACCGTGTCCGGATCGGCGTCGATGTGAATGGTCTGCGTCGTCTTTTCCGCCACCTGGCTGCTGCCCTCTCTCCCGCAAGCCGGTCGACCCCGGAAATCTACTGGAATACCATGGCCCCTGGGCCGAAACGGTACTCCTCGTGCCAAACCTTGACCGGAGTTAAACTACCGGAGAAACCCCGACCGGACGTGACCGTTCCAGTGTCCTCTTGACCTCAAAGGCCATTTTCTTGCCCGCCACCCGGCGGCGGTGTGTCAGTGTCGCCAGGTTCAGCTTGGCCATCTGCCAGGCGGCCAGGCCGGTCGGTTCGGCATGCAGGAGGTAGTGCAGCACCACCCCGTCCATTGACGGTTCCAACCAGACCTCCATGGTGCCGGTCAACGCGCCGGTGACCACCCACCGGATGCCCTTTTCGGCGCGATCCTCGACCACCTGCAGCCTCAGGTCCGGCCACCACCGGCGCCAGCACGACTGATCGGCGAGCGCGGCGCCGACCCGTGCGCCGGCGGCGGCGATATACGTCTGGTCGGCGATCTGGATGCTGTTCATTACCTCAAGCTTCACACAACCCGTGCCAGGCACCGATCGGAGGGCACGCCGGGTGTCGCCGCGATCGTGTCATGACCCAACCGACTGCCATCGTGCTGCGTGAGGCGCGGATTAGGCTGGGCGACAGCGGGCCGGCCCCGGAAAGGTCACCCGGAAACGTCACTACGGGCAGATGAGGTCATAAGAGTGCGTGAGTACAGCGTCCCCGCCCGCTTTTCCGTCGGCGAGCACGACAATATCGCGGCCATGGTCTTCGAGCATGAGCGTGACGACCCCGGCTTTGTCATCTACCAGCGTCAGATCGACGGCGTTTGGACCGACGTCACGTGCGCCGAGGCGGCCGGTCAGGTTCGCTCCGCGGCGCTGGGCTTGATCTCGCTGGGAGTGCAGGCCGGTGACCGGGTCTCCATCTTTTCGGCCACCTGCTACGAGTGGGCGATCCTCGACCTGGCAATCCTGTCGGTGGGTGCGGTCACCGTGCCGATTTATGAGACGTCCTCGGCCGAACAGGTGCGCTGGGTGGTGCAGAACTCGGAGGCGGTGTTGGCGTTCGCCGAAACCGACGCGCATGCGGCGATCGTGACCGAGCTGACCGGCGAATTGCCCGCGCTCCGCCGGGTGCTGCACATCAACGGCGCCGGTCCCAAGGCGCTCGACCAGCTCGTGGAGGCCGGCGCCTCGGTCGACCCGGCCGAGCTGACCGCCCGGCTTGAGGCACTGCGCGCGCACGACGCGGCGACGCTCATCTACACCTCGGGCACCACGGGGCGACCCAAGGGCTGCCAACTCAGCCATTCCAACCTGCTGCACGAGATGCGCGGCACGCAGGAGTGCCTGCCAACCCTGTTGCGCCCGGGTCAGCGGCTGTTGGTCTTCCTGCCGCTGGCCCACGTGCTGGCTCGCTCACTCGCCTTGTCCGCGTTCGCCAGCAAAATGACCGTCGGATTCACCAGCGATATCAAGAACCTGCTGCCCATGTTCGCGGTCTTCAAACCGACGGTGGTGGTGTCGGTGCCCCGGGTGTTCGAAAAGGTGTACAACACCGCCGAGAAAAACGCCGCCAACGACGGCAAGGGGCGGATCTTCACGATCGCCGTGCAGACCGCGGTCGACTGGAGCCAGGCCCACGACGGCGGCCGGCCCGGGCTGCTGCTGCGCGCCAAACATGCATTGTTCGACCGGCTGGTCTATCAGAAGCTGCGGACGGCGCTGGGGGGTGCCTGCCACGCGGCTGTCTCGGGCGGCGCGCCGCTGGGCTCGCGGCTGGGCCACTTCTACCGTGGGGTGGGCCTGACCATCTACGAGGGCTACGGCCTGACCGAGACCAGCGCGGCCATCACGGTCAACCAGATCGGCGCCCTGAAGATCGGGACCGTCGGAAAGCTGGTGCCGGGCAACGGTTTGCGCATCGCCGATGACAATGAGCTGTTGGTGCGCGGCGGCGTTGTATTCAGCGGCTACTGGCGCAACGAGCAGGCCACCGCGGAGGCATTCACCAAGGGCTGGTTCAGGACAGGCGACCTCGGCGCGATCGACGAGGACGGCTTCTTGACCATCACCGGCCGCAAGAAGGAGATCATCGTCACCGCCGGCGGCAAGAACGTCGCCCCGGCCGTGCTCGAGGACCAGTTGCGCGCCCACCCGCTGATCAGCCAGGCGATGGTCGTCGGGGACAACAAGCCGTTCATCGGCGCACTGATCACCGTCGACCCGGAGGCGTTCGACGCTTGGAAGCAACGCAACAGCAAACCGGCCGGCGCGTCAGTGGGTGATCTGGCCACCGACCCCGACCTGATCGCCGAGGTTGACGGGGCCGTCAAGCAGGCCAATCTGGCTGTCTCGCATGCCGAGTCGATCCGCAAATTCCGCATCCTGCCGGTCGACTTCACCGAGGACACCGGGGAACTGACGCCGACCATGAAGGTCAAACGCAACGTCGTAGCGGAGAAGTTCGCCTCCGAAATCGAGGCGATCTACCAAAAGGACTGACGGCCGAACGTCACCCCAGCGTCGCGCTCGGGCCGTTTCCGCGGAGAAGGTCCGCCAACCGGGCGGCCAGCGTGTCCCAGCGCCACTGCGACGTCACCCACGCGCGCCCGGCGGCGCCCATCGCGGCGGCCCGGTCACGATCGGTGAGCAACTCGGTGACCGCGTCGGCGACTTCGTGCACCGAGCGGCCGTCGACCAGTAGGCCAGTCTTGTTGTGCTGCACGGTTTCTGGAGCTCCACCCGATTTGCCGGCGATTACCGGCACGCCGGTCGCCGAGGCCTCCAGAAACACGATGCCCAGGCCCTCGACGTCCATGCCCGCGCCGCGGGTGCGGCATGGCATCGCGAAAACGTCAGCCAGTGCATGGTGCGCCGGCAGGTCGGCGGCCGGGACCCCGCCGGTGAATGTCACGTGGTCGGCCACTCCGCAATCCTGGGCCAGCGCGCGCAGCGCTCGCAGATACGGACCGCCGCCGACGATGACCAGGGCGGCTCCGTCGACGCGTTGCCGGATCGACGGCAGCGCCTTGATCAGGATGTCCTGGCCCTTGCGTGGCACCAGCCGCGACAGGCACACCACGGTGGGCCGCTCGCCCAGCCGGTAGCGGTCGCGCAGCTCGGCGCGGCCGGCGGGGTCGGGCCGGAACCGGTCGGTGTCGACCCCGGACGGCAGGTATTCCAACGCGGCCGCGGGTCCGAGGGCCGGCGCGATCCGGTATCGCGTGTACCGGCTGACGAACGTGACGACGTCGGTGTCCTCGCCGATGCGGCGCAGCACCGATCGCGCCACCGGAAGCATCGACCAGCCCACTTCGTGGCCGTGCGTGCTGGCCAGCACCCGCGTCGCCCCGGCCTGCCGGGCGCGCCGCGCCAGCAGCGCCAACGGTGCGGCCGCACCAAACCACACGGTGTCGATCCCGTGGTCGGCGATCAGCCGGCGCATCCGGGCATCCACCATCGGGCCGGGCAGCATCAGCGTCCCCGGATGGCGCACCACGCGGAATCCGGCCCCCTCGGCTGAGTCGGCCCCCTGGTCATAGGCGTCGGCACCCTTCCATTGCGGGGCGTACACCAGCACGGAATGCGATCCGGCGTCAACCAGCCGACCGACGAACTCGCGCAGGTAGGACTGGATGCCGCCCCGGCGGGGCGGAAAGTCGTTGGTTACCAGCAGGACCCGGCTCACCTGCGTCAGGCTAGCCGAGCATCCACTGCTGCCAGCGCACCAGCAAGCCGGCCGCGTCGGTGCCGAGTACGTCGCGGACGGCGGTGGGAAAGTCGGGGTGCCCGAAACCGCAGGCGGCCACGTACAGGGCGCGCAACTGGGGCCCGCCGTAGGTATCGGCGACGAACCGGGCGAACCACCATGCGCGGTCGTAGGCGAGCGAGCGCTGCGGTCCGGGCGTGTCTAGCTCGGCGTCCGACGGCAGCGCATCCGGCGCGGAGCCCTCATCGGCGGGCACCGGGGTGCTGGGCCGCCCGACGAAATCGGCTACCCCCTCAGTCAGCCATCGAGGTGCATCCGGGGCGGTGTCGACGCGCGCCGCATAATGAAAAAGCTCGTGTGCCAACACGATTCGCAGTGCCGATTCGCTCATGCCGGCAGCGCCCGGGGCGAACACGATCCGCTGGCCGAGCGCCACTCTGCGCGCCGGGTCGACGCGATCGGCGACGGTTACCGCCGCGATATCGGCCCACTGCGACGCCGGCCCCCCGCCGGCGGCAGCCCGAAACTCTTCGTCCGAGCCGGCGGCCACCACCGAGATTTCGTGCGACCAGTCGAGGCCCCAGAAGGCCTCCACGGCGCCGACCGCGGCGCCCATGTCGGACACGATTCGGGACAGCAGGCGGTCGGTAGCCGGACCACCGCGTCCGCGCAGCGAGACGGTCCGGTCGCCGACGACAACCGACGTCGCAGTGGCGCGAGGCGAACTCGGGGTGGGCGCGACCAGCTGTGCGGGCCGGGCATGACTGTCGAGAACCGAATCGACGGGCACGGCCGCAGCCGCGACCAACTCGACGACGAACACCCACGCCAGCAGCATCGGAAGCCACCGGCGGCGCCGGAGAAGCTCCGGGCCGAGGCGTTTAGTAGCGGCGGACGTCGTAGATCGGGCCGGACGAGTTCATCGGCACCACCCGCACCGGCACGCCGTAGGTGGAGGAATGGATCATCATGCCGTCACCGATGTAGAGGCCGGCGTGCGACGCGTCGGAATAGAACGTCAGTACATCGCCGGGCTGCAAGTCCGACAGCGCGACCGGCTGACCGCCCTGGGCCAGCGCCTGGCTCGAGTGCGGCAGTTGAATACCGGCTTGCTGGAATGCCCACATCACCAATCCGGAGCAGTCGAACCCGCCGGGTGCCGCACCGCCCCAGACGTAAGCCGAGCCGACCTGGGTCAGCGCCGCCTGCACGACGGTGGCGCGGTCACCGCCACCCCCGCCGAAGGGAGGCGGTGCAAACAGTCCGCCGGGAGGTGGAGCCCCGCCCGGTGGCTGCCCGCCGGGCGGCGGCGTGCCGGGCGGCAACGCGTCCGGCACCGGCGCACCGGGTGCCGGTGCCGCCGCCGGAACGGGGCCGGGCCCGGCAAGCACGATCCGCTCCTGGGGCGACAAGGACACGTACTGCGACTTGACTACCGCGATCTGCACCTGCAGCTGGCTCTGCTTGGACTGCAGGCTCGCCCGGACCGCGGCCGCCTGCTCGGCCGCGCTCTTCGCGTCGGCGGCGGACTTGGCGGATTCCTGCTCGGCTTTGGCGGCCTGCTCACCGGCAACCCGGAAACTCGCCATCTGCGTGCGCATTTCAGTCGCCATCAGCCGTTGCACAGCCAGCTTGTCGATCAGGCCTTGCGGTGATTCCGCGGTCAGCATGGCCTCCATGCTGTCGACGCGGCCACCCATGTATTGCGCGGCGGCAAGTTTGTTGACGGCGCCTTGGAAGGCCGCCAGGCGTGCCTTCGCCGAATCCACGGTGGCCTGGTCGTCGGCGTGCCTCTTGTCTGCCGCCTGCTGGGCTGCCAGCTTGTTGTTCAAGTCGAGCTGCGCGCTGTGCATCGCCTCGGTGGTCTGCTCGGCCTGGCGAGACAGCTCGTTGAGCTTTGCCAGCGCGTCATCGGCAGGATCGGCCACCGAGTTCGCGGCAATCACTCCTGAGAAGACGGTCAAGCCCGCTAACATACCCAGGCAAGAACGTGTGAGGACACGCGCACGCGGGTACATACAGTCGAGCCTCAAAATTTGCTTCCTTAAACGGCCGTTGACGGATCGCCGTCCGAGCTAGTTCAGGTCTCAAACAGGTTACGAAACGATATCGGCGTTTGTCCAAAGCGGGCCGTTAAGAAAATGGATAGATTTCTGTCATTTCTATGTGAGTGATGGTGCGGACACCACGGCGGTCCAGCGGTTTTGGCTCGCAAGGCATTTAAGCGACACCGAACCCGCGATCGCGACGAATTGGCACCAGACGCAATCTCGGCGCCAATCCGACATCGGCAAGCACCTCCAGAGCGGCACGTTCGTCCCGCAACAAAGTTTCCGGGACCCCGAGTAACACGCTGACCACACAGTCGCGGCATTCCGGGCCGCGCGCCGCGCAGTCGTCGCAATCGATCACCACTGGTGCTTCCGCGCCGGGCGCACCGCCGTCGTGGTGCGCGTTGCTGTTGCATTGGGCCATCAGGCGGTCCTCTCGGTCTGACTTCTCCGAACACGAAGTCGGCTATCCGAACGCTAACCGCGGCCACCGACATCTATCGGCCGGCCACATCTCGCCCGGCGTGGGAACCCGCAGCTGTCGGTAGTGATGCTTAACGTCGCGGCCATGGGTGCAAGCGGCGCGACTCAGCTGAGTTTCGCCGACCTGGAGAGAGGCCGGGCACGGCCCTGGGACCCGGCGGTGGTCTCCAGGTCCCCAACCGGCGAACTCTCGTTGCGCGAAACGACTTTCGTCGTGGTGGACCTGGAGACCACCGGCGGCCGAACCAGGAGCACCGACGGAACTCCCCCGGACGCCATCACCGAGATCGGGGCGGTCAAGGTCCGCGGTGGCGTCGTGCTCGGTGAGTTCGCGACCCTGGTTGATCCGCAGCGCAGCATCCCGCCCCAGATCGTGCAGCTCACCGGCATAACCTCGGCGATGGTGTGTGACGCCCCGACCATCGACGCCGTGCTGCCCATTTTTTTGGAGTTCGCCGGCGGTGCGGTGCTCGTCGCCCACAACGCCGGTTTCGACATCGGATTTCTGCGGGCCGCCGCGCAGCGATGCGAAACCCCCTGGCCGCGGCCGCAAGTGCTGTGCACAGTCCGGCTGGCTCGCCGGGTGCTCACCCGCGAGGAAGCCCCCAGCGTGCGGCTGGCCGCCCTGGCGCGGCTGTTCGCCGTCGCCGCCCAGCCCACCCACCGCGCCCTCGACGACGCCCGCGCCACCGTCGAGGTGTTGCACGCACTCATCGAGCGAGTGGGCAACCAGGGTGTGGTCACCTACGCCGACCTGTGCTCGTATCTGCCCGACGTGACGCCGACCCAGCGCCGCAAGCGGGTACTGGCGGAAGGCCTGCCGCACCGTCCGGGGGTCTACCTGTTCCGCGGGCCGGCGCGCGAGGTGCTCTACGTCGGCACCGCCGTCGACTTGCGGCGCCGGGTAAGTCAGTACTTCACCGGCGCCGATCCCCGCGGCCGGATGAAGGAGATGGTCACCCTGGCCAGCGCGGTCGACCACGTCGAATGCGCGCACTCGCTGGAGGCCGGTGTGCGCGAACTGCGGATGCTGGCCGCACACGCCCCGCCGTACAACCGCCGGTCCAGATTCCCGCAACGTTGGTGGTGGCTGACGCTGACCGATGAGGCGTTCCCGCGGCTATCGGTGGTGCGAGCACCGCGGCACGACCGCGCCGTCGGCCCGTTCCGGTCCCGCACCGACGCCGCCGACACGGGCGCCCTGCTGGCGCGATTCACCGGCATCCGGACCTGTACCGCGCGGCTGGGACGTTCGGCCCTGCACGGGCCCGCCTGTCCCCAGCTCGAGGTGTCGCCCTGCCCGGCCGCCCGCGACGTCACGGCCACTCAATACGCGGCGGCGGTGGCGCGCGTCGCGGCGCTGATCGACGGACTGGACAACGGCGCCCTGTCCGCCGCCGTGCACCAGGTCAGCGCGCTCGCCGAGCAACGCCTGTTCGAAAGCGCCGCGCGGCTGCGCGACCACACCGCCACCGCCATCGAGACGCTGTGGCGCGGGCAGCGGCTGCGCGCGCTGGCCGCGCTGCCCGAGCTGATCGCCGCCGCACCCGATGGTCAGGGTGGCCATCACCTCGCGGTCATCCGCTATGGCCAACTCGCCGCGGCCGGCACCGCCAAACGCGGGGTGCCGCCCATGCCAGTGGTCGACGCCATTCACGCTGGCGCACAAGCGATCCTGCCAGTGGCGGCCCCGCTGGGCGGCGCACTGGTCGAGGAGACCGCGCTCGTCGCGCGTTGGCTCGCCACCCCCGGGGTGCGCATCGTCCGGGTCTGCGACACCGACACCGACTCCAGTGGCTGGGCCTCGCCGCTGCGGTCGGCCGGCGCCTGGGCGGCTTGGGCGGCAACCGCGCGCTCGGCGCGGCTGGCCGCCGAACAAGTTGTCCCCGGCTCAGAGCTGCTGGCTGAAGCGCACCCAACGCGCCAGCAACTGTTCGGCCGCACCGGAGTCGAGGGCCTCGGTGGCACGCCGCAGCCCGTCTTCCCACGCCGGCAACCATTCAGCGCGGCTGGATAGGCCGGCATGCGCGACGATCGCCCCGGCGGCGTTGAGCACCACCGCGTCGCGGACCGGGCCCTTGGCACCGGCCAACACGGCACGCGCCTCGGCCGCGTTGGCTTGCGCGTCACCGCCCAATAAGTCCTCGAGTTCGGCGCGGGCGAACCCGAATCCCGCGGGATCGAAAGTCAGCCGGTCCACCGTCCCGGCCTGTACCCGCCAGATCGTGCTCGTGGTGGTGGTCGTCAACTCGTCGAGCCCGTCGTCGCCGTGCACCACCAGCACGCTGGAGCGGCGCGCCGCGAATACTCCGGCCATCACCTCGGCCAGGTCGGCGAATGCGCAGCCGATCAAACCCGCCCGTGGCCGGGCCGGATTGGTAAGCGGCCCAAGGAGATTGAACACAGTGGGCACCCCGATCTCACGGCGCGCCGCGGACGCGTGCCGGTACGACGGGTGGAAGACCGGCGCGAAGCAGAACCCGATGCCGATTTCGGCGAGACTGCGCGCGACCTGCTCCGGCCCGAGATCGATCCGCACCCCGAGCGCCTCCAGCGTGTCGGCGCCACCGGACAGCGACGACGCCGCCCGGTTGCCGTGCTTGACCACCGGCACGCCCGCGGCCGCAACCACGATCGACGCCATGGTGGACAGGTTGACGGTGTTGACGCCGTCACCGCCGGTGCCGACGATGTCGACGGTGTCCCCGCGCACCGCGTCGGCCGGCATCGGGCGCGCGTGGCTCAGCATGACGTCGGCCAGCTCACTGACTTCGGCCGCGGTGGGAACCTTCATTTTCATCGCCACCGCGAAGGCGGCGATCTGGGCCGGGCTCGCGTTGCCGGTCATGATCTGGTCCATGGCCCAGCCCGCCTGGCCCCGCGCCAGGTCCTGACCGTCCGTCAAACGAGCCAGGACCTGCGGCCACGTCGATGCCGAGCCTGCCCCGGCCCCGAGAGACCCCACACCAGAGGAAGTCTCAGATGACGCAGCCACGCGCCGATGGTCCCACGACGGCCAACCGCCCCCAAACCGTTGCCGAAAGCGCGCCGGCATCGGCGCGCGCGCCACTACGAAAAGATCGAGAAAACCTCAATTGGCGCCCCGGGTAGAGTTCGACAACTACAAAGCGTCATACTTGCGGATGTGACCAGCGCTGTGGGGACCTCGGGTACTGCGATCACGTCGCGAGTGCATTCGCTGAATCGGCCCAACATGGTCAGTGTCGGCACCATAGTTTGGCTTTCGAGCGAACTGATGTTCTTTGCTGGCCTATTCGCGATGTACTTCACAGCGCGTGCGCAGGCCGGCGGGAAGTGGCCGCCGCCGCCGACCGAGTTGAATCTTTACCAAGCCGTGCCGGTGACGCTGGTGCTGATCGCGTCGTCGTTCACCTGTCAGATGGGTGTGTTCGCGGCCGAGCGCGGCGATGTCTTCGGGTTGCGCCGCTGGTATGTGATCACCTTCTTCATGGGCCTGTTCTTCGTCCTCGGGCAGGCCTACGAGTACTTCCACCTGATGACGCACGGCACCACGATCCCAAGTAGCGCATACGGCAGTGTGTTCTATCTGGCCACCGGCTTCCACGGGCTCCACGTCACCGGCGGACTGATCGCATTCATTTTCCTGCTGGCCCGCACCACGATGAGCAAGTTCACTCCGGCGCAGGCGACCGCCACCATCGTCGTCTCCTACTACTGGCATTTTGTCGACATCGTGTGGATCGCGCTGTTCACCGTGATCTATTTCATCCGATGAAGGCCGGCGCTTTCAAAAAGGAATGAACAGGAGTGCTCGGTTGAAGAAACTGGGGTCGACCCGATCCGGTCGCAGCAAGCGAAATGATCGCTCCCGGCGGCGTCTTCGCCGCCGGCTGTCGGGCGGACTGCTGCTGCTGATCGCACTGACCGTCGCCGGCGGGCTGGCCGCCGTGCTGACCCCCACCCCGCAGGTGGCCGTCGCCGACGAGTCTTCCTCGGCGCTGCTGCGCACCGGCAAGCAGCTGTTCGACACCTCCTGCGTGTCCTGCCACGGCGCCAACCTGCAGGGTGTGCCCGACCACGGGCCCAGCCTGATCGGCGTCGGCGAGGCGGCCGTCTACTTCCAGGTATCCACCGGCCGGATGCCCGCCATGCGCGGTGAGGCCCAGGCGCCGCGCAAAGAGCCGATCTTCGACGAGTCTCAGATCGACGCGATCGGCGCCTTCGTGCAAGCCAACGGCGGTGGCCCCACCCTGGTGCGCAACCCCGACGGCAGTCTCGCGATGCAATCGCTGCGCGGCGACGACCTGGGCCGCGGCGGCGACCTGTTCCGGCTCAACTGCGCCTCGTGCCACAACTTCACCGGAAAGGGCGGGGCGCTGTCGTCCGGTAAGTACGCGCCCGAACTGGGGCCGGCCAATGAGCAGCAGATACTCGCCGCCATGCTGACCGGTCCGCAGAACATGCCGAAGTTCTCCGACCGCCAGCTTTCCTTCGAGGCCAAGAAGGACATCATCGGCTACGTCAAGACCGTCAGCGAAGAGCGCCAGCCGGGCGGCTACGGACTCGGTGGCTTCGGACCCGCACCCGAGGGCATGGCCTTCTGGATCATCGGGATGGTCGCCGCCATCGGGCTGGCACTGTGGATTGGGGCGCGAGCACAATGAGCGACTCGAAGGTCACTGAAGGCGCCGGGCCGGCCCACGAGCCCGACGAGGCGGCGCTGGCCGCGATGTCACAGCAGGAACTGCTGGCGCTGGGCGGCAGGCTCGACGGCGTCGAGATCGTCTTCAAGGAGCCGCGCTGGCCGGTCGAAGGCACCAAAGCCGAAAAGCGCGCCGAGCGGGGCGTGGCGGCCTGGCTTCTGCTGGGCGGCGGCGGCTTCGGGCTGGCGCTGCTGCTGGTCTTCCTGTTTTGGCCGTGGGAGTACAAACCCAAGGAGTCCGCGGGCAGCCTCTTTTACACGCTGGCCACCCCGCTGTACGGCCTGACCTTCGGACTGTCCGTCTTGTCGATCGCTATCGGCGCGATCCTTTACCAGAAAAGGTTTATCCCGGAAGAGATTTCGATCCAGGAGCGACACGACGGCGCGTCTCGCGAGATCGACCGCAAGACGGTCGTGGCGAACCTGGCCGACGCCTACCAGGGTTCGACTATCGGACGGCGCAAGGTGATCGGGCTGTCGCTGGGCATGGGCCTGGGCGCGTTCGGCGTGGGCACCCTGGTGGCGTTTGTCGGTGGCCTGATCAAGAACCCGTGGAAGCCGGTGGTCCCCACCGCCGACGGGATGAAGGCCGTGCTGTGGACGTCGGGCTGGACCCCGCGTTACCACGGCGAGACCATCTACCTGGCGCGGGCCACCGGGACGAGCGAAGGAGCGCCGTTCGTCAAAATGCGCCCGGAAGACATGGACGCCGGCGGGATGGAGACCGTCTTCCCGTGGCGGGAGTCCGACGGCGACGGCACCACCGTGGAATCACACGAAAAGCTCAATGCGATCGCGATGGGTATCCGCAACCCGGTGATGCTCATCCGTATCCGGCCCACCGACATGCCCCGGGTGGTCAAACGCCAGGGCCAGGAGAGCTTCAACTTCGGCGAGTTCTTCGCCTTCACCAAGGTCTGCTCGCATCTGGGTTGCCCGTCATCGTTGTATGAAGAGCAGTCCTACCGAATCCTGTGCCCTTGTCACCAGTCGCAGTTCGACGCATTGCATTTCGCCAAGCCGATCTTCGGTCCGGCGGCCCGCGCGCTGGCACAACTGCCCATCACCATCGACACCAACGGGTACCTGGTCGCCAACGGTGACTTCGTCGAGCCCGTCGGACCGGCATTCTGGGAGCGCACAACAACATGAGCCCGAAACTGAGTCCCCCGAAGATCGGCGATGTCCTGGCTCGCCAGGGCGAGGACATCGACACCCGGTATCACCCGTCGGCGGCGGTTCGCCGACAGCTCAACAAGGTCTTCCCCACACACTGGTCGTTCCTGCTCGGTGAAATCGCGTTGTACAGCTTCATCGTGCTGCTGCTCACCGGCGTGTACCTGACGCTGTTCTTCGATCCGTCCATGCTCGAGGTGACCTACCACGGCGTCTACCAACCACTGCGCGGCGTCGAGATGTCGCGCGCCTACGAGTCGGCGCTGGACATCTCCTTCGAAGTCCGGGGCGGCCTGTTCGTCCGCCAGATCCACCACTGGGCCGCGTTGATGTTCTCCGGCGCGATCATGGTCCACCTGGCGCGCATCTTCTTCACCGGAGCGTTCCGGCGGCCGCGCGAGGCCAACTGGGTCATCGGTTCGCTGCTGCTGATCCTCTCCATGTTCGAGGGGTACTTCGGTTACTCGCTGCCCGACGACCTGCTGTCGGGTATCGGCCTGCGCGCCGCGATCTCGTCGATCACGCTGGGCATGCCGGTGATCGGCACCTGGCTGCACTGGTTCTTGTTCGGCGGCGACTTCCCGGGCACCATCTTGATCCCCCGGCTCTACGCGCTGCACATCTTGCTGCTGCCGGGGATCATCCTGGCCCTGATCGGGCTGCATATGGCAATGGTGTGGTTCCAGAAGCACACCCAGTTCCCCGGCCCCGGGCGCACCGAGCACAACGTCATCGGCGTGCGGGTGATGCCCGCGTTCGCGGTGAAGTCCGGTGCGTTTTTCGCGGCTATCACCGGCGTGCTGGGTCTGATGGGCGGCCTGCTACAGATCAACCCGATCTGGAATCTGGGTCCCTACAAGCCATCTCAGATTTCGGCCGGCTCGCAGCCGGACTTCTACATGATGTGGACGGAGGGCCTGGCCCGTATCTGGCCGCCGTGGGAGTTCTACTTCTGGCATCACACCATCCCCGCGGTGGTCTGGGTCGCCCTGATCATGGGCGGAGTTTTCATCCTGCTGACCATCTACCCGTTCCTGGAGAAGCGGTTCTCCGGCGACTACGCCCACCACAACCTGCTGCAGCGGCCGCGGGACGTCCCGGTGCGCACGTCGATCGGCGCGATGGCGATCTCCTTCTACATGCTGCTCACCCTCGCGGCGATGAACGACATCATCGCGTTCAAGTTCCACATCTCGCTGAACGCGACGACGTGGATCGGCCGCATCGGAATGGTGATCCTTCCGCCGTTCGTCTACTTCATCACCTACCGGTGGTGCATCGGGCTACAGCGCAGCGACCGGTCGGTGCTCGAGCATGGCGTCGAGACCGGCATCATCAAACGGCTGCCGCACGGCGCCTACATCGAGCTGCATCAGCCGCTGGGGCCCGTCGACGACCACGGCCACCCGATACCGCTGGAATACCAGGGCGCGCCGGTGCCGAAGCGAATGAACAAGCTGGGCTCGGCCGGAACCCCGGGCAGCGGCAGCTTCTTGTTCGCCGATCCGGCGGCTGAGGACGCGGAGCTGCGCGAGGCGGCGCACACCTCCGAGCAACGTGCCCTGACCGCGCTGCGCGAACACCAGGACAGCAGCGTCGGCTCCCCGAACGGCGAACACTAGCTCGGCACAGCCGGGCAATCCAGCACAGCCCGGCGACGATGCGGGTCGGCACGACCTGCTGAGAAGCCGGGCAATCCAGCACAGCTGGGCGCCTGGCCGGGCTAGCTCGCGGCGACCACGCGGCGCAGCTGCCGGACATGCAGCCATTCGATGACCGGCATCGCCGCGGTGACGACCCCGGCCACCCCGTAGACGACCCAGGACGGGCCGTCGTGACCGACGGCCATCAGATACGTCGCCGCCGCGACCGCGATCAGAGCGGCACCCATCGTGCCGATCAGTACGACGGTGCCGCGCAACCAGACCCGATCGACAGCCGCGCCGGACCACTTGGGTTCCGGCTCCACCGCTTGAACGCTCTGCTGGCGCGCCCGCTGGGCCGCCGTGCGCGCGGCGGGAGCCATGAGGCGCACCTGGGGCCTGCCCGGCCCGGTCATCGACGAAGCGGCAGGATCGCCATTGGCCATGCGACGAGCGCGCAACAGCACCGGGATCGCCCCGGCGATGATCAGCGCGGAAACGATGATGACGACATACAGCACCCACGTGGTATGCGAGTTCCCGGCCATCTTGTGAAAGCCCCGGCCCAAATCCACCAGCGCGACGGACGCGGCCACGCTCACGCCCAAAAACACCAGCCAGATAGCGGCGCACGCCCCGACCAGTATGCGATCGATGACATCCGGCGGAACGGTGTCCGACCCACGCCGGTACGCGGAATATCTGCTGACCATCAGCAGCTCGTCTGCGGTGCGTCGCTGTTGTTCGACGACAGCACCGCCCCGTCGCTGGTGGTGATCGCGCAGTTGAGTCTGCTGACCCGGAAGAGGCTGGACGCCTGGACCGAGCCGACGTCGGACGTCGAGATCGGTGTCACCGTCATCGACCACGGGATGTACACGTTGTGCTGGGTGCGTGACCGACCGGAGGCATCGACGTAGGTCACCGAAATGATGTCGCCCGGCGCCTTGGTGCCGGTCACCGAGTACGTGACCTGCCGCGGACCGGCCGGGGTGGTGCTCGCGGTGGTCGGCGGCGGCGCCGACGTTGTGGTCGCCGGCGGGGGCGCCGCAGTGGTCGTCGGCGCCGGTGGTGGCGGAGGTGGCGTCACCGTCACAGTCTGGGTCTCCGTGGCTGTAGGGGTCGCGGTGGGCGGCGGTGGTGGCGGCGGCGGGGGCGGCGCCGTGGTGGTCGTTATTTCGTCCTGCATCGGCGGCGTCGACGGGGTGGTCGTGGGGCCGGGGTTGGCAAGTTTGTTGGTGTCGTTACGCGTGACGAGCAGCGACACCGAAACCACGAGCGCAATCGCGGCCACGATGGCCGCGATGCCGACCACCCATGGCCAGCGCGGAGCACCGTGCTCGTCATCGGAGTCGGAGGAATCGTCGTAGGCGTCGTAGTCGTAGAGCCTGGGGTCGGCCGGCACATACGGGCCGCTGATGAAATGCTCGGACTCGGGAGCCGAGTAGGCCCGCGAATACGCATCCGTCTGGCCCGTCTGGTCTGGCGCCGCTATTTTGCCGCTGTCGTCGAGTGGTTCCAGCCCGTCATGGGAATCGAGTTCGCCGGATTCCACTTCATCGCCGGAATCCGGTTCATGGCTGAGCTCGCTGGCGGAATCGGATTCATCAGGATCCCATCCCGGAGGATTTGGCCCGCTCATCTTTGCCTGCCCTGTCCAACTTCATCCCCGGCGCGCGGGGCTCCGCGGCTACTTCGTTGCGCGCGCGCTCGCGAGATTCTCATTGTGCCTGGGCAAACCCTACCGAACGGAATAGAGCAAATAAGTCTTGGCGAACGGGCCGCTGATCAACTGATGCCCTGATTGTGACCTTTGGGACGCCAATCAGTGCCTCTCGGGACCGATGTAGTACTCGAAGACCAATCCGGCCACCGAAGCAAGGATGAACACCACCCCGGCAACGATCAACCACGGCAGCCACAGCGCAATACCGGTCGCGGCGGTTGCGCCCGACAACGCGACCAGAATCGGCCACCAGCTGTGCGGGCTGAAGAACCCCAATTCCCCTGCCCCGTCACTGATCTCAGCGCCTTCGTAGTCCTCGGGCCGAGTATCCAGCCGACGCGCCACGAACCGGAAGAAGGTGGCCACGATCAACGCCATGCCACCGGTCAGCGCCAGTGCGGTGGTGCCCGCCCACTCCTCACCGCCGGTGGCGTACAGCGCCGTGAGCACCCCGTACAGCACCGCCGCGAAAACGAAAAACGCGGCCATGAATTCAAACAGCCTGGCTTCGATATGCATTGAGCGTCCTCACCTACTGGCTTGCGGTCAATTCACCGCGGCGGGTCTCGAACGGGTGGGTGGTCACCGCTACCGGCGACTGGGCGATCGCCCGCAATGCCTCTGCGTTGGTCTTTCCGGCGATCCGTTGCTGCAGGTAGGCCTTGAAGTCGTTGGGCGCCACCACCCGAACCTCGAAGTTCATCATGGAGTGATAGGTGCCGCAGAACTCGGCGCAGTGACCGACGAATGCCCCGGTCTTGGTGATCTCGTCGACCTGGAACACGTTGACGGAGTTGTTCGCCTCGGGGTTGGGCAGCACGTCGCGCTTGAACAGGAATTCCGGCACCCAGAACGTGTGCACGACGTCCGCGGACGCCAACCGGAATTCGATGCGCTTGCCGGCGGGCAACACCAGCACCGGAATTTCACTGCTGGTTCCCAGGGTCTCGACCTTGTCGAAATTCAGGTAGGTCCGGTCCTCGGTGTTGAGCCCGCGCACCGGCCCGACGCGCTCCTCCCCGTGCGAGTCCTTGCCTTCCGGCTTGGAGACCATCGCGGCCTTGCGGGCGGGGTCGGCGCCGTCGTAGGTCAGCGTGCGGTCTTTGAAATTGATGCGCTGATAACCGAACTTCCAGTTCCACTGGAAGGAAGTGACGTCGATCACGACCTCGGGGTCCTTGGCCAGATGCAGCATCTTCTCCTGCACCACCACGGTGAAGTAGAACAGCACCGAGATGATGAGAAACGGCGTCACGGTGAGCACCAGCTCCAGCGGCATGTTGTAGCCGAACTGTCGGGGCAGTTCGGTGTCGGTTGCCTTCTTGCGGTGAAAGGCGGACGACCAGAAGATGAGGCCCCACACGATGACACCGACGACCAGCGAAGCGACCACCGCTCCGATCCACAGCTCCCGATTGAGGTGGGCCTGCGGGGTGATGCCCTCCGGCCAGCCCATGCCCAGCGCCTCC
>NZ_JBKQOI010000203.1:0-3466 GCF_052145595.1 Mycobacterium sp. | reverse complement strand
GCCTTCGAACTCCTCGACGTATCCCACCGCCACGGTCTGGCGTAGTCAGTAGCCCACACCCACCAGATCACAAAACCCCACGTCAACACCCCAACCCGTCAACACAGCAGGGGGAACTTCGGGCTAGCCCGGCTGGACGCCTAATCCTCGGTTGAATATCGCTTCGCGCAGGCTCTTCGGGCGCATGTCGGTCCAGCCCTCCTCGACGTAGGCGAGGCAATTCGCGCGCGAATCCCGCCCGAACGCCACGCGCCAGCCTGCCGGCACATCGGTGGACGCCGGCCAGAGGCTGTGCTGCTCTTCAGCGTTGACCAGAACGTAGAACGTCCTGCCGTCGTCATCAAACGGATTGGTACTCACCGCTTCTCCCCATCGGTGGATCGGCTACCCCCGTCTCGGAGCCCGTCTCGGAGCCCATCCCTGCGCCAAGCACCCGATCAGACAGCAGCCCCAGACAGCTCAGGTTCGGAAACCCCGGGCCCTCATTGATACCAGACAAATTGGGCAGCACCAGTTTCGGGGTAACGCCCATGACGGCCAAGTCGTGGCCGATGGACTCCTCCAGTCGCTCGCCCGTCAGCGGTCCGCCCACCCCCAGCTCCAGCAGGTCCAGGGAATCGGGGCGCAATAGCGGCAGGAACCACAGCGGATCAGCCCCGGACCCGTCGATGACGAGGTCGAACCGATGCAGGGTCTCTTGCGGTTCACCACAGTTATCGGTGAGCAGCGTGATCCAGATTCGGCTGTCGCGGTCGGCCACCCGGGCGACGCGCCCACGCAAATGATTGATTCTCTCGTCGGCGAGCAATGATTCCTGAACCCGCGCCGAGAAAACCCCACGGTCGGTGCGGGCAATACAGTCGCGCCGCTCGGCTAGCGCGAGACTGCGCCAACCCGTGGGATCGGAGAACAGGGAGTTCTCGAAAAAGCCCTCGCCGCGGGTGAACAGGGTCGCTTGCGGCGAGATCGCCGTGATCGCCGAAACCCGGTGATGGAACAACTCGTTGAGCATCGACGCAGCGGTTTCGCCTCCGCCGATGACCGCGACATTCTCGGCCACGATTCTCTCGTGCTGCGCGGCGCGCTGCCAGAACTGCGCGATCGACAACACTCGCGGATCGCCGGAAAGCATGGACCGCTCCGGCTGCCCGGGACCGGTGATCATCACCGTGTCGGCGGACAAGCTCGACTCTCGGGTGTGCAGCAGCCAGCGCTGTGTATCGACGGAGATCTGAACCACTTCGCCGCGAACGACTTTCAAGCCGACCACGTCGGCAACCCAGCGCAGGTATTGAGCCCAGGTGTCGTGCGTGGGCGCCGGCCTGCCTCGATCGATCCAGCCGACGAATTGGTCCGTCGCAACCAGGTACGACTGCCAGCTGAACCGCATCATCCGTTCGTCGACTTCGTCGTTGCGGCCCGGCACCAGCGCCGAACGGTATGGGAAGCCGATGTCCTTTTCGGGGCTGGTGCCCAGCCGCTGCCGACCGTCGGTCCAGCCACCTCCGGCGCGCCAGTTGGCCGCCACGCCGGTGCGTTCAACGGCAATGACTTCGGGCACCTCGACGCCCACGTCCCGCAGCACCGCCGCTTTCGCGGCCACCGCCACCGCCTTCGCGCCGGCCCCGATGATCGCGAGCGTCCCGCTCATCTCGCATCCACCAACGGCGCACCATCATTGGGACAATCAAGAGGACATCCAAGATGAGATTGGCGGCACTCCCACTTCGCCGGCACGCCGGCGAAAGATGCGCCACGCACAACCACACCTCCGTCGACCAGCTTAGCTCAGGCTGTCCTAACTTTCTGTACGCTACCCTATCTCTGACGGGTAGGACACGCCTGCCCCCGACGGAGCCCCCCGAGTGCCAGTTAACTGTTCCCAGCCGCCCGAAGCAGCAGCGCAAACCGGGTCGCTGGACGGGTTCGTTCCCTTTCCGGCTGAACGGGCGGCCCGCTACCGAGCGGCCGGTTACTGGACCGGTCGCACCGTCGCTTCAGTGCTGCGAAACGCCGCGACGACGTGGCCCGACCGCGTCGCTGTCGTGGACGCGGCCAGCAGCCTCACCTACTCCGAGCTGGACAAAATCGTCGACCGAGCGGCCGGCGGCTTCGCCGCCCTCGGGATCGCACCAACCGACCGAGTGCTCCTGCAGGTGCCCAATTCGTGCCGGTTCGCCGTCGCGCTGTTCGGCCTGTTGCGCGCCGGGGCCATCCCGGTGCTGTGCCTGCCCGGGCATCGATTGGCAGAACTCACTCGCTTCGCACAGGTCAGCGGTGCGGTCGGGCTGGTCATCGTCGACACGGCGAGCGGGTTCGACTACCGCTCGATGGCCGAGCAGCTGGTCTCGCTGAACCCTGAGCTCCGCCACGTCATCGTCGACGGCGACGCCGGCCCATTCATCTCGTGGTCAGGGCTGCCCGCCGGTGACGTGCCCCGGATGGCGCCGGAAACGGCGTTCCCCGCGTTGCTGCTGGTGTCGGGTGGCACCACCGGCGTGCCGAAGTTGATCCCCCGCACGCACGACGACTATGTCTACAACGCCACCGCGAGCGCTCAGTTGTGCAGGCTGACTGGCGATGACGTGTACCTCGTCGCGCTGCCGGCAGCGCACAACTTCCCGCTGGCCTGCCCCGGCATCCTCGGCGCGATGACCGTCGGCGCCACCATCGTCTTCGCCACCGATCCCAGCCCGGAGGCCGCCTTTGCCGCCATCGCGCGCCATGGCGTCACGGTCACCGCCCTGGTACCGGCACTGGCCAAGCTGTGGGCACAAGCCTGCGACTGGGAGCCGATAACACCAAAGTCATTGCGGCTCTTACAGGTCGGCGGGGCCAAGTTGGAACCCGATGACGCGCGCCGGATACGCGCCGCCCTGACCCCGGGCCTGCAGCAGGTGTTCGGGATGGCCGAGGGGCTGCTGAACTACACCCGCCTCGACGATCCGGCGGAACTCGTCGAGAACACGCAGGGGCGGCCATTGTGCGCGGGCGACGAACTGCGCGTCGTCGACACCGCGGGAGCGCCGGTGGCAACCGGCGAGGAAGGCGAGCTGCTGGTGCGCGGACCGTACACGCTCAACGGCTACTTCCGCGCCGAGCGCGACAATGCGCGCTGCTTCGACCCCGACGGCTTTTTCCGCAGCGGCGACCTTGTCCGCCGCAGGCACGACGGCTACCTGGTGGTCACCGGTCGGGTCAAAGACGTCATCTGCCGCGCCGGCGAAACCATCGCCGCGGCTGACCTCGAAGAGCAGATGCTGAGCCATTCCGCGATCTTTTCGGCCGCGGCAGTTCCGCTGCCCGATCCCTGCCTTGGTGAAAAAATTTGCGCCGCAGTGGTTTTCAACGGAGATCCGGTCAGCCTCGCGGTGTTGAACGCCTACCTTGACGAGCGCGGTGTGGCCACACACGCCCGGCCCGACATGCTGGTCGCGATGACGGCACTGCCCACAACACAAATCGG
>NZ_JBKQOI010000202.1:0-20695 GCF_052145595.1 Mycobacterium sp. | reverse complement strand
GCCGAATGCGAATTGACGGGCGCGGACCAATACCACGGCATTGTCGCCGTCGATACGCGTAACAGCCCGACCGATTTCGTGACAACCGGTTGGTACACCAGCTTCATCCCAGTCAGTGTCAAGGTAGGGTCATCGCCTTTCAGCGAGATCGCTCGGGCGGCACAAACGTCTTTTGACGACGGCAGAAGGCTGATGAACGTGCCGTTTGGTCGCGTTTTGGAGCTGGCACCATGGCTGACGAAGCCGAACAGCCGGGTACCCCTACTTTTTTACTTGGACGCGGGCGTTCCGCCACTTTCTGCGCTGGTTGCGAACGGCATAAAAGAGACCAGGGTAAGCGGCTTCCTCGACGGCGGCGTTCCCGCTCAATTCGATATTCGCGTGAACCGGCTTGAGACCGAAACACAGGCGGTTGTGATGTTCCCGGGCAATCCGGTCGCACGCGAATCGGTCAGCCGTTATTTGACGACGCTGAAAGCCATGTACGTGAGCATCGCCGAGGGCCGTGACCCGGTGGCCACGCTGCAACGCGTCTCTCATGCATAGTTGTGCGTAATCGGTAACCGTTGCCGGGGCCTGCTCGGGAGTTGATTGGCCATGAAGGTTCGCCAGCCAAACTCGTCAACGGCGGGATGAAAATGGCGAATTTCGGCTTCATCCCAACGCCGCCGATCCTGCCTGAGGCAATTTCGCTTGCGCCTCGAGCGGCCGACCGAAGCACCAGGTTGCGCCGATGATTTTTGCCCTGTCGATCCATGGATCTCGCGGCGACGTGGAGCCCGTCACTGCCGTCGGTTTGGAGCTGCTACGCCGCGGGCACGAGGTGCGCATGGCCGTCCCGCCCGACTTCATCGGTTTTGTCGAGTCGGCCGGGCTTACCGCGGTCCCGTACGGGCCGCCCGCGCAGGAGATGCTCAGCGAAGATTTCGTCCACAACTTCTGGAACATCCAGACTCCGTTCAAGGTGGTGCGGGCGGCCAATGAGTATCTCTCCGAAGTCTGGGGGGAAATGGGCGCAACGCTGAAGTCGCTGGCCGACGGCGCCGACCTGCTGATGACTGGCATGATGCAGCAGGGGCTCGCCGCGAACGTCGCGGAGTACTACGACATTCCGGTGGCTTCGCTGCACTGCTTCCCGGTCCGGGTCAACGGCCAGATCGTTCCGCTTCTGCCATCGCCGTTGATCCGCGCCACGATTCGATCGCTGTGGTGGATACATTGGCGCGCGACGAAGAAAGCTGAAGACGCCCAACGCCGTGAATTAGCCCTGCCCAAGGCAATTGGGCCCTCAACGCAACGGATCGCGGAACGCGGGTCGCTGGAAATGCAAGGCTACGAACCGTTCTACTTTCCAGGGCTGGCAGCCGAATGGGCCGAACAGGGTGACTGGCGACCCTTCGTCGGAGCGCTGACCATGGAGTTGTCGACCGATGTCGACGACGAAATCGCATCGTGGATCGCGGCGGGAACGCCGCCGATCTACTTCGGTTTCGGCAGCATGCCGGTCAATTCGCCCGCCGACGCGGTCGAGATGATCAGCGCGGCGTGCGCGCAGTTGGGTGAGCGGGCCTTGATCTGCACAGGCGCGAATGTTTCCGCCGACCTCCCCCACTTCAACAACGTAAAGGTTGTCGGCGCGTTGAACCACGCGGCTATTTTTCCGTCCTGCCGCGCGGTGGTACACCACGGCGGCAGCGGCACCACCGCCGCCGGCATGCGAGCCGGCGTTCCCACGCTGATCCTCTGGGTTACCGCCGATCAGCCGCTGTGGGCGCTTCACGTCAAGCGGCTGAGAGTCGGCTCCGCCCGGCGCTTTTCGGCGACCACCCAAAAATCATTGGTCGCGGACCTCCGGTCGATTCTGACCCCGCAGGTCGCCTCTCGAGCCCGTGAGATTGCCACCCGGATGAGCAAACCCGCCGATAGCGCGACCACCGCCGCCGATCTCCTGGAAAACGCGGCAAGCCGAAGAAGATTGGGGTGACCCGCGTGCCATCTCGCACTGGTCACGGCCAACAGGAGCGAAGCCCGCTTGCCCCGAATACCACCGACTGCTCGGCAAGTGAGGTCGTCGCCGATGAGATTCGCCCTGGCAAGCCGCAGAATTCGCGCCGACGTCGAGCCGTACGCCACGGTTGGTCTAGAGCTGCTGGGCG
This sequence comes from Mycobacterium sp., assembly GCF_052145595.1. Classification (GTDB taxonomy): domain Bacteria; phylum Actinomycetota; class Actinomycetes; order Mycobacteriales; family Mycobacteriaceae; genus Mycobacterium. The sequence goes on along the minus strand of NZ_JBKQOI010000202.1, from coordinate 18,539 downwards.
AAAACCGCGAAGTGCGGATGACCGGCGCGGCCGTATGAAGCTCGCGCAGGCATTCGATCCGCGAAAGAACGCGCTGAACGCGTTTCGGCTAGCGCTGGCGACCAGCGTAATACTCCACCACGCTTACAAACTCGAGGGCCACGACGTGCCATTCGCGGCGGCTCGCCAACTCATCGGCTCTATAGGGGTCGATGGATTCTTCGCGATCTCAGGATTCCTGATCACCTCCAGTTGGCTCCGTCACCCCAAAATCCGCGAATACGTCACTGCCCGAAGTCTTCGTATCCTTCCTGGCTACCACACCTGCTTGATTGTCACCGCGTTCGTCATCGCCCCGGTCGGTGTGGCGATCCAGGGTGGTTCTGCCGCCAAGCTCCTGCTGTCCACGGCACCGATCGAATACGTTGTAAAAAACATCGCAGTTGTGCTGGTAAAAACCGACGTTGGCGGAACGCCCACCGGGGTCCCGCACTCGGGCACCTGGGACGGTTCTCTGTGGACCCTGCAATGGGAGTTGCTCTGCTACATCGGTGTCGCTTGCCTGGGCATAGTCGGACTCCTCAGTCGGCGCTGGCTCATCCCTGCCGCGATGGCGCTGGCACTGTCCTGGTCGCTCCTAGTGCCGTACGTAATCTCGGGCGAGCCCACCATCCCGCAAAACGGTGCCCGCTTCGCCGTCATGTTTCTGGCCGGAGCCCTCTTGCATCACTACCAGAACGTGATTCCCGCTCGGTGGTCACTCGTCGCGATCAGCGTGGTTATCGTTCTGGCAGCCAGCTTGCTGCCGGATTACCGGCCGATTGGCGCTATCCCGCTTGCCTACGCCATCATCGTTTCGGGTGCCCTCATACGCAATGAGCACTTCAGACTGCGTACGGATCTGTCGTACGGCGTATACATTTATGCGTTTCCTATTCAGCAGTTACTGATCATCTGTGGGCTTGGCACTCTGCATCCGATTGCATTCTTCGTCATCGCGTTTGCAGCCACCCTGCCGATAGCCGCGCTGAGCTGGACTTTGGCGGAGAAGCCGGCATTGTCCCTAAAATCGCGTCTCGTTCGGACGAGACCTGCTGGCAATGCTAGCGCGGATCTTGACGTTCAACCCCGCAGCGGGTAGCCACCGAGGGGTGCTAACGATCGGTCAGAAACCGAAGCAGTCCATGCTTGCGTATCAAATAGAGCGTGGCCTTGTTGGCCCATTTATTGCGGTTCTTGCCGCGGACGTCAATGTGGTGATGAACGACCCTGATGCTCGGGTCAAACTGTCGCTTGACGCCCATCCTATCCAGCCGTATTGCCAGGTCCTGAATCTCGTGCGATCGCAACCTCACGTCATAGCCACCCACCGATTTGAACAAGCTTGACTCAACAAGCATGTTTCCCTCGTGAACCCAGTAGGCCGGTGTCGGCGCGGGCGGTTCCAGGACGTTGGGCCAGTCTCGCATGATGGGCGCGGCCATCCGACCTATAGCGCCGGCAAGGCGTGGTTTGCCTCGAAGGTTGTCAATTATCCGCGGAAAATTCGACGTGAAATTTCCCCACAATGAGAACACCGCTCCGTAATTACAGTACTCTTGGCTGCCATCTGCGAGGCTGACTAATCCGCCAATCATACCGACACCTTGATCAGCGTAGCGTCCGACGAGTTCTCGAGCGACGGAAGGGGATTCCGCTGTCTCCAGATCCATGTCGGCATCGATGAAATGAATAATTGTGCCGTCATCGACATTGTCGATGATTTGGTTGCGATTGGCGCCCGCACCTCTGTTCTCGGAACTTCGCACCAACTTTACGTCATCACCAAACTCACTAATCACCTCAATGCTGTGATCGACGGAGGCGTCGTCCAGCACAACGACTCCATCGTAATTCTGCGCCAATACTTGGGGCAGTAATCGGCGAAGATGATCACCCATATTGTAGTTAGGGATGGCGGCCACGACCGGCAAGTATCTAGCCATAGTGCTCACATTCTACTGCGGCAGCGGCGCGGTTGACCCAGTGCTCACGCGTGCCCGCTGCGACTCAAGCCGGGCGCAGCGAATTCAATTTGCTAAGGCTGTCCCGCGTCTCAGGATCGTTACACAAGACTATGCAGCCGCGCTTTGAACCAGTTTCCTTGTACGCGGGCAGAGACGGATAGAACCTGAACATGTCGTCGCGCCCCATCGCATCAAGATATTCAGCATTCAGCGCTGCCCCGGGACCGTAGTCGTCGTACGAATACGAATCGCCGGGCACCGCGAAATCGTCGATCATGATGACGGACCGCTTCCACGAACCAAATACCATTTCAATCTCTTCGGCTAGGGGCAGGTCCGAGTACCAGTGCGCGTCAAGGTAGAAGAAGACGTTGTCTTTCGGAAACTGCGGATTGGCAGCCAATTGGCGCAACAGGAGCCGGCTGTCGGCCAGCACGACGTGTACCCGGTCACGAGCCGAGCGAAAGCGTCGTTCGGCGAAGGCGTGAAAGCGAGGCTCAGCTTCTGCCGTGTACACCGGAACGCCAAAGTCGGAGAAGAACTTTGTGGTGGTTCCGCGGAAGGTGCCCGTCTCTACGACTGCCACTGGCCGCAGCGATCCGAAGATCTGTCGGCAGAGTTCCTGGCGGCCAGCCTGCCCGTTCATCGGACCGCCCCAACTCTGCCCCAATGACCGTCTGAACAGTAGGTATTCGATCCGGCCGATCCTCGTTGGACCTATTCCGTCGAGCGCGAACGACTTGATGGAGTTCAACCGCTCGGCGATCACATGCCCAACCTTAGGCAACACGTGACATAGGTGGCGAACACAAAGGGGTCCTGTGGTCGATCCGTTCTTCCGAAGGCGGTCATGGCCCCGTAGCGTAACGTGTCGCACGGGCGGTCGTCGTTGCTTCAACGAACACGGGGCGAATTCCACGCTCGCACGTGCGGTTTCGGCGCGACGCGGACGAGGGCGACCCAGCGGCGGCAACGCAGTATAGCCGCGGGACACGTCATCGGCGGTCAACGTCCGCGTCAGCTCACGCCACCGCCGGTTCTCCCCCACCGACGCATGCTCACAGTGTTAGAGCTGCTCCCCGGCTCCGTGGTATTCGCATGCTAACGTTACGCAGTGGGCTTGTTGCACCGTGCTCATTTGATGGCGCAGCGCGTAGGTATCGAAGTATCGCGCTACAATCCTGAGCTGGACTGTGATCGCTATTTGGTGAATCAGCTGGACTCGCACCACGTCGACATCGTTCTTGATGTGGGCGCCAACTCGGGGCAATTCGCCGCTAGTCTGCGCAAGGCGAACTTCAAAGGGCGCATCGTCTCGTTTGAACCCCTATCGGGCCCATTTTCTGTTCTAGAAAAGAAGGCGTCGAGGGATTCGCTGTGGGATTGCCGGCGCTACGCGCTGGGCGATTTCGACGGGACGGTGTCGATTAATGTAGCCGGGAACTCCGGCGAAAGCAGCTCCGTCTTACCGATGCTGAAAGTTCACCAGGATGCCTTTCCTCCAGCAAACTATGTTGGCACCGAAGTGGTGGCGATACACCGACTTGATTCGGTATCGCCAGAGATCTTACGGCCGACGGATGTGGCTTTTCTCAAGATCGACGTTCAGGGGCTTGAGAAACTGGTGCTGGCCGGTGGCAAATCAACGATAAACGACCGTTGCGTCGGAATGCATGTAGAATTGTCGTTGGTGCCGTTATACGAAGGTGGGATGGACATTCGTGAGGCCCTCGATCTCGCGTACTCCTTGGGCTTCACGCTGACGGGATTGGTGCCTTGTTTCACGGATAAAAGAAATGGTCGACTGCTGGCCGCCGATGGTATCTTCTTCCGTGGGGATGCTTGAGCGGAAATGCTTGCGGACAGCATCTTCCGCGCTGTCTATCCGCAACCGGTCGGGAAGCAACCCCGTTCAGCCCTCCCGAGTGCGGTGAGGATGATAGATTCGCGATTCACGAGATCCGAAACGGTCCACGTTGTATCGACTAGGGGGTGGACGGTTGACAGACCAGTCGTTGAGCCCTCTTAGGGGGAGCTACCGAAAATGACCCACAATTCCTCGACATCGCAGCATCCGACCGGGGGCGTAGCACTTGTCGCCGGTGCCGGTGGCTTCATCGGCGGTCACCTTGCCAAGGCGCTCGTGGAGAATGGCTTTGACGTTCGCGGCGCAGACATCAAGCCGCTTGATGAGTGGTACCAGGTCCCCCGCGGCGTTGAGGCTTTGTCCGAGGTTGACCTGTCGAAACTCGACGATTGCCGCTCGGCGGTTCGCGGGGTGGACACCGTCTATAACCTCGCGGCCGACATGGGCGGCATGGGCTTTATCGAGACACACAAAGCCGATTGCATGCTTTCGGTGCTGATCAGCACTCACATGCTGGTTGCGGCCAGGGATGAAGGAGTCGGGCGCTTCTTCTACTCCAGCTCGGCGTGCGTCTATGCGGCAGACAAGCAAACCGATGCCGACGTCACGGCGCTACGGGAGTCCGACGCCTACCCGGCGATGCCGGAAGACGGTTACGGCTGGGAGAAGCTGTTCACCGAGCGGATGTGCCGGCACTTCCTCGAGGACTTCGGGCTGCAGACGCGCGTCGCGCGCTATCACAATGTGTACGGCCCGATTGGAAGCTTCGAAGGCGGCCGTGAGAAAGCTCCCGCCGCGCTATCCCGCAAGATCGCTCAGGCTGCCCTCAGCGGGCGCCACGAGATCGAGATCTGGGGCGACGGCGAGCAAACCCGAAGCTTCATGTACGTCGACGACTGCGTCGAGGGCACGCTTCGCGTTGCAGCCGGCGACAGCCCACTGCCGGTGAACGTGGGCAGCTCCGAATTGGTGAGCATCAACCAGATGGTGAGCATCATCGAACAGATCGCCGGCATCAGCGTGAAGCGCAACTACAAGCTCGATGCGCCACTTGGCGTACGGGGACGCAACAGCGACAACACGATGATCCACGAGATCTACGGCTGGGAGCCCTCCATCCGTCTCGCCGACGGACTCGAGCGCACTTATCGCTGGATATACGACCAGCTTGCGAGCCGTCAATTACAAACTGCCCGTTAGGCGCTCTCAGAGTTTTGTAGACGAAGGCGAAGGGGCACAGGTGACCGCCGATAGCGCAAGTCGCGCCGCGTCTGCACCCCAATTTTCGATCATCGTCCCCACATTGAACGTCGCGACCACCTTGCGTGATTGCCTCAACAGCATCGCCTGCCAGACCTACGGCGACTACGAAGTGCTGCTGCTCGACGGTGGCTCGGCGGACGGAACCCCCGACATCGCAAACGGCTTCGCTCCCAGCTTCGGTGCAAGGTTGGTCGTGCACTGCGAGCCGGACACGGGCGTTTACGACGCCATGAACCGTGGCCTAGGCATGGCCACGGGAGCGTGGTTGCTATTCCTGGGCGCCGACGACACCTTGCACGAGGCGGACACTCTGGCGCGCGTAGCCGCCTTCATCGGTGAACACGAGCCGAGCGACCTGGTATACGGCGACGTGATCATGCGCTCGAACTCGTCGCGCTACGCCGGTGCCTTCGACCTCGACCGATTGCTATTCGAGCAGAACATCTGCCACCAGGCGATCTTCTACCGCCGCGAACTCTTCGCCGGCATCGGACCCTTCAACCTGCGCTACCGGATCTGTGCGGATTGGGATTTCAACATTCGTTGCTTCTCCAACCCAGCACTGACCATTCGTTACATGGACATCGTCGTCGCAAATTTCAACGACATGAGCGGACTGAGTACCGGCCCGGACAACGCGCTGAACAAGCGGCTGCCGAAATTCAGCTGGGGGTCGGTCTGGGAGACGTTTCGCCGCGACAATGCGCGCCGGAAGCAAAAGGTCGTTGACGCCTGGCGTAAGCGCTGACGGCTGCGGCGTCACGGGGCCGCTTGCGCGCCAAGTCGATTCGGCCGGGCGTCGATTATTGCGCCCGGGGATTGCCTGCGTGGTCGTTGCGATGGGTATCGATAACCGCGGTGGCCTCTCCGGCCACGGCTGCGGTGAGTATGGCCATAGAGCGCCATCCGGGAGTCTTAATCATCGCCCCTGGTAATTTCTTGCGCCAGTTGCCATGCACTCTGCGCAACCCACGCGACTGTTCGAAGTTTGCCGCCCACTCATATCGCAGGCTGCCGAAGTGGGCGTTAGCGGTCCTGCGTCCAAAGTGGTTGATATAGGCCATCTCCGTTATATACAGACCGTACCCGGCGTTTCGGGCGCGCAGCGCCAGATCGAGGTCGATCCCAAATCCGTAGCGCCCAAAGCTCTTTAAGTCCATTCCGCCGATGGTCTCCCAGCATTCGCGGGACACCATGAGCGCAGTCCCCTCGATGGCAGAGACCGACCGATATAAGGGGCGGGCAACGTAATTCGCGGCGTCCGGTTTCTCGTCAGGCTCTGCGCAGGGGAACCCGTGGTCAATCAGCGGGCCAACCATTCCCGCGTCGGCGGGTAGGCCCGGGTCGAGCAGGCCGGCGACAAATCCTTTGGAGATCCGGGTGTCGTTGTTGAGGGTCATTGCGTGGGAGTAGCCCTCCGAGAACGCAATTCGGATGCCGAGGTCGCTGCCGCCCGCCCAGCCCAGGTTTTCTCCGGGTGTCGTGACCCGCTCATTGCTGATCTTTGGATAGTCGCTGCGATTGTCGACGATCAGATAGTCCGCACCCTCGCGCTCCAGGTCACCTACGAGGGCATGGGTGTACTCATGCTGCCCGAACACCGGGATTGTGATCAGTAGGGACACGAACCAACCATACAGTGGCCATAGTTGCCCGGGGGCTGTTTGGACGACGCCCACCCCCGCACAGCCCAGTTCAGAGCCTATTCAAGCCCTTCAATGTCAAGAAAAAGCCGAAACAACCCAGGCCGAAGACGATAATCGGCCGGCGGTGAGCACACAGCCAGCTATGGACCTGCGTCACAACGACTTGCGTCCTAGCCGGCGACACGAGGTGGCACACAAGGGGGATCTCGGTGATCGCAAATGCCACGAGGGTGAACACGAGGGCCGCCGCGATCTGCATGAGAGCAGTAGCGCGCGACGCCACGATGACCATCATCGCTCCAGAGAACTCAACGATCTGCGTCGACGTAAACAGCCCGGCGATAAACGACATGCCCACCGACCTGCCCTCGAGCCGGGAGGTCCACGACAGCCGCTCGGACAGTCGCGAGAACATGGTCGGCGGTTTCGGTGGGTGGGGTTCGAGTACCAGAACAGAGGAATCGCCAGCTGCTACAGCCGCGGGCGCTGCCTGACGCGCCGGGGAGCGCACAGCGAGCATCGCGGCGACCGAAATTGCGACCACACCGAGAACAACCTGGATGGGCGGAACGATCGGACTTGCGAAAGCGGAACCCAGGGCTCGGGTAATGGGCATCAAGAAGTCGTCGAGCAAGAACAGCGATGCCAGGGCAGCGCCGAAACCCGTAATCATCAGACCGAGCCAGTAGGCGAGCAAATTGTGCATCGACCGCGGGCGCGCAACCAAGAGGGCTGTAACCCCGATCCGCACCGGGTCCTGCGCCGCGGTAATCGCGAACATCAGAACGAGGTACCACATGTCCCGGGACGCTACCGTGTTTGAGCGGGTATCGCGGGTGTTTTCGGCGAGTAGGTCGCAGTTGCACAAACTTGCCGGGCAGCCCCACGGCCCCAAATGCGCTGGTGGCCAGGGGAAGAGCCCTAGAAGTGGTACGCGTCACGCTGCCCCGCGCAAGCGGATCGCGAGTTACGCGGCAGAACCAGCGAATTCAGGAACACGTGCGTGTGCAACGCAACGGCTCGGGTGATTAGCCGAGCCCTCCGGCCAGGGGTGGCCTGGTCGCTTGACGGAGCGCCCGCAGGTCCGTTCAGATGCGACCGCCTTCAAGCCCTTCGGCGCGGGGTTTGACGCAAGGCGAATCCGCTTTTGGCCGGAGTCTCTTATTGCCCACCGCCGGCCCCGGTGCGAAGGCTTTTGGGCGTTCCCCCGCGGTGGGGTCCGCGACGGTTTATTCTTGCGCAAGATCACCACGAACGCGGGCGCCGGTGGGTTGCTTTCCGACCTCGGCTTCGGTGTCGGCGCGGTGACCAGCACGTTGCGGAGCCCGCAACGGGGGGTCCTACGGCGCAGCATCGCTGAAGGTGAATTGCGTTTAGGTAACGGTAGGCGCAATCACCGCCCGAGTGAGAGGAATTGCGTGAAGATCGAGGTAGCTGTTTCGCCAAAAGTGCCAGGATGATGATGTTTTTCCATGAGTGCACGTTTGCCCACGTCGGACCTGGCGCGGGGGTAACCTGAGCAAGTGTCGCGGCAGATGGGCACGACTGAGGTAGTCAGCGCTGGAGGCATCTTCCCGCGCTTGGCCGACATCGTCGTCCGATGGCCGTTGTTAGTCATCGGGTTGTGGATCGCGACTGCCGCTACCTTGGCGTTGGCGCTCCCCCCGCTACCCGTGGTCGCCGCAAAACAGCAGGTCAATCCCCTGCCTGACGACGCCCCGACGATGGTCGTCAACCGACAGATGCAGGAGGCGTTTCAGTCGACGGGCGCGTCTTCCATCCTGTTGATCGTCCTGACCGACGAAAACGGACTGACCCCGGCAGACGAGGCGACGTACGCCAGACTGGTCGTCGCCTTGCATCAGGATTCGCAGGATTCCAAGGAGATCCTGGGAATCCAGGACGTCATCAGCACGCCGCCGCTGCGCGACGTGATGGTCAGTAAAGACAACAAGGCCATCAACTTACCGATCAGCCTCGCCGGCGACTCGGCCGAGCCGGCGGTCCAGGCGGCGTATCGAAACATCGCTCAGATCGCCAAGAAGACGGTCGCCGGCACCACTCTGACCGCCCACGTCACCGGCCCGGTAGCCACCTTCGCCGATATCACCGCGATGGGTGAGCACGACATGCATGTGATCGAGATCGGCACCGGGCTGATGGTGCTCACGATCTTGCTGATCATCTACCGGAACGCGGTCACGATGTTCGTGCCGTTGGCCACCATCGGCCTTTCCCTGGGGACCGCGCAGGGCGTGCTGGCCGGATTGGGCGAACTGGGCCTGGGATTGAGCACCCAGACCCTTGTCTTGATGGTCGGGGTGATGGTCGGCGCGGGGACCGACTACGCCGTCTTCCTGATGAGCCGCTACCACGACTACGTGCGCCACGGCTCGGATTCGGACTACGCGGTCAAAATGGCGCTGGCGTCCATCGGCAAGGTGATCGCCGCGTCGGCCGCCACGGTGGCGGTCACCTTCATCGCGATGGTCTTCTGTCAGCTGAAGGTGTTTGCGCTGGTAGGTCCCGCAATTTCGATCGCGATTCTGATCGCGTTCCTGGCGGCGATAACGCTACTTCCCGCAGTCCTCGTGCTCATCGGACGACGTGGCTGGATCAAGCCTCGGCGCGACCTCACTACTTTGTTCTGGCGTCGTTCGGGGACACGAATCGTTCGCCGGCCCATCATCCATCTGACCGCCAGCCTGATTGTCCTGATCACCCTGGCCAGTTGCGCCGGCCTGGTCCACTTCAATTACGACGATCGCAAGGCGCTGCCAGCCGACCAAGAGAGCTCGGTCGGATATGCCGCGATGGATCGCCACTTCCCGCAGAACGCGATGACTCCGCAATTGCTCTTCATCAAGTCGTCCCATGATTTACGCAACCCGCAGAGCCTTGCCGACCTCGAGCTGATGGCATCGCGGGTGGCACAACTGCCCGACATCTCGCTGGTACGGGGCATCACCCGCCCCATGGGCGATTCGCTCGAGCAAACGAAGCTGTCGTGGCAAGCAGGCGAGGTCGGCGGCAAGCTCGACGACGCCTCCACCCAGATCAAGGACCACAACGCCGATCTCGACCTGCTGGCGAACGGTGCCAACCAGTTGGCCGACGCCCTCGCCGACGTGCGCGGCCAAGTTACCGGCGCCGTCGGCAGCGTCAGTGGGCTGGTGGACGCGCTGACGATGATGCAAGCCCAGTTTGGGGGAAATAAGACGCTCAGCGAGCTGGACAATACGGCCAAACTCGCCGGCAACATGCGGATGCTCGGCAGCGCCCTCAACGCAAACATGGGCAATGTCCGCGATGTCGTCGCGTTCGCCGCTCCTCTCATGGCTTCGCTCAATGCGAGTCCGGTTTGTGATGGCGACCCGGCCTGTCGCAGCTCGCGGGCCGAGTTGCAGACCCTGGTCAACGCGGGCAACAACGGGACCTTCGACAGCATCGCCGTGTTGGCCAACCAGCTTCAGGGGACGCAGGACATGCAGTCCCTCGACGCGACGCTGAGGAATCTGCGCACGGGCCTCGACAGGGCCGTGGGGGCGCTCAATGCGATCGGTATGGCGCCTAGCTCGTTGGCGGCCAAACTGGCCATGGCCAAAGACGGCGCCGACAAACTCGCCGACGGAAGCCGGAAGATCGCCGACGGCGTCAAAGTGCTCGTCGACCAAACCAAGAGGATGGGCTCTGGGCTCAACGAGGCGTCGTCATTCCTGTTGATGATGAAGCACGACGCGGGTAACCCCTCGATGGCCGGCTTCTACGTCCCGCCGCAAATCATGTCCAATGACCAATTCAAAACCGCTGCACAGCTTTTCATCTCACCGGACGGACACGCGGCGCGATATTTCGTACAAAGCTCAATCAGCCCTTTCAGCACCGCCGCCATGGATCAGGTCGACAGGATCCTGCACGCGGCGCGGTCGGCCTTGCCAAACACAACGCTGGCGGACGCCACGGTCGGGCTGACTGGGATCCCCACCGGACTTAAAGACACACGCGACTACTACAACCAAGACTTCAGTTTCATCATCGTCGCGACCATCATCATCGTGCTTTTGATTCTCATCGCGCTTTTGCGAGCAGTTGTCGCGCCGTTGTACCTGATCGCCTCGGTGATCATTTCGTACTTGTCAGCACTCGGTCTCGGCGTGGTCTTCTTCCAGTTGATATTGGGCGAAGAGCTGGCCTGGAGTGTGCCCGGATTGACCTTCATTCTTTTGGTCGCGGTCGGCGCCGATTACAACATGCTGCTGATCTCGCGAATTCGTGACGAGTCACCACATGGCGTCCGCGTCGGCGTCATCCGCACAGTGGGTTCCACTGGCGGGGTGATCACCTCGGCGGGTCTCATTTTCGCCGCATCCATGTTCGGCCTGATGTTCGCCAGCATCAGCCAAATGGAGCAAGCCGGTTTCATCATCGGTATCGGCATCATGCTCGACACCTTCCTGGTGCGCACGATCACGGTCCCGGCCGTGGCCGCGCTGGTGAACAAAGCCAACTGGTGGCCGTCGAAAGTCGGCGCGTCCGACGTGAACGACAGCGCGGCCGACCGTATCCAGGTCACGGCGCGCACGATCCAGAGCAAGGCGCGCAAGATGCCGACCGAAGTACGCACGCTGATCCGCGGCAACCTTCATCACGTTCATCCGGGTCGCCGGCCCATCACCTGCCCTCCGAGCGATGCTCGTTTACCGCGGCGCCTGGATGGTGCGCCAAAGGCGGCAACGGCGGCCGAAATCGCAGAGCCGATCGGACACGATTCTGACCACGCGCTGCCGCTATTCGGATTTAAGACTCCGCAACAGCGTGTCACTCCGGACACGCAGGACCGGCCGGCCGATCGCGCAGCGAGCGCTGACGGCGCGTCGTCAACCCAGAACCATCCAGACAATGCGCTGCCCGTCTTCAATCTGAATGGCCTGCCACACAACGTGACCCCGAACGAGTGGCCGAAGCCAGCGGGTTCGGCGACGACCACCGAGGGTGAACCGCCGGCCAACGACAACTCAGAGCACGCTTTGCCACTATTCGGTCTTGGTAGCCTGCCGGCACCCGTGATCCTGGGGGCGCGAAAGGCGCCTGAGTGTGGCCCGCACACCAATGGCAACGCCAACTGGCATGCCAACGGCAACGGCCACGCCAACAGCAACGGCCACGCCAACAGCAACGGGCACATCGGCAACGGCCACGCAAACGCCCATGCCATTGGCAACGGCCACATCGGCAATGGCCACATCGGCAACGGGAATGGCCACATCGGCAACGGCAACGGCAACGGCAACGGCCACGCGAATGGGAACGGCGAGATGGCGGAACAGGACCTTTACCAGGCGCTCCCGCTGTTCCAGGCGGCCGGGGCGCCAGACGTGCGGCACCCTGATTCCCCCGAGGTTTAACGACGCACTCGCCCCGGCGGCCGTCGGCCAGGGCGCAAGTGTGCTAGCGCAATAGCTCACGGCCGCTTGAGGCAGCCACCAGGTTATGCGTCCAGGCGGCTGAACTCACGCTGCCGGTACAGCTCGACGCACTGGGCACGCCTGACCTTGCCGCTCGTGGTGATGGGAATCGAACCGGGCGACACCAGAACAAGGTCCGACACGCTCAGTCCGTGTGACTTCGAAATCGCAGCAGTCACTTCACGTTTGACGACGCGCAGCCTGTCGGTCGCATCCTCCTCGGACTCGCCGCGCTTCTTGAGTTCGATGATGGCGACCAGCTTCTCGGAGCCACGCTCGGGGACCGCAATCGCCACACAGCGCCCAGGGGTGATCTCTTGGATCGTCGCCTCGATGTCGTCGGGAGAGTGGTTGCGCCCGTAGACAATCAACAGATCCTTGATGCGGCCCATGATGAACAGTTCCCCGTCGGAGAAGAAGCCCGAATCTCCGGTCCTCAGCCAGGGACCTTCGGGCGTACCGTCGGATGGCGAGACGATCTTTGCACCGAATGTGCGTTCACTGTCTTCGGGTTTCTGCCAGTAGCCGCTGGCGACATTGCCGCCGTGCAACCAGATCTCGCCGACGGTTCCCTCCGGACTCTCACGACTGGTGTCGGCATCGACGATGCGCACCAGCTGTGTCTGCGGAGCGCCGTAACTGACCAAAGGCGCACCGCTGCCGCTCGGGCACGGCTTCGCTTCGCCGGCAGGCAATTTCTCTGTGTCGAAATGAACGATTTTCGGCGGCTCGCCCGCCGTACGGGTGGCCACGTACACAGTGGCCTCCGCCATTCCATACGAGGGCCGTATCACCGCGGGGTCAAGATTGAAGCGGGCGAACCGGTCAGCGAAGCGCTTAAGCGTCGCGGGCTGCACCCGCTCGCTACCGTTGAGGATGCAGTGCACACGCCCCAGATCGAGCCCGGCCATGTCCTCGTCTGATGTTTTGCGTGCCGCCAATTCGTAGGCGAAGTTCGGTCCCGCCGATAGTGCGCGGCCGCTCCTTGCCAGCAGCTGCATCCACCGGGCCGGTCGCTGCAGGAAGCCAACCGGGCTGGTCAGCACGGCGGGAACGCCCGCCAGAATCGGGAAGATCATTCCCAATATGAAGCCCATGTCGTGATAGAACGGGAGCCACGACACCACCGAGGCCTCCGGCGGCGCGACCTTTCCGCTGCTCGCGAAGTAGTCGGTCATGAGCTGTTCGAAGTTGGTGAAGAGATTCTTGTTCGACACCATGACACCGGCGGGCGTGCGAGTGGATCCCGAAGTGTATTGCAAATACAAGGCATCGGGCTGCTCTTGATCGGCAGTACGGGAGCTCGGCCTCGAAGATCGCGGCCGGGCATCTAGATCCAACAAGTCGAGTTCCACGATCGATGGCGCGGTTTGTCCGGGCTTCGGCTCTAGATATGGGGTGACGTTGGCTACGACAGCGGACGTCGTCAGAATGACGGCGGGCGAAGTGTCGCTGAGCACCGAAGTCGTACGCTCATCGTGGGCCCCGCCGTACGGAGCTGAAAGAGGAACTGCGATACGCCCGGCCTGTAGAGCGCCGAGGAAACCAACGATGTACTCGAGTCCCTGCGGCGCCAATATCACCGCGCGGTCACCGGTCGACCCGCAAAGCTTGAGCTGTTCGGCCGCATTCATCATTCGCCGGTGCAGCTGCGACCACGTCAGGGTCTCTGCAACGCCGTCCCAATCCTGCTCGTAATCAATAAAGGTGAGCGCCGTGTCGTTGGGCTGCAAACTCGCGCGCTCGCGCAGCACGGCAGGAATTGAAGACTCGACCACGGCCTCACATTACCTCGCACGGCTCGCGAGCCACCCGTTTTGGCGCCGTTTGCCCGTCCGCAAGGCTGTAGCCAACTCGCCCTCACCTCCCCGATCCTGCGCGGCGCGGACGGGTCTCGCTGCCGCACGGTTCGGGCGGGATTGACCGGTCAACGAGCGCGTCTCGGTGCGCCCGTATACGATGCAAACCGCGATCTGGGCACGTTACGGGCTCAATCGGCGCTGGGCAGGCAAAAGCAAATGTCCTGTTCAGACGGCATGCGGGAGACCATTTCATAAATTTTCTTGTACGTCCGCACAATTCCTCCACATGCGCGTAGCCAACCCGCTACGCTGCTGATCACCCGAGGAAAACAGGGCGGACTTCGAGTGGGGGTTATTGGGTCTAAGGGGCGGGGCTGGGTTGTGCTCGGCTCGCCACCGGATTCGACGAGGGTCTCCCTGAACCAAGCGCGAGATAGAGGTGAACAACAGTGGATCAGGCACGTGTGACGCCGGTTGCAGTTGTCGGTATGGCATGCCGCCTTCCAGGCGGCATCGACTCCCCCGACTTGTTGTGGGAGGCCCTGCTCCGCGGCGACGACATGGTAAAGGAAATCCCCGCTGAGCGTTGGGACGCCGACGAGTACTACGACCCAGAGCCGGGGGTGCCTGGTCGGTCGGTATCGCGATGGGCCGCATTCCTCGACGATGTCGCGGGCTTCGACCACGAGTTCTTTTACTTGAACGAGCGCGAGGCGGAGTCGATGGATCCGCAACACCGTTTGTTGCTGGAAACCTCGTGGGAGGCCATGGAGCATGCCGGCCTCAGCCCAGAAGCGCTGGCCGGTACGAAAACTGGTGTGTTCATCGGATTAACGCATCAGGACTACACACTGCGCCTGGCCGACGCTCGAGCGCTGGAAGGCGCGTACGGGTTCACCGGCACCGCCTTCAGCATGGCTTCCGGCCGTATCGCGTACGCGCTAAGCCTCCACGGCCCGGCACTCACGGTGGACACCGCCTGTTCTTCCGGTCTCACCGCGATCCACATGGCATGCCGCAGCCTGGACGACGGCGAAAGCGACCTCGCCTTCGCAGGTGCCGCGACCGTGGTGTTAGATCCGCGGAAACTGTCTTCGGGTTCCTTCCAGGGCATGCTGTCCCCCACCGGAGTCTGCCACGCGTTCGACGTTGCGGCGGACGGGTTCGTGCCGGGCGAGGGCTCCGTGATGCTGTTGCTGAAGCGGTTGCCCGACGCGCTGCGCGACGGTGACCGCATCCTCGCGGTCGTGCGTGGCACGGCCGCAAACCAAGACGGCCACACCATAAACATCGCCGTACCGTCGGTAACCGCGCAAACGGCGGTGTACCAGGACGCGTTGGCTGTATCCGGCGTGGACGCCGCCAGCGTCGGCATGGTCGAGGCCCACGGACCTGGTACTCCCGTGGGCGACCCCATCGAGTACAAGAGCCTTTCCAACGTGTACGGCGTCGAGGGCCCCTGTGTGCTCGGATCGGTCAAGACCAACTTCGGACACACCCAGTCGACATCGGGTGCCCTGGGAATGATCAAGGCGATCCTCGCCCTGCAACACGGTGTGATCCCGCAGAATCTGCACTTCAACCAGCTGCCTGACGAACTCGCCAAGGTCGACACCGGATTGTTTGTGCCGCAAGAGAATACGCCGTGGCCCACGAACGGTCACGTCGGGCCACGCCGGGCGGCGGTGTCGTCGTACGGCCTATCGGGCACCAACGCTCACGCGATTCTCGAGCAGGCCCCCGAGGTCGAGATCTCGCGCAACGGCGCCGCTCCGGCCAAGGCGGGTGGCGCGCTGATGTTTGTCATTTCGGCCACTTCGTCCAATGCGTTGCGCCAGACGGCACGCCGGCTGGCCGACTGGGTCGAAAGTCGCAACGACGAAGCGCCCGTGGCGTTGTCGGATCTGGCCTACACGCTGGCGCGCCGGCGTGGACACCGGCCGGTACGCACCGCTGTGGCCGCCGCCAGCCACGCCGAGCTGATCGACCAATTGCGGGAGGTCGCCGACGGCGACCTCCCGTACCAGCCCGCCGTCGGCCACGACGATCGCGGACCGGTGTGGGTGTTCTCCGGGCAGGGTTCGCAGTGGGCAGCCATGGGTAAGGACCTGCTGGCCAACGAGCCGGTATTCGCTGCGACCGTGGCCGCCATCGAGCCACTGATCGCCGCCGAATCGGGCTTCTCGGTAACCGAAGCAATGACCTCGCCGGAGACCGTGACCGGTATCGACCGGGTGCAGCCGACCATATTTACGATGCAGGTCGCGCTCGCGGCCACCTTGAAGTCCTACGGAGTCCAGCCCGGCGGCGTCATCGGCCACTCGCTCGGCGAGTCCGCGGCATCCGTTGTGGCCGGCGCACTTTCGCTGGAAGACGGCGCACGCGTGATCTGCCGTCGCTCCAAGCTGATGAAGCGCATTTCCGGTTCGGGCGCGATGGCCTCAGTGGAACTGCCTGCCCAGCAGGTACTTTCGGAATTGATGGCGCGCGGCATCGACGACGTGGTGGTTGCCGTGGTGGCCTCGCCGACATCCACCGTGATCGGCGGCGCGGCCCAGACGGTTCGCGACCTGGTCGCGGCGTGGGAAGAGCGGGAGGTGATGGCCCGCGAGGTCGCCGTGGACGTGGCGTCGCACACCCCGCAGGTCGATCCCATTCTCGATGATCTCTATGAGGCGCTGGCCGACATCACCCCGCTGACACCGGAGGTTCCTTACTACTCCGCGACCCTGTTCGACCCGCGCGAACGGCCGGTCTGCGATGCCGATTACTGGGCCGACAACCTGCGACACACGGTGCGGTTCTCCTCGGCGGTGCAGGCCGCGCTCGAGGACGGTCACCGAGTATTCGCCGAGCTGTCGCCCCATCCCCTGCTGACCCACGCCGTCGAGCAGAATGCGAAGTCTCAGGACATTCCGGTAGCCGTGCTCGCGGGCATGCGCCGTGAACAGCCGTTGCCGCACGGCCTGCGCAGCCTGGTCACCGACCTACACAGCGCCGGCGCCGCGGTGGACTTCTCGGTGCTCTTCCCCGGCGGGAATCTGGTGGATGCGCCCCTGTCGGCCTGGAACCACGTTTCGTTGCTGCTGAACCCCGACGCTATGGATGGTGCGCACTCCGCCAATACCGTTGTGGTGCACCCGCTTTTGGGCTCCCACGTTCGGCTGCCGGAGGAGCCGGAGCGGCATGCCTGGCAGGGCGATGTCGGCACCACCGCGCTGCCGTGGTTAGGCGACCACAAGGTGCACAATGTGGGGGCGCTGCCCGGAGCCGCATACTGCGAGATGGCCTTGGCCGCGGCTCGTAAGGTGCTCGGCGACGATGCCGAAGTCCGCGACCTGCGCTTCGAGGCAATGCTGCTGCTCGACGAGGAGACCCAGGTCGGGGCCGTCGCGACAGTGAAGTCGCCTGGGGTCGTTGAATTCTCGGTGGAGACTAACGCCGAAGGCGCACGCATTCGGCGGGCCAGCGCCGTGCTGCACGCGGGAGACGGAGAGGAGCAGCCGCCCGCGTACGACATGGAAGTTCTTAAGGCTGCCCACAACACCGCGCTGGACGGGGCCGAGATGCGAGCCCACTTCGACGCGCACGGCATCCAGTACGGTCCGGCCTTCACCGGCCTAGCCGCGGCCCACGTGCCCGAAGAATCTGTCACCAGCGTGTTGGCGGAGGTGGGTCTGCCTGGCGCAATCCGCTCGCAGCAGGTTCTCTACGGCATTCACCCCGCGCTGCTGGATGCGTGCTTCCAGGCCGTTGGGGCTCACACCGAGGTCCAGGTCGCGGGTAGTGGTGGCCTGTTGTTGCCGTTGGGTGTGCGACGGTTGCGTGCCTACGCGCCGACCCGCAACGCGCACTACTGCTACATCACGGTGACGAACGCCGACGCTTCGGGCATTGAGGCCGATCTTGATGTCCTCGACGAGCACGGAACGGTGTTGGTGGCGGTACGCGGGCTGCGACTCGGTTCCGGTGTCTCCGAGAGCGCCGACCGGGATCGGCTGCTGAACGAGCGGCTGCTGACCATCGAATGGCAACAGCGCGAGCTGCCCGACGCGGACACCACCGAAGCCGGAAACTATCTGCTCATCAGCACCACCGCCAACCCCGGCGTGGTGTCCGCCAAACTCGCTGACGCCCTGAAAGCGCATGGCGCGCAATGCACGACGACCTCGTGGGCTCAGAACGCCGATCACGTGGCCGTAGCCGAGCAACTGCGCAGCCAGCTCGAGAGCGGCGGTTTCACCGGTGTGGTCGTGGTGGCCGCGGACGATGAAGGCAGCCCCGGAAACGAGGCTGCGATCATCGGGGGTGGATACGTGCGGCACTTGGTGCGCATCACCCGCGAGCTGCCGGAGCTTTCCGGCGAGGCACCGCGACTGTATGTGCTGACCCGCGACGCCCAGACGGTGCTGTCCGAAGACTGCACCAACCTCGAGCAGGGCGGGCTGCGTGGGCTGTTGCGCGTCATCGGCTCCGAGCACCCGCATCTGCACACCACGCATATCGACGTG
>NZ_JBKQOI010000201.1:0-5560 GCF_052145595.1 Mycobacterium sp. | reverse complement strand
TCGAGCGCCCCTTCTCGACGAACAGCACCCGCCGGCCTGAGCGGGCCAGCCGGTAGCCCAGCATCCCGCCGCCCATGCCGGTACCCACGACGATCACGTCCCACATCACGCGTTCGGCCTCGCGCGCACTCAGGTCGCCGTCAGCCAAATCGAACTCCTCAGCAGATGATGGCCCAAAGCATGGCCCGGCCTGGGCGAATCGGGATCGTAACATCCTGCCGAGCTGGAGAAGGCCGCGCTCAAGGAGATCGCGAAGGGAAACTTTTAAGCCCGGAACGCCGGCGGCAGCCGTTCATCATCTGCAGCGGCTGCTGGGGGTCAGCGAACGGTTCGCTTGCCTCGTGGTGTCCGGCCGGTTGAAGTTGATGAAGATGGTTGGGGACGTCGTTGTCACAGTCCCGTCCTTGCGGTGACCCTGGGGAGTACGGAGAACTTGATGCGGTCATGCCTCTGAAGTACTCGATAGTCCGCGCGACCCCCTGCTCGAATGGGACCTGGGGGCGCCAACCGAGCTTGGATTCGGCGAGGCTGATGTCTGGCTTGCGCTGCCTCGGATCGTCCGGAGGCAGGCTCTTGTGGACGGTCGGCGAGGGGGATCCGGTCATTTCCTTAATGAGGCTCGCCGTCTCTTCGGCGGTAAATTCAGCCGTGCTGCCAAGGTTGATGGGTCCAATGAATGAGGGGTCGCTCGCGGCCATCTTCACGAGTCCGTCGACGAGGTCGTCGACGTAGCAGAAGGAACGGGTCTGGCTGCCATCCCCAAATACGGTGATCGGTTCACCCCGCAGTGCCTGGACGATGAAAGTGGCGATGATTCGGCCGTCCTCGGGGTCCATCCTTGGGCCGTAGGTGTTGAAGATGCGGACGACTTTGATTCGGACCCCGTAGCGACGCGCGTACTCCAGCATCAGCGTCTCCGCGATTCGCTTGCCCTCGTCATAGCAGCTCCGCACGCCGAAGCAGTTGACGTTGCCCCAATAGCTCTCGACCTGGGGATGGACTGTGGGATCCCCATAGACCTCGCTGGTGGAGGACTGAAGTATTGTCGCTCCCTTCTCGCGCGCCAATTCGAGTAGATTCCTCACCCCGCCGTAGTTCGTCTCGAGGGTGAACAGCGGATCGCGTTGATAGGTGAGCGGCGCCGCTGGACAGGCCATGTTGAAGATGACGTCCAGCGGGCCCACCGCAACCACGTCTATTGGCCGCGTGATGTCGTGCTCGAAGAAATCGAAGCCCGGGTCACCCTCGAGGTGACTGATGTTCTCGCGACTGCCGGCATAGAAGTTGTCGAGCCCGAGAACCTCGATGCCGTCGCGGCGAAGACGGTCGCAAAGGTGGGATCCGAGGAAGCCGGCGGCGCCAGCGACGAGGGCTCTCATGTTCTTCTCCTAAGTCCTAGTTCCGGCCCATGCCGTAGTACTCAAAACCCTCGGCCCGCACGCGCTTTGGCTCGTAGATGTTTCGGCCATCGAACACGACGAAGCCTCGCATTACCGACTTGAGGCGCTGCCACGATGGCCGCTGGAACTGTTTCCACTCGGTGACGAGGAGCAGCGCGTCGGCGCCATCGACCGCCTCGTACATGCTCCCGGCGTACTCGATCGAGTCCCCGAGCACCTCCTTCGCCTGCGCTGTCGCCTCGGGATCATAGGCCCGCACTGTCGCCCCGAGCTCGACCAGCCTCCTCGCGGTGACGATGGACGGGGCCTCGCGCATATCGTCGGTCTGGGGCTTGAAGCTGAGGCCCCAGAGCCCGAAGCGCAGGCCGTCCAGATTCGTCGCGGGCCCCTGGCGGCCCCCGAAATAGTCGAGGATCTTGGATACGAGGACGGCTCTTTGCCCGCTGTTGACTTGGTCGACCGCACGCAGCAGACGCATGTCTGAGCCCAGGCAGGCGGCCGTGTGTATAAGCGCCTGAACGTCTTTCGGCAAGCAGGAGCCACCATAGCCCACCCCGGGAAACAGGAATTCATAGCGAATGCGCCTGTCCGCACCGATGGCCTCCCGCACGGCCGAAATATCAGCGCCGGCCTTTTCGCACAGGTTCGACATCTCGTTAATGAAGGAAATCTTGGTCGCAAGGAAGCAGTTGGCCGCGTATTTCGCCATCTCGGCGCTCCTGACGTCCATGGTGATCAAGGGATTGAAGGTGCGCAGGAACGGCTCGTAGACCTCTCGCATGATGTCAAGGGCGCGCTTGGAGTCGCCGCCGATCACCACGCGGTCGGGCTTCATGAAGTCGGCGATCGCCGTGCCCTCCTTCAAGAATTCGGGGTTGGACACGACGTCGAACTCGTGCTTGGCCTTCTTGCGGATGATCGCTCGAACCTCGTCGGCCGTGCCGACCGGGACGGTCGACTTGTCAACCACGACCTTGTAGCGATCCATGTGCGACCCGATGTCATCGGCCGCGGAATAGACGTAGGAGAGATCGGCCTCGCCGCTCTCGCTCATGGGCGTCGCGACGGCGATGAATATCACGTCTCCGTGCTCGACCCCGCGGCGCCTGTCGGTCGTGAAGTCGATGCACCCGTTCTCGCGGTTCCTTTCGATCAGCTCGGCCAGGCCGGGCTCATAGATGGGGACCCCTCCCGCGAGAAGCTGGGCTACCTTGGCCTGGTCGATATCGACGCAGACCACGTCATTGCCGCTGTCCGCCAGGCAAGCACCCGTCACAAGGCCGACGTAGCCGCATCCGATTACCGAAATTTTCACGTCGGCCACGGCTCTGGGTGGACGGGTTCGGTGCGGCGTTGACGCCGGGCTTCGCGCAGGTAGAGCCAGGCGCCCTGGAGGAGGCCTTTTCTGCCCGCCCGCAATAGATTTTCCGGGACGCCCCCGGTCGGCAAATCCGGCGGCCCGGAGCCGCGATTGGCCAGCATTCGTTTTGCCCCGCGTGGGACGAACCTGAGGATCCGCCAGAGGTATTTCGGCGATGTCAGGATCAGGCTCATGTAGAACGCCGTGAGGCCCGCGGAGTACCCGAAGAACTGCTTTTCCAGGGCCTCGTCGGTGCGGCGGTGGTAGTGCCAGGTGATGGCCGGTGGCCAATGCAGGATCATCGAGCCGTTCTCGAGCAGGAGCGAAAGAGCTCGCGTCTCCTCGCCGTTAAGGGTTAAGGTCCCGGGGCCGAGCCGATTGTCGAAGCCGCCGATGGCGCGCAGCCTGTCGGTCCGGAAGGCCATGTTGCCGCCGGCGCCGAAGTTGGGCAGTGGGTAGAGGGGATCGAATACCGAGGGTGTGCCCGCAAGTAGCGCAACCGGCTCGACGCCGCGGCCCTTGTTGAACCCGCCGTAGCGTTCGAAGTTGACCTGGGCGTCGGTTTCCAACTCGGCGGGCAGCATCACTCCTGCCACGGCGTCGGGTCGCTGCGGGCAAGCGAATCCTCGCTTGATCCAGGCGATCCAGTCCGGGTCGGCCACTTCGTCATCGTCGATCCAGGCGATGAGCTCGGTGTGCACCTGGGACAGTCCGCGGTTGCGGGCACGTGACAGGCCTGGTGTCGGCTCGTGGCAACACCGCATCCGCAGGCCTTTGAAGCCGACCAGTGTGCGGGCCACCGCGCCGTCGTGGGAGTTGTCGACAACCAACACCTCAAAGCCCGAATCGGACTGGCGGGCCAGGCTGGCCAGGGTCTGCAACAGGCCTTCGGGCCGGTCGCGGGTGCAGATCACCACCGTAAGTGATGCGTCGAGGCCGGCCGAGGTTTCGATCGGCGGCGGGAGGCTCAGTGCGGCAAAGCGGTCACGCAGGTCGACCAGGGCGATCGACGAGTCGGCTTGGATGTCTAAGAACCGCGTCGCCACCGGAAGACCGTTTCTGCGCACCAGGCACCACGCCGCGGCAAACCGGGTGGTATCCACGGCTTCGTCGCCGTAGCTGCGCGCGACGTCGATGTCGATCACCCACGCCGGGGCGCGCAGTTGGCCACGCTGGATGTCACGCACGGTGGGGCCGTGGACTCGGCGATAGGGCAGTGACCACGATGATCCCTTACGCGATGACCGTGTTGATTACCCCGACCACCGGCAATGCCGCGCGCTGGTGGTGCACGGGCCGGATCGGCGGCCCTGGCGGCCCCGATTGGGGTGGCAGGTCGAAGTCGGTCACGGCAGGCTTTCGAATGCGTCGATCTGCTCGTTGGTCACCGTGAGTACGTCGGCGCCCTGGTGCACGCGCCGTTCCCAGTCGACCGTCCAGGCCACCGCGTCGCGGAAGCCGAGCCGGCTGTGCCAGCCCAGTTCGCGCTGCGTCTTGGAGGTGTCCAGGGCCAGCAGGTTGGCCTCGTGGGGGTGGTTCTCGCCGTCGAGGTCCCAGTGCGCGCCGCCGCCCCACAGCTCGGCGGCCAGCGTGGCCACCTGGCCGACCTCGACGAAGCTGTCGCGGCCCGGCCCGATGTTCCACTGGCCCACCCCGGAGCCGGCCAAGAGCGCGTCGGCAATGGTGAGGTAGCCGTTGAGGCAGTCCAGCACGTGCTGCCAGGGCCGCACCGCGCGCGGGAACCGCAACCGCGGCGCCTGGCCGCGCGCAAAGGCGCCCGTCAGGTCGGGCAGCAGCCGGTCACGACTGACGTCGCCGCCGCCGATGACGTTGCCGGCGCGGGCAGTTGCGGTGGGAGCGCCGGGGAAGCTGCGCGTCCAGGACTGGACCAGCAGATCGGCCATCGCCTTGGATGCGCTGTAGGGATCGGCGCCACCGAGCGGGTCGGTTTCACGGTAACCGGCCTCCTGGTCGTTGTTGCGGTAGACCTTGTCGGTGGTCACCACGACGTGCGCGCGCACCGACGGGGTGGCCGAGACGGCCTCCAGCATGCTCAGCGTGCCCATGGCGTTGATCTCGTAGGTGTCGCGCGGCTTGCGATAGGACTCGCGGACCAACGGCTGGGCGGCCATGTGCACCACCACATCCGGAGCCGCCGCCTTCACCGCTGCCGCGGTGTCCTCGGCGTCGCGGATGTCCACCCGAAAGTCGCAGACAAGCTCATCGGCGAGCCCCGCCCGGGTGAACAGGCCGCCCGCGGGCGGATCCACGGCGGCCAGACCCGACACCCGGTGCCCG
Source organism: Mycobacterium sp. (assembly GCF_052145595.1). Lineage (GTDB taxonomy): Bacteria > Actinomycetota > Actinomycetes > Mycobacteriales > Mycobacteriaceae > Mycobacterium. The sequence continues at coordinate 502 of NZ_JBKQOI010000201.1, read as the reverse complement.
CGGCTCAGCAGCAGCAGCGTCAGCCAGGACCCTTTGAACCCGGTATGCCCGGTGACCAGGTAGTGCACGAAATCTCCTCACGTGATGGCTGACACTCAGCTCAGTAAACCATAAGTCGCTGAAATCCGACCTATGCATTCATAAAGTATGTGATAGCCTACCCCAGGAAGGTACAGGATATGGCATTGACTGATATTACCGCAGAGCGGCAGGATACTCCCCGAATCGGCCGCCGCCGGGTTTCCTTACCGAGCGCGACCAGGCCACCAGCGGCACAACCAGCACCTCACCAACAGATTGGCAGCTGACCATGACCACCGCACCCACCCCGGCACCCTCCAGATCGGACGACCCGTCATGAAAGCCGTGCTCCTCGCGGGTGGTCTGGGCACCCGCATGCGGGAGGAAACCGAGTTTCGCCCCAAGCCGATGGTCGAGGTGGGTGGCCGGCCGGTGCTGTGGCACATCATGAAAATCCTTGGCCACTACGGCCTTTCCGACT
>NZ_JBKQOI010000200.1:0-5236 GCF_052145595.1 Mycobacterium sp. | reverse complement strand
GCCGCGCTCGCCGCCGCCGGCGCCGATCTCGTCGTCACGTCGCTGGACCAGGTTGACGTGGCTGGCCTGGCGGCAGGACAGCTGACCGCCTGACCGCGCAGACGGCCTAGCGACCCTTGGTCGCTAGATCTTTAACGACCCTTGGTCGCTAGATCTTTAAGACTTGTCTTGAGTTTTCAGGCTGCTTTGAGCGGCAGTCTGGCGTTGTCGACGCGTTCTGTGATGTGAGTGTCGATGGTGCGCAATGCTTTTCGTAGTGGTAGCGGGGCGGGGGGCTGGTCGGCAGCCAGCAGGGGACGTAGCAGCCGGTCGTGCAGTTTGGTGTAGAAGATCGCGAATCGTAGCCCGTCGCCGGTGAGCCGGTAGCGGTTCGTGCGCGGGATGCGGGTAATGAGTCCGTTGACGCGCAGCCGGGCCAGGTCGTAGCTGGCCTGGTTGGTGGTGTAGCCGATGCCATCGAGCAAGCCGGTCATCAAGGCGCGCAGGCTCTTGTTGGTGATGCCGGTGACGGCGAGCATTGTCGTGCATAGGGCGCCGGCCAGGGCTTGGACCCGAGGGTCGCCGAACCGTAAGGCCGGGGCCCTCCTGCCATCCTCGGTGAGGGTGGGCCGTGCGATCCGCTCAAAGGCTGGACTCGCAAGGACGCAGCCCTGACCGACACGTTCAGTATCGAGCAGGCGCCGATTGACCGCACGTGCGCGGGCCTGCAGCTCGTCGAGATGGACCAGGCGGCGCTGGCAGCGCAGGTCATCGGGGGAGTTGATCACGGTCTCGATCCGCAGCGCCCGCCCGTCCTTCAGATACTGTTTGATGCGGGAGTTCTTGTAGAAGGCGTTGACGGTGACCTCGGTGCCGCGAGTGATGACCCTCGTCCTGGGCGCGCAGCCGAGTTTGAGGGGCCTGCCCAGGTGTCGGGGCCCGTGGAAGATCAGTTCCACACTGTCGGGTCGGCCGATGTCGAGATTGTCGGCGACCAGGGCTTCAAAGAACGAGCGTGCATGTCGCGGCGCGTCGAACACCAGCGTGTGCGAGACCTCAACCTGGCGCATCGACAGCTGCCACCAGTAGCCGGCGGCGCGGTCGGCGTCAGTCAGCGGCAGCGGCAGCCGGCTCATCCAGCGCTCGAAGAACACCCCGATGGTGCCCTGGCCCAGCCGGTCACAGATCGCCTGCAGCGCGGCGGGATCCGCACAGGTGGCAAATCCGTTGGACAGCTCGCTGAAGCCGATCCCGGCCCGGGTGGCCTGGCGTTTGGCCCACTCGTGGCCGTTGAGCCAGACCTTGATCGGGTACGGGAAGTAGGCGCAGATCTTGATGAACGCCGGCCCGAAATCGGCGTCCCAGAGATAGAAATAGAAACACGTCACTCGCCGGTCGGCCTTGAAAAACGAAAACCACGGAACCCCGCTGTCGCCCTTGCGCTGCGCCGAGGCGAACACATTCTGAAACTCCTGGGCGAGCCCGATCGCGGCCACCCCTGAGCGGCCGGTGCGCGCCTGGCGAGCCAGATACGGGCGCATGACGTCGATCTTGCGGTCGTCCTTGCCGAACCGCACCAGCGAGATCTCATTGTCGGCGGCGAAACGATCCACCGCCTTGCGAAACGCCGTGCCGATCTTTTCTATGATCGCCGGCGAGGGAATCGGATTGCCCAGATGGGCGGTCATAAACGACACCACCTGCCCGGCCACCTGCAAGTTCGGCACATAGCCGTTCAGATAGATCCGATCCAGGCACTCCACATCGAGGTCCACATGCCCATCAAGCACATCGTTGACCGTCACCACCGCAGCCATGACCGCCAGCCTGGTGGGCCAAGCCAGTCCTGACCAGCGCTCAGCCTCGTGGCGCCGCCGCGATCGTCGGAGGGCAGGCTCGGACCGCTTCTCAACCAACAGCCAATCGCAACGGTCCCACCCAACCCGGCCACCCACCTCGGCGGTCCGAGGCTGGCCTCACTGGGTGGCTGGTGCCAAACCGGCTTCGTGGGGTAGGTGGTGTGGCGCTGCGGTTGTGCCTGTTGTGGCGGTTGGTGTCGGGTCGGTGAGATTCTTCTGATGCCATGCCCGTGGTGACGTGGAGCTGAGCTGCTGGCTAGCAGCGGGTTTCGGTGGTCATGTGGCTGCGGCGGCCCAACCTCGGCCGGTGTGTCGTAGACCGAGCATGCCGAGACGGGGCCAGGTTGACCGCGGCGGCGAGCAGGGAGAAGTCGGCGGCGACCTTGGCCGTGCCGCGGACGCGTGCGCGTCGGCCGCCGTGGCGACGTCGCATTAGATGGCCGATCTTGCGTTCCACCTTGGGTCGGGTGGCGGTCTAGTCGGCCTGCCACGCGCGGTCGGCCTAGGCGGTACGGGCACGCGCGAGTTGGGGCTCGTAGGCGCTGATCGTGATGGTGCGGCCGGCAGGCGAGGTGGTGCACTGCGCAACGAGCGGGCAGCCGGCGCAGGCGGTCCCGAACGCGGCGACGCCGCCACCGTTTTTGACCGGCCGGATCGCCACGCTCACCTGCCCGGGGCAGGTAACGGTATCCGCGGCCAGGTCGATGGTGAAAAGGTCCTTGGCGAACCGCCCGCCCAGCGCGGGTGGGGGCTGCACCTTCGTCATAATCCGCGCGCCCGCGTTCTCCAGCCTGGCTAGCAGCGGCCCCGCCCCGTAGGCAGCATCGCCGTAGACGGCCACTGTTGCGCGGCAACGCTTTCGGTGTCCGCATCCGCGGCGGCATCGTGGGGTTCGTTCACCACGCCGGCGACACCACCGCACTCGCCGCCGCCGGGTTCGCCCCGCCCGTCCCCGTCCGTGTCCTCGCCGCCGTTGCCTTGATCCTCGTCAGCGGGTTGCCGCAGATCGGTGGCCAGCAGGTCTTCGGCCGGGTCGGCGTCGCCGCTGTTGGCGGCGGTGACCGTGGTGGCGGTGATGATCTCGGTATCCGGGTCGGCGGCGAGGTGGCCCTAGCGGTCCGTCTGCGATTTGATTTGGTGGAGCGCGTCACGGCCACGTTGGACCTTGGCGATGATGTCGTCTGCGGTGGCTTTCCAGACGAACGGTTTGGGGTGGCGGTTCCAATGCTCGGCCCAGGTGATGATCGCGTCGCTTAGTTCGGCGACGCTGCTGAACGCGCCGCGGCGTAACCGCTTGTCGGTCAACTCCTTAAACCAACGCTCGATGAGGTTAAGCCAGGAACTCGATGTCGGCGTGAAATGAAGGTGCCAGCGACGACGATCCCTGTGCGCCAACCACTTCACGATCTCTGGTGTGGAATGGGCCGACAGGTTGTCCAAGATGACATGCACGTCGAGATCATCGGGCACCGTGGCGTCGATCTGTTTGAAGAACCGCAGCACGTCAGCCCCGGCATGACCCTTGCGCAGGTCGGTTAGGACCTCTCCGGTGGCAATGTTCACGGCCGCGAACAAATCGATGGTGTCGTTGCGCTTGTAGTCGTGGGTCATCGTTCCGGCCCGGCCTGGTTTCATCGGCAACGACGGCTGGGTGCGGTCCAACGCCTGGCACTGCGTTTTCTCGTCGAAGCAGAACACCGCCGCCCGTGCTGGGGGATCCACGTACAGGCCTACGACATCGACGAGTTTCTCCTCGAACCGAGGATCATTGCTGACCTTGAACGTCTCGACCCGCCACGGCTTGAGACCATGGTCGGCCCAGATCTTGGCCACCGAGTCCTTGCCGATTCCCACCCGTGCCGCCAACGTGCGAGTACTCCAGTGCGTGGACCCGTCAGCCGGCCGATCCTCGCGCGTGAGCCGCAGCACCTCTTCGACCACACCGGCGGGCAGACTGGGCTTTCGCCCGCGCCCCTTGGCGATCCTGCCAACTCCCGGAAGTCCCTGCTCTGCGAACCGACAACGCCAGCGCCGCACGGTATCTGAGTCCACACGACACTGCCGGGCGATCTCCACGTTGGACACACCGTCACACGCCAACAACAAGCCCTGCGCCTGCACCACTTGCCGATGCGGCAATGATGTCGAGGCCGCCATCCGCTCTAACACCGCACGTTGGTCATCGCTCACCGGCAGCGCGGCCGCAGTCATAACTGGCATACTACAAACTACCGTACTATTTCACAGACAGACCACTAGAAACGAGACATGAAGGCAGGGGGCGAACTCCCGTGTATGTCGGTCCGCCACGAAGATCGCAGGACAGCGACCAACAACATCGCGATCAGGGCGCGCACGGATAGGCAGGTTACCTGGCATGAGGGTGGACAAAATGCGTGGCTAAGATCAATACCGTTTACTTAAGAGGCAACGGTTGGGTGGTGGGTGATGACGGGCGCGTTGCGGTGGTGCGGGTGTTTGACCTGGTAGACAGACATTTTTCGTTTGACTACGCGCGGGTTGGCGCGGGCGCGGCGGCAGGGCAGCAGCTCGCGGAGGATTTCATCGGTGACCGTGCGGCTGGCGTCGGTCAGGGCGTCAGGGGGAAAAACCGGTGGCTGGCGGTGGTGCGAGCGGCCCGCAGCGAGCGGGTGAACGATAATCGGTCCGGGTCGTGGCCGAAATCCTTTGCGGTGGAATGCATCAGCCATCGGATGGCGTAGTGAACGCACAGGTATCCATAGACCTCCTGGATGACACCATCGGGCATCTTAGCTAAGAATCGGGCGGACCACCCTCTACCGCTATCTGGCCGAAAGCGGCGAGGACTGAGGACTTCCCTTAGGGACTGTTCACTTGGGCGATCTGACGCAACCAACGGTTGCGCACCTCCCTGGCCTCATACTCTCGTTGTCGTGACGGCGTTCGGTGATCTGTTGGGTCGGTGTGACTCCGATCCGGTTCGGCGGGGCAGGCAGTTTGAGCGCATCTGCCAGTGGTTCCTGACGCACGAGCCGATCTACGCGCACGAGCTTCGCCGGGTCTGGCTGTGGGTTGAGTGGCCTGGCCGATGGGGCGCTGACGCCGGTATCGACCTAGTGGCCGAGGACCGTTGCGGACATCTGTGGGCGATCCAGGCCAAGGCATATGACGAAACCACCTGGATCACCACTTCGTTATGTGGTGCGACGGCAACGCCGACCGCGCGGATGGCGTGTCGTCGGTGGCGTGAACAGCAGGCCGCGCTGGCCGCAAACCATGTTGGCCGTGTGAAATCATCAACATCGCCACGCAAATCTGAAAGACTGCAGCGTAGTAGGGAGAAGACCATGACCCGATACCGCACCAATATCAACACTGGCGTGGCCAGTATCAACAATGGCGTGTCTGCCAGGGCG
>NZ_JBKQOI010000199.1:0-20137 GCF_052145595.1 Mycobacterium sp. | reverse complement strand
CGCCGGTCTACGCAACGTCACACAACAGGTCAGCCAACCCCAGAAAACGGTGGCGGTGGTTGTGCTCGTGTTTGAAGTCTCCGATGACTACCCGGGCCTCGAACAGACTGTTCCAGTGGTTGCGGTTGAGGCACTCCTTCCTGAGGCGGTTGTTGAACGATTCGATGTAGCCGTTGTTCCACGGGGTACCGGGCGGGATGTAGGACATTCCGACCTTGCCATCGCAGAACCGTTGCAGCGCTTGAGAAACCAACTCCGGTCCGTTGTCCATCCGGAACACCCTCGGCGGGCCGCCTGCGGCGTCGAACACCACTTCGAGTTCGGCGACGAGCCGCTCGGCGGTGATCGATCTTTCGACCAGGTGCATCAGCGAGCACCGGGTGTGCTCGTCGATCATCGATGCGATCTTGATCGCCTTACCGTCGATCGTGGAGTCGAACTGGAAGTCGATCGCCCACACCACGTTCGGCGCGTCGGCCTGGACCGGCGTCACCGAGGACACCCCGGCCCGTTTGCGCGGACTATGCACCCGCACCTGCAAGCCCTCCTCACGCCACAACCGGTGAACCTTCTTCCTGTTGACCTCACGGCGCTCGTCGTAGCGCAACGCCGCCCACGCACGCCGGAACCCATGGCACGGGTGCTTGGTGGCATACCAGCGCAGCCAGGTCCTCAATTCGGCATCGGGATCGGCAGGGGTCTGCCCCATAGGGAGGCGCCGGTAGGTGGAGCGGGCCAGCCCAACCGCCGTGCACGCCAACCGTTCCGACATGCTCAGTGTGTCCTTGAGCATGTCGACGGCGTGGCGCTTGGCAGCTGGGCCTAAAATTTTCCCTTCGCCACCTCCCGCAGTGCGTCTTTGACGAGTTCGGCCTCGGCCAACAATCGCTTTAATCGGGCGTTCTGCTCGCGCAGTTCCTTGAGTTCTTTGGCGGCCTCCGTGTCCATCCCGCCATAAGCGCGGCGCCAGTTGTACAACGTCGCCGCTGACACTCCCAGCTCGGCAGCGATCTCCTCACCGGTCTTGCCCTCGGCAGCCAACTCGTCCGCCCGCCGCAACTTGCGCACGATGTCCTCCGCGGAATGCCGCTTCCGACCAGCCATGTTTTCATCGTCCCTTCCAGCCCGACATCGGGCCACAGGACTCTAAAACTGGTTGGACTCATTCACCGGGAACACGCCAACCACGCGCGCCCCCTTGCGTCCGTACCGCCCGGCCATCGTTTTGCTGTACCAAATGACGAAATTCTTGCTGAGCACGTAGGCCAGCTGGGGCCGCCTCGCGGATGGCATCAGGTTGCACACCGCCAGCAGCTCTGCGTGGAACCGGTCGATGTCGGTCAAGGACCGCTTGTAGCGGCGTGTGGGGCAACAACGGCCGGAAGCTGGTGTCCGGCGACGGAGGCGACATTAACCAGAGCCATGCCCGGGCGGGCGATGTCGTAGAAAGCGCTGTTGACCAGAACGGTGCCGACGGCATTGATGCGCAAGATCATGTCTGCTGAGCCCATGCTCGGGCTGATGCCGGCGGCGTGAACGACTGAGGTGACAGTTCCGAGCTGTTGAGCGCGCTCGACGAGCTGGCTCACCGATTGGCGATCGGTGATATCGCAGAGAGTCGCTACACAGTCAATCCCGGCGCCCCGAAGCTCGCGTTGGGCGGCGTCAAGGCGATCCTGGCTGACATCGCAGATCAGCACCGCGACCTCTCGACCAAGGACACGCGCCACCGCCAGCCCCATACCGCCAGCTCCGCCAGTCACCACTGCCAACTTCGACATCGCCGATAGGTCCTCCGATTGCGATTCACCCGTATTCAGCGCGTCCACGACGAGCGTGACTCCTCATCGGTGCCCCTGCAAGGCGCAGCGTAGCGGCTGGGTGTGTGATAGCCCTAGGGCGAATGTGGGCGCCGATGGTTGTAGGTGTTTTTATTCCTGGGTGGCAGGGATCCGTTCGCACGATGCGCCTACCGTGCCGCCGCACCCGCGGCTGAGGTGGGCTTGAATGGCCGAGATGGTCGCCGCGACCGCATCGGCGCTGCCGCCGCCGAACGGTGCGAGACTGGCAAAGCCGTGCGTAAGTGCATCGAACTGGCGGTGGTCCACGCTGACACCGGCCGATCGCAGCGCCGCGGCGTATTCGTTGCCCTCGTCGCGCAGGGGATCGAATCCCGCGGTCAGCACCAGAGCCGGCGCCAGACCGGATAGATCGGCGGCCTTCAGTGGCGATACCCGCGCATCGTCGGCTGCGAGGCCAGCTCCGTCCAAATACAGCTCTGTAAACCAATCCATGTCCTGCCTGGACAGGAAGAATCCGTCTGAGAACAAGGTGCGCGACCGGGTCTTCGCTGACAGGTCGAGGACCGGATAGAGCAGTACCTGCAGCGTCGGCTGTCGGATGCCCTCGTCGCGGCTGCGCAGCGCGACCAGTGCCGCCAGGTTTCCACCGGCGCTGTCCCCGCCGACGCCAATGCGGGACGGGTCGGCGCCTAGTTCGGCGGCATGTCCAAGTGCCCATCGATAGGCCGCGACGCAATCGTCGACCGCGGCCGGGGCCTTGTGTTCCGGCGCGAGCCTGTAGTCCACCGACAACACATGAATCGCCGCGTCCCTGCAGATCATCCGGCATAGCCCGTCATGAGATTCGATGTCGCCCACGACGAAACCACCTCCGTGGAAAAACACAAGTAACGGGGCCGGCGCCGCAATAGTCGGCAGGTAGTGCCGTGCCCGCAGGGGGCTGTCGGGACCGGGAATCGTGAGGTCGGCGGTGGGGACGGCGACGTGGGCGCCCATCACCGAGTGCGAGTTCCGCATCAGAGTGCGGGCAACTTCAGGATCGTCAGCAGCCGACAGCCCACCGGTATGTGTGGTTCGTTGGGCGGCCAGTATCAGTTGAACCGTGCTGTCAAGGGTGTTGCCGTCGATGGTGACCCTTTTGCCGCCGGCGAGAAGGCGCTTCAGCCGAAGCGGAATCCATGGCATGACCTTGACACCGATACGAAGCGCCGCGTTGACCACCGAGAGAGAGCGGCTCCTAGGCTTCGTAAGTGCCACAGCTGCCCCTTGTGTCATTCGAGGTCAGTTAGCACCGAAACCCCGGCTATCAGCGAGGCTTCCCTGTCATCGCCTCGCGTGTTTCGCGACTTTCTAAGGGACTGTATCCGGAACATATATTTGGTTCAAACAGGCAGCCTCGGCCCCACGCTTTCTGTGAGGATTCAAGCGACAGGATCGGGCGGTGGTCGCGTTGCTCGATTTGGCAGTCGGCAGGCCCCAGTAATGCCAGTACGTCGGTGCCCTCGCCGTCTTTGCCCCGGCCGCCGGTACCGGATCGCCCACGCGAAATGTTCGCCACGAACGTGGCCACTGCGAGGCTCACGACGGTTTCTTGTTCTCGCCGCGCGGGATGTGTGTGGACGACGCCGACTTGTTCTGCGCGGCATGGAATTTCGCCAGGACCTTTCGGGGTACAAGGCTGCCGAAAACCAGGGGCGGGTCGGCGATGGACGCGTCACTTTGCGCGAGCGCCAACGAGGCACCCGCTGCCGAGGTCTCCCAGGCGTCGACGGTGCTGCGTGAAAAGTGCAGCCACTTGGACAGGTATGAGCGCCTCATTGATCATCACGCCCGCGGGATTTCGACGGCGAGATATCGCCGCGCGAGCTTGCCCATGATGTCCGGCTCAAGGCTTCCGGCAGCGATCAACAGGCTTGCCCGGTTAAAGCCGCCAGGCGCTGAAGTGGGCTATCACCCGGATCGACGAAGATCGTCTGGCCATGGGTCCACGCGGATCGCTCCGCAGTGGCGGGCTCGACGGCGACCGGCTGCCCAGCCAGTGCAGGTGCGAAAAGCTGCAGTCGCTCAAGCCCCGTTGGTTGCGGTGTCTCAGTCACGTGAGCGCTCCCCCGCCGCCCCGCTCGCCGCGACACAATTCGGCGATCGGCGATGCCGCCGATTCAGCTGTCTCGGGCGATGTCCACCGCGTGGATGCTGCCGACGGTTTGCACGACGTCGCCGGGTATCCATAGCGCATCGAATGTCGAACGCCGGCCCGGCCGATCGAGCCGGGCCTGGGCGTCCTCACCGACGCGCGTCAGATCGGCCTGATAGCGCTTGACGAGCTCGATTAGCAGGTCGTCTTTTGAATCGAAGTGGTGGGAGAGAGCGCAGAAGGATTTTCCGCTCGATTGGGCAATCTGGCGCATGGTGATACGCACCCCGCGCGACGCGATGACTTCCGATGAGGATCTCAGTATTTCGGTTCGCGGATCGTGCTCGCGCTTAGCTTTTGCAGGCCCGAGTTCGACGTCATCAGTCACGGCGTTCCCAGTTGAGACGGGTCAGCATTGGGCCACCCGCAGCCCGCCCATCGGGCGCAAACGTTCAGCGGCCGCAAGGCGAGACTGCTCCTGGCACGAACGACGGCAACTCAATGCTCTTGTGCCGCGCAACGATTCGCTCGTACTCGCGACGGTTGCGAGTCAGCGGTGTGTCGGTGAAACGCCTGGGTAGGCGTCGGTACGCCACCCGCAGCACCCGCGACAGCGCGGAAAACGCCATGTCGTGTCGACGGGTCCATCGCATCGGCACCAGTGCTCTCACCTCAGGGTGCATGATCCCGAAACCCAGGACCGTAACCAGGCGCCCCGCTAGCGGTCCCACCAGCGAGAAGACCGGCTCCCATGCCCGTGACCAGTGCTCAGGGCGCTTCGGGTGCAATGTGGCGTCCATGACGATATCCAGGGCCTCGGTGTGGGTGAGAACTTCAGCCACGATGCGGTCGTAGTAGGCGCACATCTCGTCGTAGTTTTCGACCAGCTGCCTTGCCCGACCTGGCATCTGGAGGCCAGCTGTCATTGTCCGAAACCGGTCCCAGATCTCCTGGTTCCCCGCCGGGGTGAGCTTCTCGCCGGTGACCGTCATAAAGACGCCGCGGTGCATGAAAAAGATGCTGTAGAGGTTCCAATTCCAAGGTTCTGGGCTCATGGCGCTGTACCGGACGCCGTCGGGCTGAACGCCTTTGACGTCGCGATGCAGCTCGACCAGACGCTGCATCTCCTCGGCCCGATCCGCGCTATGGGCGAAAAACGCGAGCTGATCCGCCGCCGCGGTGCGTCGCGCGCGACCGAGCGGGTTGTCGCGGATCCGCGCAGTATCGACCAGCGATGCCGACACTGCCGGGTGCATCATCTCGTCGAACAGAGCCGGGGCGAACATCGCCACGAATTTGGAGCCGGCGACTTCTTCGAAGCGGTCACCGACAGATGACCCCGCGGCACGCACGGAGCGGTCGTGCACCGGGCACAGAGTGGTGGCCGAAGGGGTCAGCGCCTCAACGGTCACCGGGACGTCCACAGACTCGACGGACACGGCCTCTCCCTCACAGACCCGTTTCTGGTGCATGGCTGCACCAGAACTAATGTGGTGCCAGACTGCACCAGAAAGCTGTCCGGGTCAAGAGGGAATCAGGGACAATAAGCCCTATGGCAACCGCGAGCCGCACCTACGGCGGCGTGACCGTCGACCAACGGCGGGCCACTCGCCGCGCCGCCCTCATCGAGGCCGCACTCGATCTATTTGGCGAGGATGGTGCGCAGGCGGTGTCCAAACGGGCCGTATGCGCCCGCGCGAAGTTGAACGACCGCTACTTCTACGAGCATTTCACCGACTCCGACACGCTGCTTGAAGCGATCGTGCGAGACCTCACCGCTGGCGGCCTGGAGGCGGTGGGTGCGGCGACCCAAGGCGCCCCACCGGACCTACGCGCCCAGGTACACGCCACCGCCGACGCCGCCCTCGACTACCTCGTCGCAGACCCGCGCCGAGGTCGACTGTTGCTTTCCACCCACACCTCAGGCGTTCTGCAGCGCGCACGCGTTGAAAGCGCCCGCGCGATCGCAGACGCCATGTCCACGATGATCCAAGAACTGCTGGGCTCGGCCGCGGCAAGCAAGCTCGACACCGACATGGCCGCATTCGCGCTCGTCAGCGGGGCAATGGAAATCGTGGCCGGCTGGCTTCGGGGCGAATTCGACACCAGCCGCGAGCACGTCGCAGATTTGATCGCGGGACTACTGCTGGCCACTGCGGACGTGTCAACCGGGCTGCACACCCCCGCCGATTCCTGACGCTGGCGTTCTCACTTCACCTGATCCGGCGGGCCCAACACAGCCGGACGCCACGGTGTTGCGGTAGCCCGGCAGCGCCGGCTGCGCGGTCACTCGATTTTCCCTCCGCCGCATCCTTGACCGATCGGCCCGTTTGGTGCACCCTGACTCCAGATCATTTCTGGTGCCGACCGGCACCAGAAATGGCGGGAAACGGACTCGATCGGCCGCATCGACAAAGGTGGAGGTCGGCCCCGTATCAGTCAGGAGAGCCAATGACCGCACACCCCAGCGCTAAGCCGGCCAACTCACCGCACGCCGAACCGCCTCGCGCGTCGACCGGCAGCAGTATCTGGAAGTGGGTGTGGACCGCGCTGGGCGTCTTCGTGATCGTGGCTGTCTGGTGGAACGTCCGGAATTTCCCCGACGCGCGAGTCGGCAACCCGGCGGTAACAGGCACACCACGGCCCTTCAGGCCGCTGTTGGGCTACCAGCACTGGATCCCCGTCCTACAAATCTTCACCCTCATCGCGGTGATCGGGCTCATCGTGGCGGCCGTCTGGGGATGGCGTCGCTTCGGACCGCACCCCTACATCCTGATGGGCATCGTCACCACGATCATCATCTGGCAGGACCCCATCATGAACTGGGCGCCCTACGCGGTCTACGACCCGCGGCTATGGCACTGGCCCGAGTCATGGCCGCTGGTCTCGCTCGCGCCCACGGTCGAACCGTTCGTCGTCCTCGGCTACGTGATGTTCCAGTTCGGCCCGTACTTCCCGGCGGCCTGGGCGTTACGCAAGATTCAAGCCCGCCAGCCGCACGACTCCTTCGTGTGGCGCCACCCGTTGATCAGCCTCGGTGTTCTGATCTTCATCATCGGCTTTGTCATCGACATGATTCTCGAAGTCACGATGATCCACACCGGGTTGTACATGTACTCCCAGGTGATCCCATTCGGTTCGATCTTTGTGGGCACGCCACACCAGTTTCCGCTGCTCTGGGAATCGTCGCTGGTCACCCTCGTCATGATTCCTGCGGGAGTGCTCGTCTACCGGGATGACACCGGACGCACGGTGTCCGAGAAACTGGCCCAGCGGGCCCGCATCTTCGCGGGCCGACCCGCGCTCGGGTCGTTCATGGTCATGCTCATCATCGTCAACGTGTTCTATCTGTTTTACGGGCTCGCTTTTGCCTCCTTCAAGTGGACCAGGATCTCGACATCTGTTGCATGCCCGTGGCCCTATCCCGAAGCGAAAGTCTATGACCCGCAGGGATACTACGAACAGAACGGTGCGCAAGGCCCGTATTCGGTAGGTATTTGGTCGAATTGGGAAATGGCCCAACCGCACGGGCGTCCCACGGTGACACTTGGCTCCGTCAGTGATCGCTGCGCACCGGCCAAACAATGAACTGCTGACATCGGCTAGGCAGCGTCACGGTACGGGCAACGCTGCCTAGGCGATCGCGCGACTGCGCCTGCGTACTCGCGATCGCGGGTTCGAAGCCGCGTTTCGAAAGGGGCATGACATGCCAGCACTCGTCTTAATCAGCGCCCACTTTAGGCTGATCCCGTGCTTCGGCCCGGCAGCGCGCCGCGGGGCTCGTCAAGAGCCCAAGCATTTACCTCCGGGACTGCCGCCACTGACGACGCCGACTAGCAACGGAGGCGAAACCTGCTTGACGCCGAGGAATGCCGATAATGACCAATTACGTCATCGCGAACCGTGTTTATTGCGGTGGTGAAACTGCCGGCGGGGTGATGCGCCGCACATGCGGCCCGCCGTGCAGCTGCGTACAGCGATTGCTCATGGCCGGGCCAGATGCGGCATTGGCACGGGACTGCGGACCGCACCAAGCAATCGACTCGGGAAGCAATCGACTCGGGCCCGAACGACTGCCCTAAGTTGACCATAGTCTTTATTAGCGGTAGCTAAAGGCTGCGAGTTACTTTGTATCACAACATTATTCGGTGCTCATGTTTAGCTCGCAAGTCGCGTCTCGAATTCAATGGGAAGCGTTGTCGGGCCAGAAATCCTAGTGATCGGCTTCCATGGCGCGGGGCCGACGCGGCGGGGGCTCGGCATATGCTGGGTGATCACGCGCAGCGCCTCGATGAGTTCGAGTCGTGCCAGATGTGCACCGAGCAGTAGTGCGCGCCGCGCCGACGGTCATGACGGCCGGCGGCGCGGTGCGGGTGATGTCGAGATGGTCCGGGGCGTCGTACATTGACGGGTTACGGTGGCCGACGCTGTGTTGGCGATGACGCATGTGCCTGCTGGTATGAGGACGCCCCGCTCGTCAAAGGCGCTCGTGTAGTGAGTTGCTATGTTGCCAACCATGTTGACCTTCGGCTACCTCTACGACTTTCGTAACCCGCCACAGTGGTACCGGCGCCCGGCAGAGCTCTACGCCGAAACCCTCGACATCATCGCCGGCACTGAGGCCTTGGGGTTTACCGGTGCCTGGCTTCCCGAACATCACCTCGCCGACGACGGCTACATGCCCTCACCGCTGGTGACGCTGGCGGCAGTGGCGGCGCGCACCACGAGCATGCGGATCGGCACGGCCGTCGCACTGGCCCCGCTGCACCACCCGGTTCGCTTCGCGCAGGACTGTGCACTGCTGGACACCTTGTCCGATGGCCGGCTCGACATTGGCCTTGCGATCGGCTACCGCCGGCGCGAGACCGCCGCATTCGGGATCGATTTCACAAGGCGTGGAGCACTTTTCGACGAGTTCCTGCAGATAATCGGCAGGCTCTGGGCTGGCGAAACGGTCGACTTCGACGGGACCTATTTCCAGATTGCCGGCGCCAAACTGATGCCGCCCGCGCCACGCGGCCACATCCCGCTCTACATCGGCGGCTTCGCCGGAAAAGCCGTGCAACGCGTCGCCACCTACGGGGACGGCTATCTCGGTACCGCCGAGGTCTGCGGCCTATACGTCGACAAGCTCCGCGAGCTCGGTAGGGATCCTGCCGCCGCCCGCCTGCGCATCACCGCGCTGACCACTGTGGTCGCCCGCGATCCCGAGCAGGCGATGGCGGAACTCGCACCGCACTACCTGCACATCAACAACAGCTACGGGCAGTGGAATAACGAGGACAACGCACTCGGCATGGCAGGAATGCGGCCGATGAGCCTCGAGCAGTACAAGGCCAGCGGCGAGCTGCAGATCCTGACACCAGAGCAAGCGATCGCCATGCTGACGGACCTGGATCAGCGGACGCCGCTCGAGCACTACATTATGTTGGCGCCGCCGGGCTTGCCGGCCGACCGCTTCATGGCCTATGCGGAGGTCTTCGCCACCGACGTGCTGCCGGCCTTCGCCCGATGAGCGTGGGACCGCTACAGTGCACCACCCCACAACTCGCAACGCATAAATACGCACCGTTACCAGTTTTGCTACGTAGCTGTTACGGGCTGATCAAATGGCGAGCCGTGCTTGGGCTCGGCCGTACGCTGCCGGGAAAGCAATCGCGAATAGCGGCCGTTTCCCACGAAGTGGCTTTTGTGGCGCGTGCCCGCACAGAACTGCGGCCTGGTTCCTGAGTCGACCTGGGACCCGTGAGCTGGAGCCGACTTGGACGGCGTTGCGGCAACTTGGAAGCGGGAATCCGATCTCCTTCGCACCCACGGCGTGTTTACCGCACTCCCCCGCCCGCTGCAGCCGGCCGGTCTGACCGAATACGACCGATCCGAATATGCAGGGTTACCAGTAAAGTACGCTAAGTTCGTTATACCTTGTGCCGCACCATGGATGATCGACGCAGGGATGTCGGTGACCAAGGTGGCCAAGCGGTTGTCCGTCGCCAAGGACGCCGTAAAGGCTGCGCACACCGCCGCGCAGTCAACGACCGCCATGGACGCCTTGGCCAGCGGCCAGCTCAGCCTGGTCGAAGCAGCCGCGATCACCGAGTTCGAGGACATGCCCGGCGCGCTTGAGCGGCTGATGAGCTCGGCTGGAAGGGGCTGGTTCGAGCACACGGTCGCCCAGCTCCGTCAAGAACGCGCCACCGCCCAGGTCCGAGCCCAGGCAGTCCAGGTCTACACCGACAAGGGGTTCACCGTCCTTGAGCACCGGCCCGAGTCGTGGGACGCGGCCTGCATACCGCTGCATCACCTGGTGACCGGCGAGGGCGACGAGGCCGACGACAACGCTGTCACCAACCCCGCCCACTGGGCTGTGTTGCTCTCTGAGGACACCGCACTGTGCGACGTGGAAACCGGCGACGCTGTAGATGAAGAGACCGTGGACTGGGAGACCGAAGACCAGCCAGACGCCGAGCCTGCCGAGGGGTTGTGCCACGCCAACTCGGTCACCGAGACAGCGGTGTTCGTCCCCGATTACGACTGCCTCGACTACCGTGCCGCAGGCCTGACGCCGCAGAGCTGGTTCGCGCGGCAGGCGGGCATGGTGGACACCGACACCGGCGAAGCGGTCGACTTGGACGACGAGGCACGCGAGGCGGCACGTCAGCAGGCCGCGATCGAGCGGGCCGAGACCGAGAAGCGTGAGCGCCGGAAAGTGTTGGCTCTCAACAAGCTCGGTGACGCGGCCCTCAATGTGCGGCGCGAGTTCGTCAAGAAGCTGTTGGCGCACAAGACGCCTCCCAAGGGCGCTGCCATGTTCATCGCTGACTGCTTGTCTCGTGACAGCTACTTGCTGACCAATCACAACGCGTTGGACACGACTGCTGAACTGCTGGGAGTGGACAGCGGCCAGGCCGTGGCCAAGCTGGTGGCCGACCTGCCCGCCAACGGCGACGGGCGCGCTCAGGTGATCACGTTGGCCCTGATGCTCGGTGCGCTCGAATCGCGGACCCCTAAGGATGCCTGGCGCAACAGCGCGGGCGGGTGGGGCCACCACGTCGGCAGCGGCGAGTACCTGCGTTGGCTCGCGGACAACGACTATCCGCTGGCTCCCGTCGAGGAAGTCGTGACCAGGGCCAAGGATTCTGAAGGGGTCTATTCAGAATGCTGCAGCTAGAGCCGCTGAGCACTGTGCCGTGCAATGTATCGCACAGTGCCGCCACCGCCCGTAACGCGGTGCGTTCCGGCGTACGTTGCGAGGATCCGCGGGATACAGGCCGCTATTCATCTTCGTCGGCATAGCGAGCGCAAAGGCTCTCAATCTCGCGAGTGATCGACGCCCTGGCGGCCTGGAAGACGCTGCGCCGGCACGATGGCCACGTCGAAGATGAAGCCTATTCAGCTTGGGAAGTCGATTCGAGGCGTCCATGCGCATCTCAGGGCATTCGACGCGAGCATCAACGTGTCCTTGGGTGTCCACGTCTGTCCGCCTATGTGGCTCGACCTTGTGGCACCGTCGTGACACCGGTGCGATTCGCGGACTAGCCGGCCTCGGCGACCTGCGGATGGGAAAGCGTGAGGCAGACGTTGTCAGTCGTCGCGGCGACAGAACTAATCAAATGCTTGTCAGAGGATGTCTGGCGTAAGGGTTGTCGATGCGCTCTGTGAACGAGCCGTATACATCTCGTCCGTCGATCTGGTGGAGCACCGTCGAGTCCAAGCGCACTTGAGATATTTTGGAGTTGTTTCGCATGACTGCGAGAAGATCATCTCGAAGGTGTGCCATGGAATCGCCGTTAACGTCGTTTACAGTCTCCGATATATCAATGGACACTATGGCTGGGTAACGACCGGAAAGTTGCCCTATTGAAGACTTCAATGATTTTACGATGCCTTTGACTCTGTCTTGCCGAACTTCGCAGCCAACGGACAGATTGATAAATCGCCCCAAAATTGGGCCGTCGGGATTTATCACTACGCCCTCAGTGGAGCGTTGATCGAACTTCGACTGCCCTTGCTCTCGGGGTAGGAACAGGCCGTCAGGACCGTCACCCATCGCAAATGTCTCGAACTGAGCCGAATACTCCCCGGTCAATGCCTCGCTAAATTTCCTCAGCTTAGGGTCATTTAGCGCCTGTCTCGCGGTTGCAACGACACGGTCGATTGGGGGGCGACTGGGCTCCTTGTGGAACACGATTTCTATTGCAAGCAGGGAGTGCGGCACTTTGTCATGGAATACAGATCGGAGGCGTCGAGACAGGATTCCGTATAGTTCATATCGCTGCCTATCCCGGCCGCTGATTCTGCACTTATGTTTGCACTCGACTTCGATGCCGTCATCGATGAGCATGTCAGGCGTACGACTTCCGGCCTCGGGGATGAATAGCACACGACGGCCTTCTGCTATGAAGGCGGCAGCAATTCGAATTTCGTGGATGGCGCTGGCGACTCGTTCTGCATCGTCGAGGCGTAAATCGCTGATGCGTGTCTCAACGTTCATCACCCCGGCGTTCTGGATCACCTCGATGTTCCACATCAGCTCGCCGATTTGGAGTAGCTGCTGTGAGAGGTGGAGAGTTTCTGGCGTTGCGGTTTGGTAGCTATGAAGCCAAGACGCAATAAGGTGCACAGTTCGATGCGGCTTCGGAGCGTGTTCGATCAGCCACTCAGGACCCATCAGTTCGATTAACGACTCCGCCCAAGCTACGTAAGTTTCCGCTGAGTAGTAGTTGGGTGGCCTGACCCCCGTTGGTTGATCCAGGCTTTGTGAGAGTCTTGCGGCCCGTGTTGTGGGCAGGAAGGCTCGGCAGGATCATGGCGACAAGGAAGAGGCACAGCGCAGAGCAGATTGTGCGCAAGCTGATGGCGGCCGATCGGCTGCTGGCGGAGGGCCACGACATCGCGGCGGTGTGCCGAGAGCTGAATGTCTCTGAGGCGACCTATCACCGCTGGCGTAGCCAGTTCGGCGGGCTGAAGGCCGAGGACGCCAAACGTCTCAAAGATCTCGAACGCGAGAACTCCACCCTCAAGCGACTGTTGGCTGATGCCGAGCTGGAGAAGGCCGCCTTGAAGGAGATCGCGAACGGAAACTTCTAAGCCCGGAACGACGGCGGGCAGCCGTTCATCACCTCCAGCGCGTGTTGGGGGTCAGCGAACGGTTCGCCTGCCGCGTGACCGGGCAGCACCGCGCCACCCAACGCCACAAGGCCGCCTCCACTACGCCGGAAGATCCCGATGCTGCGTTGCGGTCCTGGCTGCGCCAGTACGCCAAGGACCATCCAAGGCGTGGGTTCCGGCCGGCCTATCACGATGCCCGCGCCGAGGGATGGATTGTGAATCACAAAAAGATCCAACGGCTTTGGCGCGAAGAGGGCTTGCGGGTGCCGCAACGGCGCAGACGCAAACGCCACGGCACCTCCACCGCGCCGGACACCGCAGTCGCCGAAGCCCCCAACCGGGTGTGGGCCGTGGACTTCCAGTTCGACGTCACCACCGACGGACGGCCGATCAAAATCGTGTCGATCATCGATGAACATACCCGCGAATGCCTGGGCGGACTGGTCGAGCGCAGCATCACCGGCGAGCACCTGATCGCCGAGCTGGACCGCTTGGCCGCCGAACGGGCCACCTACCCGGCTGTCCTGCGGTGTGACAACGGACCCGAATTAGCCTGCAGCGCAATGGTCGACTGGGCAGCCGGACAGGTCGGTCTGCATTTCATTCCGCCCGGTGAGCCCTGGCGCAATGGCTACGTCGAATCCTTTAACGCCCGCATCCGCGACGAATGCCTCAACATCAACAGCTTCTGGTCACTGACCCAAGCGCGGGTAGTCATCAGCGACTGGAAGCACGACTACAACCACTGTGAGTCTTCGAGTGGCTGGTCTGGGACTGGCTGGCAGGGTTAGCGGCGGTCGCCTCGCCTCGGAGTTGTGACTCTTACAATCATTCGCCCCATGGGTGCGTTTCGGTGGACTTGTCCGGCGCCGGGGCGGGCGGCCGACGCTGACCCGGCTCCACCTCGGTGACTTGATCAGAAGACTGCCCGTCCCCGCCGAAGGGCGGATCGTGGCTCATCACAGTGCTGCCCCGAAGTGACTTCCATCCAGGGCCGGCGCCGGCCGCGTTGGCGGCCGGATCTGCCCCGCCTCTGGAAGGAAGCCCGCCACCGTGACCATCGTTGCGCATGCCCACCCGTTCGTCATCGGAGTGGACACCCACGCCCGCACTCACACTCTTGCCGTTTTGGTAGCTGCTACTGGCGAACTGGTCGCCACCAAACAGTTCCCTGCCACTGATGCGGGCATGGACCGAGCTATCGCCTGGGCCGCGCGCCGCACCGATGGCGAGTTGGCCACCTTGTGGGTCATCGAAGGCGTCGCCACCTACGGTGCCCAACTGGCTTCAGCGGTGAAGCGAGCCGGCTTCGAGGTCGTGGAGGCGGCTCGGATGGACGCGCGGGCTCATCGCGGTACCGGCAAGTCTGATCCCATCGACGCCCGCAGGATCGCAGCCGCGGTCTTGTCCCTTGAGCCTGAGCAGCTGCGCCGGCCGCGAAGCGACGACGGTATCCGGGCTGCATTGCGGGTTTTGGTTACCGCCCGTGCGCACATGACGACCGAACGCACCGCGGCCGTCAACGCGCTCACCGCTTTGCTTCGGATGGCCGCCCTGGGTATCGACGCCCGTAAGCCGTTGACCGCCAGCCAGATTGGTGAGGTCGCCCGCTGGCGCACCCGGGTTGAAGATCTCGCCACGACCACCGCCCGCGCCGAGGCAGTCCGGCTGGGCAAGCGCGTGGTCGATCTCAGCGAGGAACTCGGGGCCAACCAGGCGCAGATGATCGATCTCATCCGCGCCAGCAAGGCCGCTGTATTGCTGGACAAGACCGGCATCGGCCCAGTCACCGTCGCGGTCGTCTACACCGCCTGGTCGCACGCCGGCCGGGTCCGTTCCGAAGCGGCCTTCGCCGCTTTAGCTGGCGTCAATCCGATCCCTGCATCTTCGGGAAACACCATCCGACACCGACTCAACCGCGGTGGCGACAGGCGTCTCAACCGTGCCCTGCACATGGCCGTCATCACCCGCATGACCCACGACCCCGACACCCGGGCCTACGTCGAACGGCGCCGCGCAGAAGGACGCACCACCAAAGAGATCCGGCGCTGCCTCAAGCGCTACCTAGCCCGCCAGCTCTACCGGACCCTCGAAAGTCTCCACGCCGAACACGACGCCCAGCCGCAGGCCGCTTGACAAGACATAGAAGAGTCCACCTCACTCTGCGCTCGGCTACCAGCCCCCGGCCCGCTACGCGGAAACCTGTACCCACGGACCGACACGTTTTGCTCACTGGGGACCGGTACTCGGTTCCGGTCACCGACCTGGGGGCAGCCTCTTTTGACGGTTGTGCAACATCGATGGGCGGCGAAGACTAGCTTCCGAAGCGCGCTGCTCGCGCACTCCGTGAACTGCCGAGAGGTGTGCCTGCGATGGCAAGTCCGCAATTGCAGCAGGTGATCGAGGCGATCAAGAGTTTGGCCGGGATGGCCTCGGGCTCCAGTATCGAGGAGCTGCGCGCGACCAACGAGCAGATGGCGCGACCCGCGGAACCCGATATCACCAGCGAACCCATCGTCGCCAACGGCGTCAACGCGGCATGGATCAGCGCGCCGGGCGCGCCGGACGATCGAGCGGTGCTCTACCTGCATGGCGGCGGCTACATCATGGGGTCGCTGAACACCCACCGCGACATGATGGGCCGCATCTCGCGCGCCGCGCAGACCCGCGTGCTGGGCCTGGACTACCGCCTGGCACCCGAACATCCATTTCCGGCCGCAGTCGACGACACCGTTGCCGGCTACCGCTTCCTGCTCGACCAGGGGCTGCCGTCGGCACGGCTCGCGATCGCCGGGGATTCAGCGGGCGGCGCATTGACGCTCGCGGCGCTGGTTGCGGGCCGAGATGCCGGATTCCCGATGCCGGCGGCCGCGGTGTGCCTATCACCGTTCCTCGACTTGGAGGGCACCGGCGAGTCGATCACCACCCGCGCGAACGTCGATCCTATCGCCACGCCCGAGGTCATCGACGTGTGGGCGAAGGCCTACCTAGCCGGCGCAGATCCACGCACCCCGCTGGCCAATCCGCTGTATGCCGATCTTGCGGGACTGCCACCGCTGCTGATCCAGGTCGGCGATCACGAGGTCCTGCTGGACGACTCCACCCGCCTCGCAGAACGCGCCCAAGCAGCCGGAGTCCAAGTCAAACTGGAAATCTGGCGAGAGATGATTCACCGCTGGCACAGCTACGCCGCCGTCCTGCCCGAAGGCCAGCAAGCGATCGAGGACATCGGCGCATTCCTTCGCGAGCAGATTCCCTAGCACGCCCACGGTGCTGTCCTACAGGCGTTCGCTGAGCGTCGAAGGTAAGAACCACGCCAGGAGGTTGACCGATGAACCCAGACGACCTTCCGGTTGAGCAGCAGGCATCAGGCTCGACGGGACGCCCCAACATTCTTTACGTCCACATCGACAACCTCGGCATGGGCGAGCTGGGTTGCTACGGCGGCGGCATCCTGCGCGGCGCAGACACCGCGCGGCTAGACCGCTTCGCCGGCGAAGGACTGCAGCTGCTCAATTTCGCGCCCGAAGCCCAGTGCACGCCGACCCGTTCAGCATTGCTGACCGGCCGCTACGCCATCCGCTCCGGCAACGGCTCGGTACAACTGCCCGGGCTGCCCGGCGGTTTGGTGGCCTGGGAGCAGACCATGGGCGACATCCTGTCCGACGCCGGTTACGCCACCGCGATCTATGGCAAGTGGCACGTCGGCGACGAGCCCGGGCGCTACCCGACCGACCACGGGTTTGACGAGTGGTACGGCATCCCGCACAGCTACGACGAATGCCTGTGGCCCGACGATCCGCTCTACGACCCCGACCGCGACTCCATGTCCTATGTCGTCGCGAGCACCAAAGGCGGTCCGGTCGAGAACCTCGAGCAGCTGACCCTGCAGGTCCGCCGCGACATCGACCGCGAATACCTCACCCGCGCAGACAATTTCATCCGGCGCAGCGTCACAGCCGATAAGCCGTTCTACGTCTACTTCAATCACTCGATGCTGCACCTGCCGACGGTGCCCCGCGAGGAATTCAAGGGCACCAGCGGTGCCGGCGACTGGGCCGACTGCCTGCTGGAAATGGACGCCGACTTCGGGACACTGTTGGACCTGCTCGACGAACTGGGCATCGCCGACAAAACCATCGTCGTGTTCGCCGGCGACAACGGGCCTGAGGACACCCTGCCGTGGCGAGGAACCGCCGGCTTCTGGGAAGGCTCCTATTTCACCGGCATGGAAGGCTCGCTACGCACACCGTGTCTAATCCGCTGGCCGGGCCACGTCGCCCCCGGACGGGTCAGCAACGAGATAGTCCACGTCACCGACATGTTCACCACCCTGCTCGGCTGGGCTGGCTGTGGTGCGCCCAATGACCGGGTCATCGACGGAGTTGATCAGGACTCGTTCTTCCGCGGCGTCCAGAACGAGTCCAACCGGCAGGGATTCCTGTTCTGGAACGGCGACAAGCTCTACGGCGTCAAGTGGCAGAACTTCAAAACCGTCTTCGTCGAGCAGCGCTACTTCTCCGACGCCTCACCGCCCTACGCCAACCCGCGCATCATCAACTTGCTCACCGACCCCAAAGAACGCGAACCCGTCGACTCCCCACACCTGCACACCTGGGTCGTGGCCCACTTCACCCGACTCATCGCCCAGTTCCAGGCCAGCGTGAAACGCGAACCGCTCATCCCGTTCGGCGCACCGCTCGACTTCGTCCCCGCACCCCACGCGGAATGACATCACCTGTCCAACAGAACGACAAGCAACCAAAGTAAGGCAAAAGCCCACAGCCACAGATTGACTCGGCCAGTACGCGCTAGGGTGTTGCGCACCACCCATCACCGACTCTCACTGAGTACGGATCAGTTCAAGGGGTCCGGCCAAGGGAGCGTGCCACCACAGCGCAAGGCGAACTAGTCACCCGTTTGCGGACCGCTAAACTTCGCGGGCCAACCCTCCCCGTCGACACGTAGTACTGCGTCTCTTAGTGCTTCTAGATCGCCGCGCACCTTCAAGGCCGTCCCGTAGTAGTTGGTAACCGGTTGATGCCCAAAGAAGTTACCGGAGCTTGGACCAGCAAGTAGCTTGGTGTCTAACTCCTCCTTTGGCAGCTGTGCGTCGTATAGCACCGCGGCACGCGCGGCAAGCATGCTGTCGAGCGAATTTCGAGTCTTGACGTGGTGCACGTCAAAGAACTCCGTCAATGGGTTGACTGTATCCGAGAGCCTATGACTCAACTCAGCATCGACGTCAGTGTTGAACCACTGCAGGTTGCGCTCAAACCTCTGCAGGCGGACATACTGATCAACTGTGGTCCAGTTGGTGCGAACACCGGCCCACTGAACTTGGAAGCTGTGATCGCTACCAACCCTATTGAATACCTCGTTGATCTGAGCCATGAACTCTTCCACGTTCGCGGCTAGGTAGCGCTGAAACTCATCTGTCTCTTCAGTGGTCGTTCCGCGTTGCCGCACGCCCACAACTGATCCTGATTTGTAGGGTTCACGTCGCAGACCGCGTGTCCGGTATGCGACGTACTCCTCGTAGATATCGTTGTGAATCCTTTGGACTAGGTCTGCGCTTACACTCAGGCCATCTAGCCTTTCGTCGCTACAGAGATCAAAGACAGAGTCTTTGAAGCGATTCCATGCTTGCAGTGAAGTGGCATTGACGCGTTTCAACGCTTCCGCGTCTTCGCGCTGTCCGACGAAGGTAGCCAAGATCACTAGAGCGATGGGTACGCCAATGAAGAATCCAGTGATGGCCGCAAGGATGTTGGGTATGTAGGCGTGACTGTGGAACCACTCAGCGTTGAACTGTTTCAACCAATTTGGCTTTGGGTCCCAACTGCCTAGCGTTACATTGACCCCCATGTCGGTGAGCGAGAACCCGATGAGCAACAGCAGCCCAACAACGAAGGACGCGATCAGCAGCCGGCGTGTGAAGGGCTGAAAGTTGTTGAAAGTATCGCGAACGCCCATGAATAAGCCCAATCACTCAAGCCAGTAGTGCTTGCCAACAGGCAGCTTCCCGGCAAGGCGATCGGCCTTGTTCTGCGGTCGCAGTTGGTACGTAAGGCCGTAGTGGTGCAATGGGTAGTCCCACGTGAAGTTGATGCGCTTTTCCACGCCCTCCAGTTCCCACCCGATGGAGGTTGGCCGCTGCAACGATCCGCGTAGGTCATTGCCAGGATTGTCCCACTCCGGCTTCCCGCGCCCTGGATCAAACAGCGTCAAACCAAAGCTCATGTGAGCCAAATCAACTAATCCGCCGCCCATCCAAGTGAGATCCTTGTGTACGAAAGGCCGAACGCCCCACCAATGACTGTTGACGACATCTATAGGCTGAAACGGCACGGCCCGAAAGTCTCTGCTTCGCGTTTCGCCTGGCACCGCCATGCCCCACTCGGACGGCCATGCCGCGCGGTTAAGCAATAGATCAATCGCCTCTGTCGGAAACGTGACGGTGCGGTCCTGCTGTTCCTCGAAGTGTCCTGTCACAGCGTGATTCAGGAACAACTTCAGCACCCACCGCTGCATATCGTCGCCGGAAATGGTGATCTCTTCGGCTTCACCCCACTCGCCAGCTCCGGCATCGTACTGTAAAGCGTTGCGGCGCAGAAATGTTGCGAACGCTAGCGCGGCGTCATCTGCAGGACTTAGGGCCGTGTTGTGCTTCTGGCACAGAATGTTCGCCTTGAAGTTCTTAGCCGTGACGGGGTGACCGATACCCTTGCCGGTTTTGTGTTGCACCGTGAACAAGGGATCGTTGTTCCCGTACAGCTTGATCAATCCATGCGACACATAGTGTTCACCGGAAATGGTGCTGGAGCATCCACCGCGCGTGTTCGCGTAGCACTTGGGGTGCTTGTAGTCGTCGGGTACCTCTGCCATTCCTGTCTCCTTCGCCAGCCACGGTATCAAACAGGTGTTCGATTCCGCGTGCAGTTTTAGACGCGCGACAGCAGCGTGGGCGCAATCTGGCAACGTGCGGTAGAGGCCGTTGCAGCCGCCAACGGATCGCCCAGCCATTTCTGCCCAGGTCAGAGTAGGTGCTTGGAGCCGCATAAGGATCGCTGCGGAATATTGCAGCAGATGC
>NZ_JBKQOI010000198.1:0-78632 GCF_052145595.1 Mycobacterium sp. | reverse complement strand
GGACAACCCGATCCTCGACGAGCCGCGCTGTCGACTCACTGAGCATGACACCGCCCGGCGGTGCCACCGATTCCATCCGCTGCGCCATCCCCACCTGTTCACCGACCGCGGTGTAACCGAGGTGGGTGGCGCCGACCTCGCCGGCGATCACTTGACCGGAATTCAGGCCGACGCGAATCTGCAAATCGATCCCGTCTCGGCGTGCGACCTCAACAGCCACTCGCCGGGCGACTTGCTGGATGTCCAGAGCCGCGAGGCACGCGCGATATGCGTGGTGCTCCATTGCGAGTGGCGCGCCGAAGAGCGCCATGATTCCGTCACCGGTGAACTTGTCCACGGTACCGCCGTAGCGCCGGACCACGGCCACCGCCCGATCGACCAGGTCGGTCACCACCTCGCGCAGCCGCTCGGGACCAAGCGCCGCGGCAATATCCATCGACCGCACCGTATCGGCAAACAGCACCGTCACCTGTTTGTATTCGGCTGGGTCAACGACCACCGTCAGTAGCGAACCGCAGGCATCGCAGAACCGTGCGCCCTTGCGCGGCTCTGTACCGCAAACGTGGCACGCCAACGATGTTGCCGTCACACCTCGGCCCCTTGGACGAATCCCCTGTTAGTGGGAACGCACGGCCATCTGCGGGTTACGTCGGCTCTTCCGAATCGTCGTCGAGGACGCTGACCGCGATGCCATACGGCAGGAAGCGCACCTTGCGCTTCGGATCGAGATTGCTTTTGTTGGCACGCAGAGCGTCGAGTTCGGTGGCATACACCTGCTCGACGCGAGCTCCACCATCGGCGTCCACGGTGTAGATGGCCCACACCCCGTCACCGGCTTCGCCGGCGGTCTCCGGCGCGGAGCGGGGGCGCCGTGACATGTCCTCGAAGAACGCCGACCACCCCGCCCCGGCACCTGGACCGCCGACGAACTTGCTGATCCGCTCGAACACGTCGCGCAGTCCCTCGCTGCCCTCCCTGATCACACGATCGAACTCGTCCGGATCGAATCCGAACGCACCGTACTCGCCCACGCGGACCTCCTTGCAGCACACACCGTCATTGACCAGTGTGCGCTCAGTCGAGATCATCTGCCACGCCGGTTGGCGCGCAGGGCTCAGCCAGGCCTAGGGGGCTGGCGGCGACGGTGCCGGCGGCGGCGGTGGGTTGATCGGAATCGGCACCGTGACGAACGGCAAACGCAGGTACATCGTCAACGGGGGCCGGGTCGCGCTCGTCTTACTCGAGCTCACACCGCGCGATTAGTGACCCGGACTCAGGAACGGGTTCTGCGGGTACTGGGGAGCCTGGGGAGCCTGGCTCTGCGGAACCGGCACCGGTATCGGCACCGGTAGCAGTGGTACGTGTATCCACTCCGTCGTCATCGGCACCGTCGTAGTGGGCGTCGGCGCCGGGGCCGCCCAGGGCGGCGCAGGTGTCGTCGTCGGAGTCGACGGGGGTGGCGGCGGTGGGGTCGTAGTCATCGCCGTCGTCGCAGGCGGCTGAGTCGTCGTCGGCGGCGGAGCATGCCTCGTGGTGACGACGGGCGGCGGCGCCTTGGTCGCGACCACCGGGGGTGGTGGCGGCGCCGGCGGAGACGGCGGTGGGGGCGGCGGTGGCGGGGCGGCGCTGGGAACCGGCTCGGGGCTGGGCGGCGCCGGCAGGGGTGAGGGAGGCGGCGGGACCGGGCTTGGCACCAGGGAGCTGACCGGCGGTGCCGGCCGGGGTGCGACGGTGGGCGCCGGCGGGGCCTGGCGGTTCTCTATCCCCGACAACGTGTAGGCCGTGCCGCCGATTGCGGTCATGGCGATCGCGGCGCACATCCCGATGATCAATTGCGACAGCCGGACGCGCCGCCAAGGTCGTTTTTGGGGGGGCTCGATCAGGTTCAGGCGCATCGACCAGCCCGCCGGACCGTCCTCGTCGTAGGCATCGGGGGGGTACGGCACCCGCACGTCTCCGGGATATTCGGTTTGCGACCAAGCCAGTTCTCGATCCGTCAGCGCCTCGTCGTCGATCACGAGCACGTCGCCCGCCCCCAGGTCGACCACTTCGCCGGCGGCGGCGGCCGCGAGCAGGCCGATGGACGTGCGCGTGCGGATATCCACCGCTTCACCGCGGGAGGCCAGCAGCAAGGCGCCGGCAGCAGCCGCGAAGGCGGGCTGCGACGGTGCCACAACCGGCCTGCGGCCGTGCACCGAAAGGCGTTCTATGACAAGCGGAATGCTGGCGCCGCCGCCCACGGCGACCACCGCTGACAGGTCTGCCCAGCTCCTGTGGTGGCGCACCAGCATCTTGTCGAACGCATAGATGAACCCGGTCAGGCGATCCTGTATCAGGTCCCCCAACTCGTCTCGTGTCAGCTTCATGGTGGCGCGGCGCCCTCCGAGCTCCGCGGCGAATTCGGCTACCGTGTCGGTGGATAACCGCTCCTTGGCCGCGCGGCACTCCTCCCTGAGCGCGGCGAGCTGGCCGACCCCGGCGGTGCTGGCCGGGTCGATACCGCTGCCGTGTCCCAGTTCCTCGAAAACACGGAGCAGCAACGCCTGGTCGATCTCGTCGCCGGAGAAAGCCGCGTAACGCATTGTGGGGGTGACGAGCTCGAAATCTCCGGCGAGGCTGACCAACGTGGCAGACGTGCCCGCGCCACCGAAGTCGAGCAGGCCGACCACGCCGGTCGCAGCCAGGCACAGCTCCGCGTTCGCCCCAGTCAACGACGCGATTGCATCCGACACCAGGCGGGGCGCCATGCCGCTTCGAACGAAGCCCAAATGCGTTCGCAGACCGTCGCGCAACGCCTGTACGGTTCCGGGTTTCCAGTACGCGGGAACGGCGATCGAGATCTCCGATGAGGCAGTGTCCGCACCGGCGGCCAGCACCATCGCGTCCAGGGCCTCCACCGTCAGCAGGTCCGGGTCGTGCGCGGACCCGTCGGGCGACACCAGGGCCACGGAGTCACCGATGCGCTCCACGAAGCCGCGCATCAGCACGCCCGGCTCGTTCAGGTTGGGGTTTTCCGTCGGGAGACCGATTTTCGGCGCGCAGTGCGGATAAAGGGTCAGCACCGCACGGCGCGAAACCGGCGGGCTTCCGTTACACGCGGCGACCAGGTTGGTGGTCCCGATCGACAACCCCAGTGGGTCGTACATAGAGCGAATACTTTCGTCTATAGAGGTCGGTGGCCAGCGTTAACCATAGCCGCCGACACGCTCAAAGCCGATGGGTCGCAATGTCATTGGTATGGGCCCGATGCGATTGCGTCACCGAAGCGGTACCAAAAACCCCTTGACAAGACGCGTCAAACGTGTCGAGTTCAGATTACGGTCAGCGGCAGCGAGCGCCTCGGCTGGAACTGGAATGACGATCCGCCACTGACTTTGGCCACCGATACCTCTGGCAGTTCGGCCGCCGGGGTGTCGGTTTTGACCAGTTCTGCGGTCCAGTCCGAGCCCGTACCGCTAACCCGAACCTCGAGAAGCGGATCCACCGCGGTGGCGATCGCTTGCAGCGGTTGCACGGAATCGGCCGAGCACAACGATATCCAGGCTCCGTCGTCGTGGGCCGGCGATCTGTGTACGACCAACCGGTTGCGCTCGATCTCCGCCGCGACGTAGCCCGCCGGGTTGAGCAGCGGATGCAGCTCGAGCACCCGCAGCGTTCCTTCGATCCCGCCGGGCAACTCCAGCGCGCGGTAAATCCGCTCGGCGGCCAGACCGGCCAGGCCGATCAGGCCGCGGGTGCCCACCGAGACGGCCTCGGCGTCGTCGGCGGCGCGTGCCCGCACCGCGATCGCAAACGACAGATAGAGCAGGTGCATCTGCAGGCAGACCTCGTCGGCCATGCGGACCAGCGCCGAGTGCGAGAAGGCGCCGAAGTCGAGATCGGACAACAACGGACCCGAGTAATCCGCCCGCCCCTCGTCGGACGGATCGATGGGGTCGAGTTCCCATGTCGCGGCTCTGGTTTGGCGAACGATGTCCAGTGCGGGAATGCTCTGGGCCTCGGGGTAAGACTCGTCGATGACGACCGTCCAGGCGCAGTGCGGATGCCGATCCGAGGGCACTCGGGGCGGCCGGTGGATGGGACGCATCTGGGCGCGCGGGTTGGTTGCCACCGCGGTGGCGTCGAACGTCGGATCCTCGATGGTGTGGCACATCCCGAAGACGTACTCGTCCCCCATCGGCTCCACATCGAGCAACGCGCCGCAGTGGTCGAGGTGGAATTCGCCGTGCCAACGGTCGTGGATGGTGTAGCGGAAATCCATGAATTGCGGCGGGGCGCCGATGTCTAGTTGTAGGCCCTTGAAGATCGTGGGCACGTCGTCGCCCTCGTAGTTCAGCGCCCGCTGCATCCGCTGGGTGTAGATCGGGCTGGCGCCCGCCCACTCCTCGATGGCGATTTGCACCATCTCCTCGCGACCGAACGAGGTAATGCACCATGCCATGCCCGAACGGTCGATCATGTGCCCGATCAAAAGCAGTTCGGGAACCAGGACGGCAAGCTCCTGATGGGACAACCGCGCGTATCGGGATTGGCTCACCGCCCAAAAATAGTTCGGTCTATGTTATAAAGTCAACAATGTCCATTGCCGCAGGCCAGATGCCCGGGCGCCCCGCCGGCCCCACCCGGCGCACCAGCGCGCCGCGCAAACGCGGCGACGACACCCGCACGAAAATCATCGACGAGACGGTGCGCTGCATCGTGGAGGAAGGGTTCGCCGCCGCGACCGCCAAGCACGTGGCCGAACGCGCCGGCGTGACGTGGGGGGTCATCCAGTATCACTTCGGCGACCGCAACGGCATGCTGATGGCCGTCGTCGACGACGGCGTGGCCAGGCTCGTCGACAGCCTGTCGTCGGCCAACGTCAGCGAGCTTCCGCTGCGCGAGCGTATCGAGGTCGTCGTCGACACCGCCTGGAGCTGTTACAGCAGTCCGACGTCGATGGCGGCCTTCGAAATCCTGCGCTCCACCCGCGGCGGCCCGGGGGCGTCTTCGCGGCGCCATCTGTTCGAAATGAACGCCGCGATCAGCCAGCTCGGGCTGCTGATAGCCGATGATCCGTCCAATGCCGGTGTGGCCGAAGTGATCTGGGCCGCGCTGCGGGGTGTGGTGCTGGTGCAGATGATCACCGGAACGGCGATCGACTGGCATCAGGAACGACGTGCCTTGATCGACATGGTCACCCGCTATCTGCAACGCTCGGGCGGCGTGGGCGACGATCCGCCCGGTGTGCTGCAATGACCTGATGACCCCCGCCGAGTTGACCGACATCGAAGCCATCAAACAGGTCAAGTACCGCTACCTGCGCGCGCTGGACACCAAACACTGGGACGATTTCGCCGACACCCTGGCCGAGGACATCAAGGCCGACTATGGCCCGTCGATCGGCGAGGAGTTGCACTTCACCAACCGCACCGACCTGGTGGACTACATGCGCTCGGCGCTTGGCCCCAACGTGATCACAGAGCATCGGGTGACCCATCCGGAAATCATCGTGACCGGCGACACCGCGTCGGGCAGCTGGTATCTGCAAGACCGGGTCATCGTCGCCGAATTCGATTTCATGTTGATCGGTGCGGCCTTCTACCGCGACCAGTACCGGCGCACCGACGCCGGCTGGAAGATCAGCGGAACCGGATACGACAGAACCTACGACGCGACAATGTCGTTGGCGGGCATGAACTTCAAGGTGAAACCCGGTCGCGCTCTCGCCTGACTGCCGCTGCTGCAGACCTCGGGCGTGAACCGTGCGACGCAACACGCCGAAATCGCGTCGTCCAGTTCACAGTCGAGACCCAACGGCTACTTGGTAATCGCGATCACCGCACCGGGGCGCAGCCAACGGATGACCTGCACCAGCGTGGCATCGTCGATCGCCACGCAGCCCTCGGTGGGCCCGCCGTCGGTGGTGTGGAAGAAGAACGCCGCGCCACCGCCCGGAACCTTGTTCTTGTTGACACCCATCACGACCGCGTGCTTGTACTGCGGGATTTGCAGGTTCTCGCTGTCGGCCGTATTGAACGGGCACTGGGACTTCTGGCACACCTGCATGCTGTTGAAGGTGGGGCTGTGGTCATCGCCGCTCCACCAGTGGTTGGGCCCGACTTGGGTGTACGGCAATCCCCCACCGGGATTGGGCGCGGTGCCAAAAGCCGAGTCAAGGGTGTAGACACCCATCGGAGTGGCCGGAACCTCGCTCCTGGCCTGCGGCGCCATGCCCGCCGAGCCGACGTGGGTGGGAATGCCGGTCGCCAGGGCCTGCCAGCCGGCGGTGGTGCGCTGGTAAATATCCATTGTCGCGTTCGAACCGCCGGTGCTCACCACCGAAACCACCTGCGTGGCATTGCCAACCGAGTTCGCGAACCAGGGAACGGCCGCACCGCTCACCGGTGCCAGCACCAGGAACGCGCAGATCAGGCATGCCGCGGCGCACAACGAAGCTAGCAGTCGGCGCATGGATTCAATCGTCAGGCGACGCCAACCTGGGGTCAAGTCAAGCTTCAGACGCAATTGGGTCACTGAGCCGTCACCGACGGCACCGGTCTAGCCG
Source organism: Mycobacterium sp. (assembly GCF_052145595.1). Taxonomy (GTDB): domain Bacteria; phylum Actinomycetota; class Actinomycetes; order Mycobacteriales; family Mycobacteriaceae; genus Mycobacterium. The sequence goes on along the minus strand of NZ_JBKQOI010000198.1, from coordinate 72,085 downwards.
GCCCCGGCGCTCGGGGAGGGGCGAAACAGCAACAGGCACAACAAGAAATACAGGTAACCCAGCGACCAGCCGGCCATCACATCGGACGGGTAGTGTACGTTCAGCGCCACCCTGGCAATGCCGACCGACAGGACGCTCAGCGCGGTCGCCGCGATCGCGACGCGGCCCATCGACCGGCTCATCATCGGCAACAGAAAGGCCAGCATGGCGAGCAGGGCCGCCATCGCCTCGAGCGCGTGCCCCGAAGGAAACGACGTAGAGGCCGCGGACACCAGCATGGTCGACGGCCGCGGGCGGTTCACCAGGCGCTTTGCCGCCGATGTCACAAATCCGTTCAGCGGCGCACAGGCCAACAGCACCAGCGCCGCTCGCACATTGCGCCTCATCACCGCGGCCACCGCGGCCACCGTGCCCGCCAGCCGCAACGGGACCGGACCCAGCGCCAACGACACCCCATCCCAAAATCGCACCCACACCGGGTGCTTGATCCCGACATCGTGCGCGGCATTCAACAACGACCAATCGAGGCGATGCAACCAACCCCAGCTCTGGCAGTAGCCCACCCACATGACCGCGTACACCACTGTGGCCGCCAGGGCGGCCGAAGCGAGGGCAACGGCCAGGGCGGTCCGCGGGCGGGTCATCGCTTAACCGATACCAGCATCGCGGCGGCGCCGGCGCCGCGGGCGGTCATACTGACGTCATGGCTGTCTTTGTCCGCAGATTGTTCGGCATCGGCAAGCTACCCGACGATCTGCATGCCCAGGTCGAGTCGGAGGGCCTTCTCTATCTTGCCGACTACGTCGCGGTGACCCGCCGATTCAGCGGCACCATCCCCGGCGTGCGGTTGCCGCACAGCGTCGCCAGCTACTCGGGTTCGCTGGCCTTTACCTCGGAGCGGGTGCTGGCGACGCTGTCGATGCTGCCCAAGCTGGCGGGCCCGACCGTGAACGTGAGGTGGGACGCGGCACACACCGGTGCGGCGAAGGTCGAGATCTCGACGACGGGTTTGCAGGTCTGTGTCGACCTCGATGCCGGGCTAGCCCGGGCTGACGAGAAGTTCACCGGCGAGCTGTCGCTGCACTACAAGGCCGCCATCCCGGCCGATGTGCTGGCCAGCCTGCCGCGCCGATCGCTGTCCTTCGACATGCCGCCCGAATACGTCTTCCGCGCCGTGGGCGTCACCTATAGCCCGTGAACTTACGATGACCCGGTGAGGGATCAGGCGTTCAGCCCCCAAGAACGGCGGGCCGTCTACCGGGTGATCTCCGAACGGCGCGACATGCGCCGGTTTTTGCCCGGCGGTGCCGTGGGATCCGACGTGCTGGCGCGCCTACTGCAAGCCGCGCACGCGGCGCCCAGCGTTGGCCTGATGCAGCCGTGGCGCTTCATCCGCATCACCGATGCCTCGCTCCGGAGACGCATTCATGCCCTGGTCGACGACGAGCGCAAGCTCACCGCTGCGGCCCTGGGCGCGCGCGCCGAGGAGTTTCTGGCCCTGAAGGTCGAGGGCATTCTCGAGTGCGCCGAGCTGTTCGTGGTGGCGCTGTGCGACGACCGCGAGAAACACGTTTTCGGCCGGCGGACGCTACCGCAGATGGATCTCGCGTCGGTGTCGTGCGCAATCCAGAACCTGTGGCTGGCGGCTCGATCCGAGGGCCTTGGCATGGGCTGGGTTTCCCTGTTCGACCCGCAACGGTTGGCGGCGCTGCTGGCAATGCCCGCCGATGCCGAGCCGATGGCCATCCTGTGTCTGGGCCCGGTGCCCGAGTTTCCGGATCGGCCGGCCTTGGAACTGGACGGCTGGGCGTTCGCGCGACCGCTGTCGGAGTTCGTCTCCGAGAACCGATGGGATGGTCAGCCCTCGCCGTAGCACAATCGGGGCTGCGGTATCGTCGCCGGTCGAGGTGAGGGTATGACGGGTACGGGTTTGGCAAAAGACCCACAACGCGACAACAAAAAAGACAACGTGCTGATCGTGCACTGGCACGACCTCGGGCGATATCTCGGCGCCTACGGCCACCCGGATGTGTCCAGCCCAAGACTGGACCGGCTTGCCGCCGAGGGCATCCTGTTCACCAGGGCCCATGCCACGGCGCCGCTGTGCTCGCCGTCGCGTGGATCACTCTTCACCGGCCGTTACCCGCAAAGCAACGGCCTCATCGGCCTGGCCCACCACGGCTGGGAATACCGCAGCGGGGTCCGGACGCTGCCCCAATTGTTGTCCGAATCTGGTTGGTATTCGGCTCTTTTCGGCATGCAACACGAAACGTCCTACCCGAGCCGGCTCGGCTTTGACGAGTTCGACGTGTCCAACTCCTACTGCGAGTACGTGGTGGACCGGGCCCAGGAATGGCTCCGAGAATGGCTGTCCGAGGCCGCCGAAGGCGTTGCGGGCCAACCGTTCTTGTTAACCGCGGGGTTCTTCGAAACCCATCGGCCATACCCGCACGACCGCTATGAGCCGGCCGACAGCGCGGATGTCGATCCCCCCGACTACCTGCCCGATACCCCCGAGGTTCGCGGCGATGTCGCTGACTTCTACGGCGCGATCGCCAAGGCCGATGCCGCGGTCGGCCGGCTGCTGGACACATTGGCCGGAACTGGGCTCGACGCCAGCACCTGGGTGGTGTTCTTCACCGATCACGGTCCCGCGTTTCCCCGCGCGAAATCCACGCTGTACGACGCCGGAACCGGCATCGGCATGATCATCCGCCCACCCACAAGCCGGGCCGCGGCGCCCCGTGTTTACGACGAATTGTTCAGCGGCGTCGACTTTCTGCCCACGCTGCTCGGCCTGTTGGGTCTCGACGTGCCGGCTGACGTCGAAGGCGTGTCACACGCCCGCGCGCTGCTTGCGCCCGACCCGCAAGCCGAACCGGTGCGTGACCATGTGTACAGCACGAAGACCTATCACGACTCGTTCGACCCGATCCGCGCGATCCGTACCAAGGAATACAGCTACATCGAGAATTACGCGCCCCGGCCGTTGCTCGACTTGCCGTTGGATATTGAGGAAAGCCCGTCCGGATTGGCTGTCGCACCGTTCATCGAGGGCCCGCGTCCGGATCGCGAACTCTACGATCTCCGCGCCGATCCCACCGAGACCAACAACCTGCTGGAGGATGGCACAGGTGTAGCCGCGGGCGTGGATGCGATCGCCGCCGATCTGGCCGTCCGCTTGCATGATTGGCGCCAGCGCACCGGCGACGTCATACCGTCCGCGTTCGCCGGTTCCCGCATCGCGGTGCGTTACACCGAGACGTATCTAGAGATTCATGGCACGAGGCCGAGCAGCCGGTCGGCGATCGCCGCTGACCGCGGCATCGAGGAGTGATTCGGGCGCGCTAGGCTACCCGGTGGAGCGACCCGCGCCACCGACCTCGGCGACGATGAACACCCGTCGGAACGGGAAGATCGTCGTGCCGTCCGCCCGGCGCGGGTAAGCGTCGTCCAGCAGCGGGATGAGCTCCTGGCGGAACTGCTCCCAACCCTCGTCGTCCAGGCGCTCGCGCACCGGGACCAGCGCCGTGCCGGTAATCCATTCCAGCACCGGATGCTCACCGGTCAGCTGATGCAGGTAGGTGGTCTCCCAGACGTCGACCTTGCACCCGGCATCCAGCAGCAGATTGACATAGTGCATCGGCGGCTGCACCACCGCTCCGACACGAAACGGTATGTCCCGCATGACCTTTGCGTAGGGCTCACGGCGGGCCAGCGCCCGCACCGTGGCGTGCGACGGCGTCTCGAAGTTGCCCGGCATCTGGACACCGATCCACGATCCGGGCGCCAACTCGCCGGCCCACCGAGCCAGCAGATCAGAGTGCTCGGGCACCCAATGCAAGGCCGCGTTGCTGACCACCACGTCGGTATCGGGCTTCGGCTTCCAGTCCCGCAAGTCGCCGGTGACGGCGTCGATTCCGCGTTCCTTTGCGGCGGCGACCATCTCCGGCGAGCTGTCCATCGCCTCGATCACCGCGTCCGGCCAGCGCCGGGCCAGGTAGTTCGTCAGGTGGCCCGGCCCGCAACCGAGGTCGACCACCCGGCGCGCCCGCCCGGCGCCCACCCTGGACAGCAGGTCGTAGAAGGGGCGGCTGCGATGGTCGGCAAAGGCCAGGTAGACGTCGGGATCCCACATGTCGGTCCTCCTTGATCAACACCATTACCGGCCGGCTGATAGACAAACCGTATTACCGCACGCTGCGCGGGAGGCGTCCGAGTGGCCGAAAGCGGTCAAACACCCAGGCCTCGGCGGCGTGACGGGATAACATCGACGTTCGTGACCCCCGACGCGAATCCGGTCGATCCCCCCATTCCGGTTCCGGACGTGCCCGGGGCCCTCGTGGGTGGCGATGTGCCGGCGGGTGCCGAGGGATTGCCGCCGCGCTCGGCGTTGTCGCCCCGGCAGCGACTGGTCGTCGACGCATCCGCGATCTCCGATCTCGCGCTGCGCACCACGGTCGCGTCGGCACTTGCCGCCACGGTGACGCCGGCCGTCGTCGCCTCGTCAGTGCGCTCCGGCAATGACCGCGGCAACCTGCGCTTCTACGCCGAGCTGGCGGCCGAGCGGGATCCGGCGAAGTCGTTTCCGGCGCCCACCGAAGTGCCCCGGGTGTCGTCGCGGCCGGCCAGCCCGCTGGCGGAGTGGATCGCGCGCGGCACCGTCGACAACATCGCGTTCGACAGCAGCTTCACCGCGATCAACCCTGCGATGCGCAAGCGTTGGGGCGCATGGACTTCCAACAACGTCGCCCGCGCGCAGCACTGGCGCCATGATGACGGGCCGCGTCCGACGCTGTGCGTCATCCACGGCTTCATGGGTTCGTCATATCTGCTCAACGGGCTGTTCTTCTCGCTGCCGTGGTATTACCGATCGGGCTACGACGTTCTGCTCTACACGCTGCCATTTCACGGCCGACGGGCCGAAAAGTTCTCTCCGTTCAGCGGTTTCGGCTATTTCGCCAGCGGGCTCAGCGGTTTCGCCGAGGCGATGGCGCAGGCCGTGCATGACTTCCGGTCCATCGTCGACTATTTGCGCCACACCGGCGTCGACCGCATCGCGCTGACCGGCATATCACTGGGCGGTTACACCTCTGCGCTGGTGGCTTCGGTCGACGACCGGCTTGAAGCCGTCATCCCCAACTGCCCGGTGGTGACTCCGGCGACCATGTTCGACGAATGGTTCCCCGCCAACAAGCTCTTAGGGCTGGGATTGCGGCTGTCCGGCATCGGCCGTGACGAGCTGGCCGCCGGGCTCTCCTACCACTGCCCCCTGAACTACCAGCCGCTGCTGCCGAAGGACCGCCGGATGATCATCACCGGCCTCGGCGATCGGATGGCTCCGCCAGGTCAGGCCGTGATGCTCTGGGAGCACTGGAATCGCTGTGCGCTGCACTGGTTCCCCGGCAATCACGTGTTGCATGTCAGTCAGCTCGACTATCTGCGCCGGATGACCGCGTTCCTGCAGGACGTGATGTTTTAGCTCCTGTTCTGGCTGGTTTCGGCGAGCGGTGCCCGATGCGCACCCGCCACCGGAGTGGGCCAGCGCAGCCGCCCCAACGGGCCGGCGGGTTCGTCCGCGTGTCCGTCGAGTCGTTGCGTCGACAGCAGATCCAATGCCGTCAGCGCCACCAGGTGGTTACCGCGTTGCGGGGTCAGCCCGGCCGGCGGCGCCGCGCCCTGTAGCGAGTCAGTCTGGAACGCGCACGCGGCCGCGATGGTGTGGTGGGTTCCGTCACCGGCGATCTCCAGCGCCGTGCACGTCTCGCGCGCCGGATGTGACCGGATCGCCTCCAAGATCTCGGGCAACCCGTCGTCCACGCGGACCTGGTATGCCGCAATGTAATCCGCCGCGCCCCGCTGTACTCCACGCCACGTTTCGCGGGTGTTGGGCGCGAGCAACCGCGGCACGTCGTCGGGCCCGACGGTGCTGGCTTCCCATCCGATCTCTCGCAGGTGATCGGCCAGCCGACGGGCCGCCACCCGGGCCGTCTCGTCCAACGGGATCCGCGAGGAGCGCGCCTGCAGCGGCGCGATGTTGTCGGCGGCCGATATCGTGAGCCCGATCCAGGTCTCCCGCCTTGTCGCGTCGGATGCGTTGTCGCGACTGGTGATTCGGATTTTGTCGGCGCGGATGCCGTACCGGTCCAGGTACCGGGCGATCAGCGGCAGCGGCAGCACATCCGAGTCGGCGGCCGGCGGCCCGACCCGTAGCAGGGCGGTGGTCGTTGTGGCAGGCCCGGATTCGGCCACGAATCGGCCGTTACGGCTCATCATCGCCAGGCGGCGGCGCAGGATCGTGGTGAAGTACAGATCGCGCCACCAGCCGAACAGCAGGATCACGACGGCGACGGCGATGCCGAGCAGCCAGTGATCACGGGTCGAGCGCCAGGGGTACGCCATCACCGCGGGCACCACGGCCAGCAGCGCCAGCGTGATTCGGCCGCTACCTGGAGTCGGTATCGAGCGATGCGGGCTCACGGGGTGGTCTCCTTGCGTCGGCGGGCGGCGATCGCGGCGATCGCGGCGACCGCCGCGACGACCAAAGCCAGCGCGGCGGTTCCGGCGAACGCGACGATACGCGGCGTGGTGTCCTTGGGCGCCGGTGCCGGCGGAAGGGCGACCGGCTTCGCCTGCGCCGCGTCGGGCCGGTTGCCGGCGGGCAGCTGCCAAGTCAGGGCGGCCACCGGGTCCACGCTGCCGGCGCCGACGACGTTGGAGAGCGCCCGGGCTCCGTTGTGCGCGGTTGCGGTGATGCGACCCACCACCTGGGTGGCGGTCAGTTGGGGATACTTGCTGCGGACCAGGGCCGCGACACCCGACACGTAGGCGGCCGCGTAGCTGGTGCCGCTCAGGGCGACCATCTGCTGGTGGTCGTCGGGCAGGCCGTTGGCGAGGCCGCCGCCGTCGCGGTTGCTCACCGACACAATGTTTTCGCCGGGCGCCGCGATGCCCACCCACGGCCCGGCCATGGTGAATTTCGACGGCTGCCCGTCCGGTGTCAGCGAAGCCGCCGACAGCACATACGGCTGCCACCACGACGGGATGGAGACAGACGTGACGCCGGCCCAGTTGCGCGGGTCGTCCGGACGGCTCAAGTCGGTGAGCGGATTGGACTCACACGACGTCCCGCCGGATCCCGTCGCCCCGTTGTTGCCCGCGGCGGCCACGATCACCGCGTCCTTGTCCACGGCCGCATACCGGATCGCGGCGCCGAGCGCGGCCTGGTCGATGGTCCGGTCGGCGGGCAGGCACCATCCCGTGGAGACGTTGATCACCCGGGCACCGAGGTCGGCGGCGTGCACGATCGTCCGGCCCAGCGTCGCGACGTCGAGGGAAGCCTGCGCCAGCAGCGGATCGCCGCCCGGCGTTCGCGGGGAGAACTTCGCGGACGTCATCCTGATCGACACCACCCGCGCCGCGGGCGCCACTCCCGAGAAACCGTCGTCGCCCGGCTGGCCGGCGACGATTCCGGCGACCAGCGTGCCGTGCCCGTCGCAGTCGGTCAGGCCGTCGGTCGTCTCCACGAAGTCGCCACCGGGATCGACGTTGGGCAGCCGCGGGCCGGGCCGTACTCCGGTGTCGATGACCGCCACCAGTTGGCCTTCGCCGCGGGAAAACTGCCACGCGGCAGGGAGATTCAGCATCGCCTGACTTGGCGTCAGCGCACCCGGATCGCTGCCCGTGATGACTCCGGAGGTGTCGCACGGACCGCGCTGTTCCATCGGCTGCCCCGGTCCCGGGGTTCCGTTGGGCGGTGGCACGCCCGGATCGACCGCCGGCGGGCTGATCGCCAGTGCCGGAGGACATGCCCACGCCGTGGCCACGCCGAAAGCGGCCACCGTCGCTGTGAGGCAAGCCAGTCCGGACCGAATCATCGATTCAGTACCCAGCTGAAGAGGCCGACCAGGTACGCCATGACGGGGATCAGCGAAGCATCGAGGCCGGCCGCAACGAAGCCCAGCAGCCGGCGCAGCGGCAGCGAATAGCTTTCCGGCGAGGCGATGCGTGGGTTCAGCGCCACCACTGCCCACACCAACACCAGCCCGACGAGCACCAACGCCGCACCGAGTGCGGCGGCGTAGCGCCCCGTCGCGGTGTAGAGCACCAACAGCACACCGGCGACCAGGAAAGGCTGAGCGAGCAGCCAGGCCTTGCACGCGGCCGAATCCCACACCCGCGCACGCAAAATGGATGCGGCCGCGGTTGCCGCCACCACGTACCAACCCGGACCACCCACCGTCTCGGGGTGCAGCGCGATCGCCACCGATCCGAGGACGCTGAGCAACACCACGGCGGCGATGAAACCGCTCTGATGGGCGTCGCTGATCCGCACCCGCCGCGGCAGGTCCTCGAGCACCCGCAACGACGGCGCCGACGGCGTGGGGTCGCCGGGCGCCGGAATGACCGGCAGCGGGAAACGCGCCCACAGCGCGGACAGCTGAGCCGCCTCGATGGTGACCAGCAAGGCCGCCACGATCAGTCCGCAGCCGATGGTCGGTATCGGTAGCCGCCAGAGCAATTCGGCACCCGCGGCCAGCAATACCCCGGCGCCGGTCGTCGCCGTCGTGGTGAAGAAACCGACGACGCGCTGGCGCTCCGGGCCGGGAACCAGCAGGGCGATCAGCGACCACGCGGTGACGCCGGCCGCGGCCAACATCAATTGCGCCGCACCGAACCGTCCCGGCACCGCCAACGCCAGGGCGGCGGCGATGGGCACCAGCGCGGCAATCGACAGAGCCATCCCCGTGCGCGCGGACCGCGCCGTGATCAGCAAGCCGGCCAACGCGGTGAGCGCCGCGATCACGCCGACCGCGATCAGTCCGGACAGCGCGCCGGTGGTTACCCGGTAGGTCACTCCCAAACCGGTCGCGAGGAAGGCCACGGCGATCACCGCGGCCAGCGCCCCACGCTGGATATGCGCTGGGCCCCAGGGCCTTAGCCGAGAGGTAGAGAAGATCATGGCGGCGTCGGCAATGTCCTCGACGATGCCGGGCGCGGCCGGGCCGGCGGGCACCGGCTGCAGCGCGAGCAGGTCCCCGTCGACGACTCCGACGGTTTCCAGGCTGGCGTCCAGGCTGAACGGCGCCCCACCGATGGGCGCGAGGCTCAGCTGGGCAGCCGGCGCGGCGGCGGCGTCAGCAGCCTCTCCATTTTGGGCCGCGGGAACCGCCAAACGCTGAACCGCGGGCAGGATTTCGCGCAGGGGCAACTCGACGGGCAGGGCCATCTCCGTCAGCCTGCTGTCCGCGAGAATGGCGACGCGGACGATCGGCATGACGGCGCCGGACGTCACTGGGCCCTCGAAAATTGCTGGGGCCATTGGTAGGACATCGTGCTCTCTTCCTGTCTGGTTTCGTTATGCGGGTTGGGCAGAGAAATCTCGGGACAGCCGCTGCCCGCCGAACCACTGGCCGCCCGGCAACAAGGTGGTCAGTTGTTCGATCGCGACGGCGGTTGCGAACGGGGTCCCCGGGCAAAACGTCGACACCCATTCGCCGTCGAAGGCGCGGGACGGGCTGACCAGTACCCGGCCCGTGGTGGTGTCGATGATGCTCATCCCGACTTCCGTGGTGGCGTGCCGCCCATCGCGGCGGCAGCCCGCGACGATCTCGACGTAGCTGCGCGGACCGGAGAACACCGACTCCACCACCGGGCGCGCTGATTCCGGGATACCCAGGTAGTCAAGGACTTCCGATAGCGAATTGCCCGACCGGAGCCGCTCGTCGGCCCGGGCTCCGACTCGCGTCGGCATGCTGAACTGGTCAAAACGCGCCGGCGGCCGCTGCGCCAACCCAACACCGAGGACGGGAACCAGCGCCCGCGCGTCGTCGATCTCCATGGCGGTAAACGTGATCAGCTGAGCGCTTCGTAGCGCGACCACCGTTTTCGGGGTCTCACCGGCGACGGCGCGCTGCGCCACGATGCCGCGTAGCAGCTCGCCGCTCCCGGTGGCCTCACCGGTGTCCTTGGCGGACCCCACGTAACGCAGGTCGAGCCACCGGTCCGGAAAGCACACCACTTTGATCCAGTCGGCGACCGCCGAGTTGACACGTGCGTCGTCCGACACCAGACCCATCCGGGTCAGTTCGGCGCGCCGACGCTCGAAGAACGCGTCACGTTGCGCGGCATCACGGTAGGGCGTGGTGATCGCCAGCACCCACGGGAAGCTACCCGCCCCAATGGTTTCCGCGATGAACCACGCCTGATCTACCGTCAGCTCGACGGCGTTGGGCTGAACGCTCATCGATGCAGAACTAGCCGCCCCATTTGGCGGCTTCGGCCGTGTCGCGGGCATACATGGCCAGCGTGTTGGCTTCGTGGGTGCTGGCCATCGACTGGTAGGCCCGCACCAGGGCCTCCATGGCCTGGTTCCACTGGGCCTGCCACACCTGATAGGTCATACCGGTATCGCCCTGCCAGGCGTTGGACAGCGCGGCCTGCTCGCTGGCGATATCGGCACCCAGCCCCTGCAGCGTGCCGGCATAGCCCGACATGTCTCCGGCGTGGCCCAACATCGCCGGGTAGTTGTACATGATCTGTGACATCACAAGTCCTTTCGCGGTTGGTAGCGGTGTGCTCAGAAGGCGGTGTAGCCGGACGCGGCCGCGGCATCGGCTGCCACATAGGTGCCCGCGGCGTCCCCGAGGTTGGCCTGGGCGATATCCAGCAGGGTGTTGATCCGGGCGGCTACCTCAACGAAACGGGCATGCGCGGCCTGAAACGCCGCCGACGCCTCCCCGACATGAAACGACTGCGCCGACAGCGCCTCCTGTTCGGCCTGGCTGATCGTGCTGCGCATCAACGCAGCCTTGGTGCCAAACGCCGACTGCGCGGCCACCAACTGCGGAATGTGAGCATCCAACAGACTCATAATGATTCCCTTCTTCTCGGTCTTCTCGGTCCATCCGGACCCTTTGGATTCCGGTTACTGACTGTCACGTGGCGAACCGTCGTCTCCCCCTCTCCCCGACTCATCCGCGGCCGTAATGTCGGGATCCTGATCCCAGGTGCCCGGCACCAGCGGCACCCGCGGGCCGCCGCCGTACTCACGGCCGGCCAGCTGGGTCAGCCCGGCAGCCCGCAGGGCGGTGTCTTTGTACGCGGTTCCGGCGAACCCCAGCGTCCCGGCCCCGCTCCCGGAAGCCAGCGCCGAGGCAAGGACGTGCTCCTGCTCGCCGTAATCGGGCACAACGCCGATGTCGGAATCCAAATCCAGGAATTCGTCGCCGTACTCGCGCATCGCGGCCCGCCGGCGCCGCCGCGCCCGCGCTTCTGCCCGACTCGGCGCCGCCGCGGCCGCCGCGGGAATGGTGGCCGCCGGCGCCTTGGCCCCGCCACGGCCGCCTACCGTCGGCTCGAATCCGCTTCCCGGATCGCCGCCGCCGCCCACTATGTAGGCGAAACTCCCGGTGGTTACCGCCGGGGCGGGCGCGGCCGCCGCACCACCACCCGTTGCGGGCGCCGACGCCGGGGCACCCGTGGGAGTCGCCACCGTGGGGGCCATGCCGGCCACCGGCCACCCGGGTTGGGCGGTGGACGCGAGGAGCAGCGGTGCTCCCCCGGCGACGACGGGCGCCGCAACGGGCGCAATCTCGCCAAGCGCCAAGGGCACCGAGATGAGGCTCAGGCTCACACTGAGCGACAGCGCCATGAGCATGGGCCCGTACGTGGCAATCGGCGAAATCACCTCGTAGGCCGCAAAGAAAAACAGGGGGCCGTAAGCCACCAGCGCCGCGGCGGGATTCGTGGCAAACGCGACGATCATATGCTGCAAAGTCCCGACCGGATTCTGCAGGAGCGCCGAGAATTCGTTGAGCCCGTCCTCGTAATAGTTCACGACGGCCTGCAGCAGCTGCGACAGCGACGAGACAGGGCCGCTCTGGGCCGCGGCGTTGCCCTCTTGATTGGAGCCCGCATTCACGATGGAAGGCGCCGGGGCGGTGCGCGGCGCCGAGGCCAGCGCCCCGCCCGAGGCCGCCTGATACATACTCATCGCGGTGGCGGCCTGGACCCACATCCGCACATAGTCGGCCTCATTCAGCGCGATGGGAATCGTGTTGATCCCAAAGAAATTCGTCGCCAACAGCACGCCGTGGATGACGTGGTTGGCGCCGAGTTCCATCAACGTCGGCATCGCCGCCAGGGCACTGGTGTAAGCCGTCGCCGCGACCTCGTGCTGAGCCGCGACGCCGGCGCTGTCGGCGCTGGCCTGCTGCAGCCACGCCAGATAGGGCGCGTGGGCGGCCTCATACCTCTCGGCGCTCGGCCCCTGCCACGCCCGGGCCTGCGCCGCCCCCAGGAGCCCACTGAGTTCGGCCGCCACCGAAGCGTATTCGGCGCTGAGCGAGCTCCAGGCGCCGGCGGCCGCCACCAGCGACCCCGGCCCCGGACCACTGCTCAGCAACGCCGAATGCACTTCCGGCGGCGAGGCCATCCACACGGGCCCGAACGGGGTGGTCATGTCAGGCGCCGATAACTCCATAGGAGGCGGCGGCCGCGGCGTCGCCCGCGAGATAGCTTGCGCCCGATTGGCCCACGCCCACACCGGCGCGGCCCAGCTCCTCAACGCCTTGGGCCGCGATAGCGGCGTGCTCCTGACCCTGGGCGCTGAATCCGGCCGCCGTCTGCAGCGACACCGGATCGACCGCCGGCGGCACCACAGCGGTGATCATCGGAGCCGCCGCCGCGAGCGCGGCCGCCAGCCGCGCCGTCAGCGCCTCCACCGCCGCGCTGGTCGCGGCCAGGCCCTCGGGAACCACTCGCAACGTCATGGCTCACTCCCCTTCTGTTGTTTCACTAACCATCACGGATTCCCCGATCAACGGGTTGACCAGCTGCACGTACGTCGGACTATCGCTGTCGCCCAACAGGATCGCCCGGCCGGCAGGCAACCGGGCAAAACGTTGGCCACGGATCTTGCCGCTGTCCTGCGGGTTGCCCGCGAGCATTAACGTGGTCGCCTGCAAGTCGTTGAACCGGCGCAGCAACGGGCTGGTCATCAGCAAGTGCCCCGATCCGGTGGCGCGCGCCGTCACGATCACCCGCAGCCCCAAATCCGCGGCCTGCGCCAGCTGTGCGACCAGCGGAGTCCACGGCCGCTGTCCGATGTACGGACCGCTCATCGCCGGCGAATCCGGTATCTGGTCGACGTCGTCGATGATCAGGTAATGGGTGTGACCGTGGTATTTCCAGCGGGACAGCTCGGCCGCCGACAAGCCCACCGGTGGCCGCCGCGATTCGATGAGGTTGGACAGGCCCAGCATCGCCGGAATGATCCGATCTATGTTGGCGGTGTATTCGTTGTCGGGGAACAACGGCTCATCGACGAGGTGCAGCCGACGATCCAGCACGGTGAAGGCCACCTGATCCGCCGAGGAGTGCTCGCGGATGGTGCGGATGATGTGGCGCAGCAGCGTGGTCTTACCGGACTTGCTGTCGCCGAACACCATTAACAACGGGTTCTCGGTGAAGTCGACTACGACCGGCGCCAGGTCTTCTTCGCGCTGGCCGATGACCACTTTTTCCGCGCCGCGATAGAGCGCCCCCAATCCGTCGGGCGCGAGATTGGTGGGCAGCAACCGCACCGGCGGTGCGGCCATGCCCGGGTAGCGGCCGTTGATCGCGGCCACTGGGTTTGTTTCCGCGTCCAGCGCGGGGCTTGCGAACAGGAAATGTTCAGCGGCCATAGTCAACCCGCGGCCCGGCTGGTCGTGCGGGACGGAGTCGGCGGGGCGGCGCAGCGCGCCAACCACCCGCACGTTGCTGTCACGCGCGTCGTGCAGCTTGAGCTCGAGCCGTAGCCCGAGGCCGTCGCGCATCGCCAGCGGCACCTCCAGCCAGCTCGGGGTGGTGATGATCACGTGGATGCCGTACGCCAGGCCGACGTTGACCAACTCGGTTACCTTGGCCAGCAAAGGATTACGCGTGTTGAACTGATCGGTATTGTCACGGCCGAACGCGTAGAGGTTGTCGATGACCAGGAAAACCTCACCGAAGCCGTCATCGGGGGCCGCACCGTGCTTGTCCCGGAACACCTCTCGCCGCTGCCGGGACAGCAGCAACTGCTCCAGCTCGCCAAAGGTGCGGCGGATGCGTTGGGGTTCCAGCGCCGATGCGACGCTGCCGACGTGCGCCAGGTCTTCCAGCGCCCGCAACTGCCCGCCGCCGTAGTCCAGGCAGTAGAACGTGACGTCGCGCGGCGAGTGCAGGCTGGCCGCTGACATGATAAATGTCTGCAGCGCAGTAGATTTGCCGGATTTGGCGCCGCCGTGGATAACCACGTTGCCGGCCGACGACGAGGCGTCGAAAACCAGCGGGTCGCGGCGCATCTCGAATGGCTTGTCGATCTCACCCAGCGGCCACCGCCACTGCCGTTGCGGCACGCCGGCGCGGGCCAGCACCGCGGTCAACGGGATCGGTTTGTCCAGCGGGGGCAGCCACAGCTGCGGTGCCCTCGGCCCGTAGCGTGCCAGCTGTTCGCCGATGGTCGCGATCAGCTTGCGCGGCGGGCTGGCCATCTCCTCATCCTCACCGGTGGACAGCACGGTGCCCTGATCGGGCTCCACCCTGTCGGCCGTGAACAGCTTAGGCTCCGGAATGGAGTGCACCACAAGGGACTTGGTGGTTCGCGGAGGTTCGTAGATGCCGTCGACATAGGTGCTGCGGAACTTGATCGGGGTGGCACCGGGGGCCGGCACCAGGAAGCCCCCGCCCTTGTGCTCCTTGCCGGATTCGATGTGATAGGCGTCCTCCCCGCCGATGATCTGGCGGGAGACGCTGGGACTGGCCACCTTCAACCCGATGCGATAGGAGGTGTTCTTGTCGATGTCCTTGATCTTGCCCACATCCAGCGTCTGGGACGCGAACAGGATGTGGATGCGGAACGAGCGGCCCTTGCGGGCCACGTAGTCGAACAGCTCCGCGTATTCCGGGTGGTCGGCCAGCATCAGGGTGAACTCGTCGGCGACCACGAACAGCGTTGGGAGCGGCGGCAGGTCGTGTCCCGCGGTGACGGCGTTCTCGTACTCAGTCACCGAGTTGAACGCGCTGCCCTGGACCCGGCGACCCGCCTCGCGCAGCAGCGTCTCGCGCCGGGCCACCTCGCCGCGCAGCGTGTCGGCGAACCGGTCGGCCAGCGATTTCTTCTCGGCCATGTTGGAGATCACCGCGACAACCTGCGGGAAGTTCCGGAAGCTGTCCGCGCCGGCCTCGCCCTTGAAGTCGGCGTAGATGACGATCAACCGGTCCGCCGAATGGGTTGTCAACAGCGACAACAGGATCGACATCAGGGTCTGCGACTTCCCGGAACCGGTCATACCGATCATCAGGCCGTGCGGACCCATCCCGCCCTCGGCTTCGTCCTTCAGGTCGAACATGAGCGGCTCGCCGGTCGCGGTGACACCGATCGGAACACGCAACTCGTCGTCGCGGCGCCGTGGCGCCCACAGCGCTGGTACGTCCAGTTGCGACGCGTCCGGGATGCCCAGCAGCGTGGTAAAGGTCGCGCCGCGGGTGGCCGCCGAGCGCAACCCGGCATGGGTCGGGTTGGAGTCCCACCGCGACAGTTGACGGGCCAGGTGGGCGGCCTCGTCGGCGCCGAGTCGATCCGCGTTGTCGAGGTAGGGCTGCCAGCCGCCGGTCTGCCAACGTTCGATGGCGCCGCGCGCAACGCGCAGGACCGGCTTTTCGGGATCCGAATACTGTTCGCGGTGCGGGGGTGTGGCCGAGCGGTGCACGACGGTGACTCCGGCCCGGCCCACCGCCAGCGCCGAGGCATTCAGGTCGTAGTCGGGGTCGTCGACGACGATCAGCAGGTGCCGCAGCGCATCGGCGGGCGCACCGGTGAACACCGGGCGGTCGGCGAGCGCGGAGCCCAGCAGCGCGACCAGGTCGTCGGGGTTCGTCGACAGGAAGCGGGCCGGGCCGACACCATCCACCTCGCCGGGAATGTCGACGTGCGGCAACCACTTCAGCCAGGACCAGTCCGGACTCTCCAGATCGCGGGTGGCCAGCGCCAACCCAAGCACCGTCGGGTCGTGCCAGGTCACCGCCTGAGCGATCCAGGCACGCAACGCCGCCCGCACCTCCGGCGCCTCGCCAAGCACCGTGATACGCGAGACCTTGGTCAGGTCGATTCCGGTCGGCACGTCGCGGACGGTGCGCTGGGTGTCCAGCAGGCCGCGTAATGCGCTGTGCGACACCGGTTCCAGGTCGATCTCGGCTGCGGTGTCGTTAACCCGCAGCGCGGTGGCCAGGGGCACCTGGTGACGGCCGGCCCGCAGCACCAGGAAGTCGGGGTCGTGCGGGTCGCGCTCCCACTGACGGCGGGATCCGGGCACCGTGGCCAATGCCGTCGGATCGGGGTGGGACCACTGCGCGGTCGCGCGCTGCTCGGCGGCCTGGGTCCGGATGTTGTCCCGCACCACCGACAGGTAGCGCAGATAGTCGGCGCGTTCGGCGTCGACCTCCTCGGTGCGCGTCTTGTTGTCGTTGCCGCGATACATCGCCGTCGCAGCCAGCAACAGCACGAACGGGAAGAACAGCGTCTGCGGGGAGATCAGCCGCATCCCGGTGGCGAACAGCGCGACCACCATGCCGACGATCAGGATCACCAGCACATAGGGCATCGCCCGCCGCAGAAACGACGGCGGAATCACCCGCGGCAGCTCGGGCGGCGGCTCGATGGTGATGGTCCCCTTGCGAGTGACCGGTGGCGCCAGCCGTCGGCGGGCCTCGAAAATGAGTCGGCTCATCGGGGCGCCCCCTCGGCTTCCCGTTCGGCTGAAGCCACGCGGCCGGGCTTGCTGTCGGGTGCTAGGCCGTCGTGTGCCAGCAGCGCGTCGGCGCGCGATAACGTCGGCCCATTCGCAAAGAGTGACAACACCGACCACGGGATGGCGACCGGAGGCTGGCCCAGACCAAGGGCCTCAACCGTTTTGCCGTGCCCGCCCGCTTCGGGTCCGTTGTCGGCCTCGTTGTCGATGCCGTAGCGGACCCCGGTGTCAGACACCCAGAACAACGACCCGGTGGCCGGTGAGCCCGCACCGCCGCCCACGCTCTGGGTGAAGTACCCGGTGCCCGGCGCCAGGGCGACGCGGGTGGCCGTTCCCTGCGAGCCACCGCCGACCAGGTCGACGGTATGGATCGAATCGGGCACCGGCAGAACCGAGCCGGCCAGCAGGCTCAGCGAGCTGGTGGCGGCCCCGGCCGGCTTGCTCCAGTGAGCGCAGGTGACAGGATCCTTGGCCGCATCGATCAGGGCGACCTGCTGGTCGGGGTAGTGGGTGGTGTCCAGCATCCGCGATGCCGGCAGCTTGGCCACCTCATCGGCGCCCAGCCGCGGCGGTTGGTCCAGGCCATAGGAATTGGTGTTGCGCAGGATCGCGGCAAGCACCGGGGAGATGGGCTGCAGGCCGTCCGGCAACACCGCGTAGTAGCGCACTGCGCCCAAAGAACGTTGGTCCAAGGCGTAGGACAGCACTACCGCCCCGATCGGCGCCGACACCGAAAAATTCGCCGGGGCACCAGCATTCGGGATGCCCGGTGCCGTCAGGGCCGGCCCTCCGGGTATCGCGTTGAACAGCCCCGACGCGATGGGCCGTGGCGTGGGCACGTCCGAGGCTCCCAGACCCAAAGCGTTGGTGACCGCGTGGTTGGCCAGGTCGATCTGGCTACGCTTGCCGTCCCACAGCAGCCAGGTGCCGCTGCCGTTGTCCACCAGGACCGCCTGCCCGGATCCGAGCGCGGCCGCGCGTGCGCCGCTGCCGTCGGGCGGCCCCGCGATCACCGCGACGCCCGTGCTGTGCGCGGACCGCGCGGTTCCGCTCACGGCGTCGCATACCGTCCAGTTCGCGTCGTGCGAGGCGTTCTGCACCATGCGCTCCGGCGCACCCGGGATGCCGATCAGGTTGCCGCGCGGAAACCGGTCCAGCTCACTGCTTTTCACCGTGGTGGGATTGACCGGCCGGCCGACGATCAACCGCGCCGAGGTCAGGTTGAGCACCGGGTGCAGGTCGTCGCCGACCCGTACGTACAGCGCGGCGGTGGACCGGTCGGCAAGCACCGCGTTGTTTCCCGCCGAGCCGGCGGGCCGGATCATTGAGAACACGAAGCAGCCCGCCAGGCCGGTGACCAGGATGAGCGCGCCCATCAGCACCGCGCGCGACTGGGTGCGCAGCGGGTCGACGAGCATCCTGGTGTCGTGCAGCGCGATACCGGAGGCGATCCGGCGCATCACGAAGCGCCAGCCGGTCACCTGATGGCGGGTGACGAAACCGCGGCGATAGACCACCTTGTCGGGGTTATCGTTGGCCGGAGTTCGTGAGGCAAACGAACGTCGCGCTCCGTCCCACTCGCGGTCCGTCTGACTATTGGTCATGCCGGCACCGACAGCCCGAGACCACGCAGCAGCGGCTCCACCGACTTCTCGACGTCCTGGTCGGTGATCGTCATCAGTTCCTCGTCACTGAATTCGCCGGTTCCGGCGTGTTCCGAATGGTCGAGCCGGAATTCGCGTTCCTCTTCGGAGCGTTCGACGATGTTGCGGACGAACCGGCCGTTGCCGGCGATGTCGAGGCTGCGCCGCGAGATCCCATTGGCGTCGGGTGTCGACTCCGCGGCCAACCTCGAGAACAGCGCCTCCATGTGGTCGAGCGCGTCGGGTTCGAAGAGGCTGTCGCGTTGCTCGGCCATCTTGTGTGCGATCTCCGCCAGCTCCGCCGGCGTGTAGGAGGGGAAGTCGATGTTGCGGGTGAACCGCGACCGCAAGCCCTCGTTGGTGTCCAGGAACTTGTCCAGGTCCGCCCGGTAGCCGGCGATGATGACCACCAGCCGGTCGCGATCGTTTTCCATGCGGGCCAATAGGGTGTCGATGGCCACCAGCCCGAAGTCGTTCTTGGCGCCGGTGGCCACCAGGGCGTAGGCCTCGTCGAGGAACAGCACTCCGTCCAGCGCGCTGTCGATGATCGCGTTGGTCTTGGCCTCGGTCTCGCCGATGTGCTGACCGATGAGGTCGGCGCGGTGCACCTCTTTGATGTTCTCCCGCTTCAAAAGGCCTAGGCCGCAATAGATCTTGGCGACGACGCGAGCAATGGTGGTCTTACCGGTACCGGGCGGCCCGGCGAACACAAGATGGTGGGTGCGCTGCGCCACCGTGAGCCCACGCTGCTTGCGCACCAGCTCCATGGCGACCGAACTCTTCAGCCGGGAAACCTGGTTCTTGACCTCGTCCAGTCCGATGAATTCGGCGAGCTGGCGTTCGGCCTCGTGCAGCAGCGCGGCCTTGCGCTCGTGGGCCGCGGGGTCGACGAAGTCCTCCGCGCTGGGCTCGGTGCCGGTGTCCCAGGGATCGGAGCGGGCCTCGATGCGGGCCGCCGTGGTCGTCACAATCCCGAAACTGGTATCGGACAGGGCCTGCTCGATCTGCTCGTTCTCGGGGTGAGCCGCGTACAGATCCTGCAGCACCTCGCTCGCCGACTCCTCGTCGACGTGCGCGCGCAGCACCAGTGCCTTGGCCAGCGCGCCGTCGACCGCCGCCACCGCGACGGGGCCCTCGGGTTCCTCGAGATACGACAGCGCCGGGGCGAACATGGCCAGCCGGGCGAGCGCGGTGCCCAGGGTGATCTTTGCCGCGTGCGAGAAGGTGTCGTCGAGATCGGAGTCATTGACGATCGGGGTCAGCAGCTTGACGACGTCCGACCAGCGCTCGGCGCGGTAGTTGATGACGACGGCGACCCAGCGGGCTTCGCGCCAGCTCGGGCGGCGTTCGAGGAGGCCGGTCACGATCCGGTTGGCGTCGGCAAATCGTCCGGCGCCCCCCGTCGAAGCCAGCGCGGCCGCATAGGCGAGGTGGAAATCGTCCGGGTGGGTGGCGCGGAACTGCAGGTACAGGCCCGTGTCGTAGCGGAAGCCCAGGGCTCCCGGTGCCAGTTCCACCTGGCGCTGCAATCTGCCGGCCGCGGTCGCGGTGCGCGAAACGGCCTCGAGCACTCGGAGGGAGACGTCGCCGGCGGCGGCCAGGCCGGTCCAGGCGTCGCACTGGTCGTGTGCGATTCGGGTCAGCGCGGTGAAACCCGAGCGAGCGGCGGCCAGGTCGGCTGGACGCTGGCGCTCGTAGACCGCGATGCCGAGCGCGCGGCAACAGGTAGCGAACCGGCTCACAACGTCGCCGTCAACCCTGCCGTCCAACCGAGAATCGACAGGCGCAGCCCCGAGCATGCCGATGTCACCGCGTTCCACGGTCGCTCGTTCTCCTGTATATAGTGTCGCCTAACCTAACCCGCCTGAAGTTAGCATTGCATAAGCTAAGTGTCGAGGCTCCACGAGCCCGTCGGCTCACGACTCGGCCCCCCTTTCGGTGGCATTTCCGAGGCACTGACCAGGGTGTTCTGGGCGATCATCCGGCGTCTTTCCGGCGGGGTTCACTACGCAGCGGAGCTTACTGAAAATCGTTATCATTTTCAAAATTCTGTGGTCGGCGTTCGTGGTCCCAGGTGCCAGGCACCATGGGCACCGACGGCCCGCCGCCGAATCCGTCGCCGGCCAGCGCTACCAACCCGGCCGCCTCGGCGGCGTCCCTGCGCGCCGTGCCGGCGAACCCCAGCGGCCCGGCCCCCTGACCCGATGCGGCCGCCGAGGTGACCAACTTTCCCGGGTCAACGAATCGGTCGGGGTGTGCACCGCCGCCGGCATCCATGAACTCGTAGCGGTAACCGCGGTGTTGGTCGGCCATCGCCACCCGGCGCCGCCGCCGCGCCCTTTCCTCTTGTCGTCCTGCCGCCGCGGCCGTCGCGGCGGCAGCGGCGATATCGGGCTCCTGCGCCTTTCGCCGTGCGCTGGCACTCATATCCGTGCTCGACCCGATGCCGGGGCCTCCCACCAGGTAGGGGAAGGCGCCTCCCGCGATACCGGCGGGCGGTGGTGGTGGGGCTCCGGCAGCCGGCGCAGTCACCGGCGCGGGAGCCGAAGCCGAGGCGGGGGTCGGGGCGGGTGCCGGGGCGGCGGCAGCAGCGCTCGGGAGCGGAGAGCTGACAGCCGCCGGCACGCTGGGCACCTCGGGCATTGGTGCAGCCCCCACCGGGACCGCCGTGGGCTGAATCCCGGACAGCCCACTCAAACCCGCGAAGCCGCCCAGGAAACCGACGTTGGCGCCCGGCAGCGTGAGCGCCAACGCCTGAACCTCGGGGGCGAAGGCCTGATACGCCTCGGCCGCGTGGCCAACCTCATCGGCCACCAGCGCCGGAATGTCGGACTGCAGCTGCGATATTGACTGCGACGGATTCTCGGGAAATTCTTTTAAATCCCTTCCCAGGGTTCGGAAAATCTCGAGAAACCGGTTTTCCCACCAACTCAGCTGGTACGGGTTGCCGGCGTCGTTGTCGATGATGCCGCCGCCGCTATCGCCGCTGCCCTCGTCGGCGGCGTGCAGGATCTGTGGCGCCGGTTCGGTCTGCGGCGCCGAGGCCACCGCCGCGCCGGCGACCGTCTGATAGGTGCCCATCGTGGTGGCCGCCTGGATCCACATCCGGACGTAGTCGGCCTCGTTGAGCGCAATGGGAATGGTGTTGATCCCGAAGAAGTTCGTAGCCACCAGTACCGCATGAATCGCGTGGTTGGCGGCCAGCTCCGGCAGGGTCGGCATCGCGGCCAGCGCCGTGGTATAGGCGGTCGCCGCGGTCTCGTGCCGGGCAGCCGCCGAAGCGCTGTTGGCGCTGGCCCGCATCAGCCACGCCAGGTAGGGCGCGTGCGCGGCCACGTACTGCGCGGCGGTGGGCCCTTCCCACGCCCCGGCCTGCACCGCACCCAGGATCGCGGTGAGCTCGTCCGCCGCGGAGGCGTATGCGGCACTCAGCGAATTCCATCCCGCGGCGGCGGCCAACAGGCCACCCGGTCCGGGGCCGCCGCTGAGCTGAGCTGAATGGATCTCCGGGGGTAACGCCATCCACACCGGCGCGGTCATAGCAGCGACTCCTTACCGATCGGCTGGATTCAACGGCCGCCGAGGCTGTTGGGCGGCGAAACAAGCACGCAGGTAGTAGTCGGCCGACGGCTTAAGAAAGTTCCCCGAAGGAGGGTGTTTGGCGGTGCCGAGCTAGGTGCTGATCAGGCCTTGACCGCGCTGACCAGGGTGTTGCGGGCGATCATCGGCCCGGCTTCGGTTTCCGGTCCGGGCACCGGCCGGCCCACCTGGTGCAGGTAATCGGTCAGCGGGGTGCCGACCGCGGTCCAGCCCCGCCGGCCGAACCATTCGGTGGCCGGCGCGCACTGCTCGTTGTAAACCAACTGGAAGAAGGGACGCTCTTCGGTGCCGTTGGCCATCGCGGCGCGTTCTTCTTCTCGCTTGGCCTCGAATTCGTCCTGCTCAAGGGGGGCGCCATCCTCGATCGCGACATGGCTGCCGTGGCCGGCCAGGCCGTCGACGCCGGTGAACAGTTGCTCCTGGGCGCTGGCCGGAAGATAGATCAGCAGGCCCTCGGCGATCCATGCCGACGGCTTGGCCGCATCGAAACCACTGTCCCGCAAGGCTTGTGGCCAGTCCTCCCGTAGATCGACATCGATCTCGCGACGCTCGGCGCGCGGCTGGGCCCCGTGGCCGGCGAGCACCTCACGCTTGAAGTCCAGCACCTGCGGACGATCCAGCTCGAAGATCGTGGTCGCGGCCGGCCAGTCCAGCCGGTAAGCGCGGGAGTCCAGGCCCGCGGCCAAGATGACCACCTGCCGCACGCCCGCGTCGGCCGCCCGGCGGAAATATTCGTCGAAGTACTTCGTGCGAGCGCCCTGGAAGTTGACGAAATGCACGCCGAAGTCGTCGGACTTCAGCGGGTGGCCGGGTTCCTTGCCGTCGAGGACGTCGGCCGCTGGACCGCCCACGGCGCGGCAGAACAGCTCCGCGTACGGGTCGACGGCCAACGGGTCGGGTTTCTGCGCCTCAAGGGCTCGCGCGGTCGCTACGAACAGCGCCGTTGAACCGACACTTGTTGTGATGTCCCAGGTATCGCCTTCACTTCGCACCCAACCGACATTACGCCGACGGCCCAAGGGCACCCGAGTCCCAGGTGCCCGGCAACATCGGCATCCGGGGGCCGCCCCCGAACTCGCCACCGGCAAGTGTGGTCAAGCCCGCCGCCTCGGCGACCGTTTCCCTGGGTGCCGTGCCGGCAAACCCCAGACTCCCCGCGCCCCGACCTGACGCCGCCGTCGACGCGGGCTCGTCCCAGTCCGGGTCGACGTCGACGTTCATCTCCATGAACTCATCGCCGTGTCCCCGCCGCCGCGCCCGTTGGCGCCGCCGCGCCCGTACCTCCTCCCGCGCGGCCGCGGCGACCGCCGCCGCAGCGGTATCGGGTTCCGGTGCTTTCCTTTTGGCGGCCGAACTCGCGCTGGCGCTCATCCCTGACCCAAACCCGATGCCGGGTGGAGCGAAGATATAGGGGGCCACAAAACCGGCGCCGGCGGCGACCGGCGGCGCCGGCGGCGCGGGGCCGGCCACCGTGCTCGCGGTGGGGCTGGCCCCGGGCGCGGGTGCCGAGGCGGGTACTGCGGCCGACGCGGCGATCGGGGCCGACCCGGCCACCGGCAACATGGCGGGCGTGGCCGCAACGGGCGCCGGCGCCGGTACGACCACCGGCTGGGGCGGTGCGGCCAGCCCGGCCAGCCCCGCGAAGCCGCCCCCGGCACCGAAGGGGGCAACCGCCGCGCCAGCCGCGACCGCCCACACCTCCGGCTGGCTTGCCAGGTACGGAACAATCTCGGCTATGTGAGTCGGCCAGTCGAACAGCTCGAGGCTGACCAGGTATTGAAAAGCCATCACCGGATTTGTCTGGAGGTACACGAAAAACTGTTGAAAATCCTCGAAAAGTTCGAGACTTCGCACCACCCAGAAGATCGGTTGGCCCGGGTCCACATACGAGTCGTAGTCGAGGCCGTTGACCGTGCCCGCCGCGGGGTTCCAGTTCACCCCGAAGTTCTGCAGGATCTGCGAAATGACGTTGTCTATCGGGTTGTCGACCGTCGGGTCGTGGGCAACCGTGTTATTCGAGACCCCGTCGAGGAAGTTCTTCAGGATCGGCGGCACCGCGGGGCTGTCCTGAAGCGACGTAAGCACGTCAATGGCGTCGGCCTGAGCTTGATAGATGGCCATCGTGATGGCGGCCTGAATCCACATCTGCACGTACTGCAGCTCGTTGAGCGCGATCGGGATCGCGTTGATCCCAAAGAAGTTGGTCGCCACCAAGACCCCGTGCACGACGTGATTGGCGGCGAGTTCAGGCAGGGTCGGCATCGCCGCCAATGCGGCGGTGTAGGCCGCGGCCATGGTCTCGTGTTGGGCGGCCTTTTCCGCGCTGTTCGCACTCGCCTGCGTCAGCCACGCCAGATACGGGCCATGCGCGGCGATATACGACTCGGCGCTCGGCCCCTCCCACACGCCGGCCTGCACTCCCCCCAGGGTTGCGCTGAGTTCTTCTGCAGCTGAAGTGTATTCAGCGCTCAACGAGTTCCACGCCCCCGCCGCGGCCAGCAACGATCCGGGTCCCGGGCCGCTGCTCAGCAACGCCGAGTGCACCTCCGGCGGTGACGCCATCCAAATCGGCGCGGCCATTGGCACTCCTCGGGCTGAGAGGGTTTACCGGACCCTTAACAGATCGAGACGAGCCTAATGAAAATGATTGTCGTTATCAAGCCGGGCGCTGAGTCCAGCCGCGGGCGCTAGACCAAGGGCCGTCCCGTCCTGATCCGGCGGTCGACATCCCACAGCAGGACGTTGAACGGGAACCGTCGGAGGAACCGCGGCATCATCCCGTTCACCGTGCGCAACACGGCCATCAGCCGGTCGAAGCGCCGTTGGTGGGTCGCGTCCCACGGCAACCGCATCTCCTCGCGAAATCGTTGCGGCAGAAAGCCGGTGGTGATCAGCAACGCGAAGTCGTCCGAGACGCGCTGCAGTTGTCGCGGCAGCGTTACCCCTCGAATCCGGCCCGCGGCAATGGGATACAGGTAATCGCGGACGGCGTCGTCGATGTGCACCTTGGCCAGCGACTCTTGCCAGTACCGGTCGAAGGCCGCCCGGTCGGCCGGCCACATCTCCGGCGGCACCTGCAACGTGGTGGCCAGCGTCATGCCCTCGCGGTAATGGCGGTCGGCATCCTCGTCGGCAAGTTGACCGATGAAGGTGCGGTAGACGTCGACGCCGCCCTTGTACAGACAAGCCCCGACCCACCGTTGCAAGTCAACGTCAAAGGCGTTGTACTGCACCGGGCTCTCGGCGGTGGAGTACACCTGGGCATGCGCCCGGTTCACCGCCCGCCGGAAGGCGTCCTTCTGGGCATCGCTACCGGCGGTCGCCACGGCGAGGTAGGTGAAGGTGGTGCGGGCCCGTTTTATCGGATGCAGGTCCGCCCGGCCGCTTTCGACACGGCTCTCCAGCACGCCGTAGCCGACACCGGGCCGCGCCAACTGCATGATCACGTTCGCGGGGCCGGCCAGGAGCGCCACGCCCATCAAACCCTCGTCCATACCCGACGCGTGCCTGCGCCGGGCGCGCTGCGTGCGGGGCGGGTCGGCGGTGGCGCGCTCGACATGGCGAATCGGCTCGTATGGCGCCTCGTGAACCGCCTTGTGAATTGCCATAGTATTTCCTCCCGCGCATCCCCCCGCTAATTGTGCGAACGCTTGTTTCCTGATGTTGTCGGTGTCGGGCGTCGGTGTCAAGATGGTGGTTGTGCCCGATGCTTCGAGCGTGCGGCCCTACCGCGGCGTAAAGGCCGCCGAGCGGCTGGCCGCACGCCGCAGCCGGCTACTGGCGGCCGGCCTGGACCTGCTTGGGGCAGAGCAGCCGGATGTCTCCGCGCTGACCGTTCGCGGCATATGCCGCCAAGCCGGCCTGGCCGCCCGATACTTCTACGAGAGCTTCACCGACAAGGACGAATTCGTCGCCGGGGTATTCGATTCGGTGGTCGCCGAGCTGGCCACCACCACCCAGGCTGCCGTGGCGGCGGTGCCGGCACACGAGCAGACGCGCACCGGGATGGCCAACATCGTGCGGAGCATCGCCGGCGACGCCCGCATCGGGCGCCTGCTGTTCAGCACGCAGCTGGCCAACCCGGTGATCGTGCGCAAACGCGCCGACTCCAGCGCGCTGTTCGCCATGCTGTCCGGCCAGCATGTCGGTGACGCACTGCGGGTCCCGGCAAACGAGCGCATCAAGGCGGCGGCACATTTCGTGGTAGGCGGCGTCGGACAAACCATCAGCGCCTGGCTGGCCGGCGACGTCTGCCTCGAGCCGGACCAGCTCGTCGATCAGCTGGCGGCGCTGCTCGACGAGCTCGCCGAGCCGAGCCTGTACCGCCTCAGGGAAACAGCGGCACCTGCCACAGCCGCACCTCGGGGTCCAGCAGCCACAGACGCATCATTGTGAGTCGCATGATGCGTTGCGCGCCGCGGATCATGAAGATCGCCAACGGCACCTCGATCAGCAGCGCCGTGACCATCGACAACCAGATGTCATCGGGTCCGGCCGTCATGATGTCGAACCACGCGTCGCAGATCAGCAGCACCCCGGAGGTGAAGGCCGCAAACAGCAGCACCTGGCGGCGCAGGTACCCGAATATCGCCGTCGCCAGCATGAACGCGACCAACAGAATGTCGAAGCCCACCCACGTGACAGGCCAGTTGTGGGCAACGTAATTCGCCGGCAGCGTCCAGGAGAGATAGCCAAGCCAGGGGACCATTGCGATCGAGCAGCCGACCATCAGACGCAGCCGGATCCGCCGGACCCGAGCGAGGAACAGCGGGTCGATCACGTCGCTCAGGGGTTGCTCCAGCCGGGAGATCAGCTCCCGCCGCTGCTCGGGCGTCAGCGCCGCGATCTGCGCGTCGGTCAAAATGCGGTCGGTCATATTTGACATCCCCCGGCTCGGACGCGGTTCTGCCGATTAGCGTCCGGCGGCCACCGGAGGTCGCCGGTCGGACGCGGTCTTCGGTATCGTCTGGGCGTCACTGGCATCGAATTCTTTTACCCAGCAAGCGAATTCAAGCGTGATGCCGTCGGGGTCCTGAAAGTAGAACGAGCGCACGTACACCCCGGGATGCACCGTCGCGGACACCTGCCTTTCGCTTTCGTCGTGGTTTAGCACCGGACCCACCCGCACACCCTTGTCCTTGAGCCGCTGCCGGTAGGCATCGAACTTCTCCGCCGGCACGTGGAATGCCAGGTGGTTCATGGTGCTCACCGCGCTGGTGATGTCCCCGATGCCGGGGATGGCACCCGGCGACGAGATGCCCGGCACCCGGTCGGGGGCGCCGGCGAACCAGAAGAACGCGACGCAGTCGCCGTTGCCGGCGTCGAAGAAGAAATGCTGCCCCGCACCGTTGGGCAGGTCGAGCGATTTGATCAGCGGCATGCCGAGGATGTTGGTGTAAAAGTCCACGGTGCGAGCCATGTCCGCACACACCAGCGCGACGTGGTTGATGCCGCCGAGCTCGAATTCCGTGTTGGTGTTGTGCGGCTTGATCATCTCGCGGCTCCTATCGGTCCCCGGGAGTGCAGGTCCTGGCCAAGCTCGATATCTGAATCTAACATCAGATTCAGTTCTGCTACATCCAGCTCGCCGGAACGGGTTCGGCCGGAAGTGAACCCGACGACGCGGCGTGCATCCAGACGCTGTCCAACATCTACTATCGAGCCATCTACGCCTGCGGGGGAGAACCGAAGTGACTCACACCGGCGCCGCGGGTGTTGTCCGGGAATTCGTCGGGTTGCCGTCGCCCACCGCTGGGCGCGCCCCGGCCGGCGGCCATCCATGCCAGGGGCTGTACCACCACGGGGTGGGCCGCAAGCCGAAGGTGGCGATGATCGCCACTCACTACCAGATCGACTTCTCCGAGCATTACCTCGCCGACTATATGGCCACCCGCGGCATCGGATTCCTCGGCTGGAACACCAGATTTCGCGGTTTCGAAAGCAGCTTTTTGCTCGATCACGCGCTGGTCGACATCGGTGTCGGGGTTCGCTGGCTGCGCGAGACCCAGGGAGTGGACACCGTTGTGCTGCTAGGCAATTCGGGCGGAGGTTCGTTGATGGCCGCCTATCAATCGCAGGCCGTCGAGCCGAATGTGACCCCCCTGGAAGGCATGCGGCCCGCGGCCGGGCTGACTGAATTGCCCCCCGCCGACGGGTACGTGGCCACCGCCG
Organism: Mycobacterium sp.; assembly: GCF_052145595.1. Classification (GTDB taxonomy): domain Bacteria; phylum Actinomycetota; class Actinomycetes; order Mycobacteriales; family Mycobacteriaceae; genus Mycobacterium. The sequence goes on along the minus strand of NZ_JBKQOI010000198.1, from coordinate 43,896 downwards.
CTCATCCCGGACGCCCGGATGTGCTGACGGCCTGGATGGACGCCGCCGTCGTCGATGAAAACGACCCGGTGGCAACGAATCCCGACCTCGATCTGTTCAAGGAGCACAACGGCCCGCCGTACCCGTCGGAGTTCGTCGCCCGCTTCCGCGAAGCGCAGACCGCGCGCAACCACGCGATCACGGATTGGGCCGAGGGGGAGCTCAAACGTGTTCGTGCTGCGGGGTTTTCCGATCGGCCGTTCAGCGTGATGCGAACCTGGGCCGATCCCCGCATGGTCGATCCCAGCATCGAGCCCACCACGCGTCAGCCGAACATGTGCTATGCGGGCGTCCCGGCCAAGGCGAACCGCTCCGCGCACGGCATCGCCGCGGCCTGCACGCTGCGCAACTGGTTGGGCATGTGGAGTCTGCGGGTGGCGCAAACCCGCGCCGAGCCCCACCTGGCTCGCATCACCTGCCCGGCCGTGGTGATCAACGCCGAGGCCGACACCGGAGTCTTTCCGTCGGATGCGCAGCGCATCTACGACGCGCTCGCCAGCACCGACAAGGCGCAGTTCTCGATCGATACCGACCACTACTTCACCACCCCGGGCGCGCGCGGGCAGCAGGCCGATACCATCGCCAAGTGGATCGCCAAACGGTGGCGCTGAGAGTTCTCGCCCATTTCGTTCCCGGAAATGGAGTGCTTGATTTCGTTGCACCGGAATCGGATTGGCTTGACATCAGATGGTGCGCCGAAGACGACTCCCCCGAATCGCAAGAGGGCTTTTATCGGGAGCTGCCCGACGCGGAGGTGATCTGGCACGTGCTTCGGCCGCTGTCGGGCGCCGATCTGCGGCGTGGCGCCCGGCTTCGACTGGTGCACAAACTCGGGGCCGGAGTGAACACCATCGATGTCCAGACCGCGACGGAATGCGGGATCGCGGTCGCCAATATGCCGGGCTCCAACGCGCCGTCGGTGGCCGAGGGAACGGTGCTGCTGATGCTGGCCGCGCTGCGCCGGCTCCCGGCGCTGGATCGCGCCGTCCGCCAAGGGCACGGCTGGCCGGCAGATCCAGAACTGGGCGAGACGGTGCGCGATATCGGCGGCTGTACCGTCGGGCTGGTCGGCTACGGCAACATCGCCAAACGCGTGAGCGAAATCGTTGCGGCGATGGGCGCCACCGTCCTGCACACCAGCACCCGCGACGACGGGCGGCCCGGCTGGCGGCGGCTGCCCGAATTGCTGGCGGCCAGCGACATCGTCTCGCTGCACCTGCCGCTGACGGCGCAGACCCATCATCTGCTCGGCCGGGACGCGCTGGACCAGATGAAACCGAATGCGGTGCTGGTCAACACGTCACGTGGTGCCGTGGTCGACCAAGACGCTCTTGTCGACGCGCTGCGAGGTGGGCGGCTGGCCGCGGCGGGGCTGGACGTTTTCGAGGTCGAGCCGGTGGCGCCCGACAACCCGCTGCTCGGCCTGGACAACGTGGTGCTGACGCCGCACGTCACGTGGTACACCGCCGACACCATGCGGCGGTATCTGACCGAGGCCGTTGCCAACTGCCGCCGACTGCGCGACGGCGAGCCGTTGGCCTATGTGGTCAACCAACCGACCGGTTGTTAGCTTGGAAGGCGTTGGCCCAAACGGACCAGAAAGCCATGGAAGGCGACCAATGCCGATCGCAATAACTCCTGAGCATCGAGACCTGGCCGATTCGGTGCGATCATTGGTGGCGCGTGTCGCGCCGTCCGAGGTGCTGCATGCGGCCTTAGAGACCCCGATCGACAACCCCCCGCCGTACTGGCAGGCGGCCGCCGAACAGGGGCTGCAGGGTGTTCATCTGGCCGAGGCCGTCGGCGGGCAAGGCTTCGGCATCCTGGAGCTGGCCATCGTGTTGGCCGAGTTCGGCTACGGGGCGGTGCCCGGTCCGTTCGTGCCGTCGGCGATCGCCGGCGCGCTGATCTCCGCGCATGACCCGGAGGCCAAGGTGCTCGGCGAGCTGGCAACCGGGGCGGCCATTGCCGCCTACGCGCTGGATTCCGGACTGACCGCGACCCGGCACGGGCCCAATGAAGAGACGCTGGTGATCCGCGGCGAAGTCCGCGCGGTTCCCGCGGCGGCGCAGGCCTCTGTGCTGGTGCTGCCGGTGGCGATTGACAGCGGCGACGAGTGGGTCGTGCTGCGCGCCGACCAGCTCGAGATCGAGCCGGTGAAAAGCCTGGACCCGCTGCGGCCAATCGCGCACGTGCGCGCCAACGCGGTCGAGGTTGGCGACGATGCCGCGTTGAGCAATCTGAGCATGGCGACCGCGCACGCACTGATGTCCACGCTGCTGTCCGCCGAGGCCATCGGCGTGGCGCGCTGGGCAACCGATACGGCGTCGCAGTACGCCAAGATCCGCGAGCAGTTCGGCAGGCCGATCGGCCAGTTCCAGGCCATCAAGCACAAGTGCGCCGAGATGATCGCCGACACCGAGCGGGCCACCGCGGCCGTGTGGGACGCCGCCCGCGCGCTCGATGAAGCCGCCCAAAACAATTGGGACATAGTCGCTTCCGGTGTCGAGTTTGCCGCCGCTGTGGCGGCGACGCTCGCGCCGGCGGCCGCCCAACGGTGCGCGCAGGATTGTATTCAGGTGCACGGCGGAATCGGCTTCACCTGGGAACACGACACAAACGTCTACTACCGGCGGGCGCTGATGCTGGCCGCCTGCTTCGGCCGCGGTTCGGAGTACCCGCAAAAAGTGGTGGACACCGCGACCAGTACGGGGATGCGCGCGGTGAACATCGACTTGGATCCCGACACCGAAAAGCTGAGGGCCGAGATCCGGGCCGAGGTCGCCGGGCTCAAGGCGATGGAGCGCGAGCAGCGCAGGGTCGCGATCGCCGAGGCCGGCTGGGTGCTGCCCTACCTGCCCAAGCCGTGGGGCCGGGCTGCCAGCCCGGTGGAGCAGATCATCATCGCCCAGGAGTTCGCCGCGGGGCGGGTCAAGCGGCCGCAGGTCGGCATCGCGGCGTGGATCATTCCGTCGATCGTCGCGTTCGGGACCGAGGAGCAGAAGCAACGCTTCCTGCCGCCGACGTTCCGCGGCGACATGGTCTGGTGTCAGCTGTTCTCCGAGCCGGGCGCGGGATCGGACTTGGCCGGGCTGACCACCAAGGCCACCCGGGCCGACGGCGGCTGGCGCATCACCGGCCAGAAAATCTGGACCACCGCGGCGCAGTTCTCGCACCGGGGCGCGCTACTGGCCAGGACCGACGCGTCGGCACCGAAACACAACGGCATCACCTACTTCCTGCTGGATATGAAGAGCGAAGGCGTCACCGTCAGGCCGCTGCGTGAGCTCACGGGCAACGCGATGTTCAACACCGTCTACATCGACGACGTGTTCGTGCCCGACGAGTGCGTGCTCGGCGAGGTCAACCGGGGGTGGGAGGTCAGCCGCAACACCCTGACGGCGGAGCGGGTTTCTATAGGAAGCACCGACGCGAACTTCCTGGCGACGCTGCCCGAGTTCGTCGAGTTCGTTCGTGACGGGCAGTTCGACCAGGTCGCCCAGCACCGGGCCGGGCAGTTGATCGCCGAAGGCCATGCCGCCAAGGTGCTGAACCTGCGCTCGACGCTGTTGACGCTGGCCGGCGGCGACGCCATGCCGTCGGCGGCGATCTCCAAGCTGTTGTCGATGCGCACCGGCCAGGGTTATGCCGAATTCGCGGTGTCCTCCTTCGGCACCGACGCCGCGATCGGCGACACCAACGAGCCCCCGGGCAAGTGGGGCGAGAACCTGCTGGCCAGCCGGGCCACCACCATCTACGGCGGCACGTCGGAGGTGCAGCTCAACATCATCGCCGAACGGCTGCTGGGCCTGCCCCGCGACCCGTAAACAGATCGATGCCGACCTGAGGGCGGTCCCAAGTCGGCATCGATCAGTTTGTTGTTGCTAGTGCCGTGGCGGTGGCGCTAGCTCACCACCACGAGCTCCACCACGGCCGGAAGCCCAAACCAGGGGGACCCCAACCACCATTGCCCCAACCGGGGTGGCCCCAGCCGCGGCCTACGCCGCCGCCCCAGCCGCCGCCCCAGCCGCCACCGTGGCCGCCCCAGCCGCCGCGGCCCCAGTCGCCGCCGTGGCCACCCCAGCCGCCGCGGCCGCCCCAACCGTTACCGCCCCAACCGCCACCGTGGCCGCCCCAACCGCCACCGTGGCCGCCCCAGCCGCCACCGTGGCCGCCCCAGCCGCCGCCGTGGCCCCCTCCGGGGCCGCCCCAGCCGCCGCCGTGGCCTCCGCCGCCGCCGCCGTGGCCCCCTCCGCCACCAGGCCCTCCCTTAGTGGGGATGCCAGGCGCGCCGTGCGGTCCGGCGATTGCAAAGCTGGTGCCGAGGGTGGGCTGCGGAGCGGCCTGCGCGACGGGGACGCCACCGAACAGCATCGCTCCGGTCAGCATGCCGGCGCCGACCGCACCAAGCGCGGTGTTGCGAACCGAAAGCAGTGAAGTCCACATTTGTGAGCTCCTTCCATAGAACGGATCAAATGGTCAAAGCCAAAAGAGTTCTAATAAGTCATATGAATAGTATGCCAATTGCGAGCACGGCCGCAAGATCAGCTACGCAATATGGTGCACAAAAATGAATGGACTATGTTGTGGTTTTGGCGCTATTTGTATGATTTCTACTTTTCCGCAGTTACTGCCTTCAGTATCTCCACCTCTAGACAAACTAACTTGTAGAAAGGCATCTACTGAAATACGCGGATGCACAAATGCGTATTTATTGAGTTAATGATGGCCATGCGGAACGATCATTATCTGCGGGCGCCAGTTTGCTATTACCGAGGCACAATAGCAAACAGCATATAAGCGCGCGACTTGCCGTACGGTCCATCAGCCATACCGTTTCAAACCGTTTCAGTGGTTCGATCGCGCGGCCCAGCTTTGCACCGGCGGCTCCGTCGGAGTCGCGGCCAGAATCGCAACGGAATCCCGTCGTCCGCGGCGCGGCGCGAGTCCACGCGGTGCTATCAATGAGAAGGTGCTCAACGACGCGCATACTGATAAGCGGATCTACTGATTGCACCCCAGAGAGGGTCGCTTTGATGAGTACCCCTAGCCGCAACGAGCCCGGTGCCCAACGGTTCCTCGCACACCCCGTGACGCCCCCCCAGCCTGGGCAGACGGGCCCCACCCAGCGCATCACCGGTTTCCGGCAGGCGCCCCCTGCGCCAACGCGCGACCGACGAACGCGGCGGACCGTCGATCTACCGCTCGCCACGCACCGCGCTCTCGACATCTGGCAGCGCGAGGCCGCCGACCGCATCGGAGTCGCGCGCGTGACCGGACAAGAGGTCTTTACCGCGCTCATCGATCAACTGCTGATCGACCCCAAACTCTCGGCTGAGATCATGCGCGCCATTCAAGCCCGCAGGTGAGCTAGTCGATCTCCATTTCGCGCAACTCGCGCTTGAGGATCTTGCCGGTCGGGTTGCGCGGCAGCTCTTCGAGGAAGATCACTTCCCGCGGCACCTTGTAGCGGGCCAGGTGGTCGCGCACGTAGTGCTTGACGGTGTCCTCGTCGAGGGTGGCGCCTTCCTTCCTGACCACGAAGGCGCGCAACCGGTGGCCCCACTCCGTGTCCTCGACTCCGACCGCGGTCGCCTCCACCACCTCCGGGTGTCCGCTGATCAGGTCCTCGACTTCGGCGGGGAAGACGTTCTCGCCGCCGGAGACGATCATCTCGTCGTCGCGGCCGCTGACGTACAGCAGGCCGTACTCGTCGAAGTAGCCGACGTCGCCGGAGGACAACAGGCCGTCGATGATCTGCTTGCCACCGCCGCCGGTGTAGCCCTGGAACGGGAAGGTGTTGCCGACGAAGATCCGGCCGACCTCGCCCTGCGGCAACTCCTTGCCGTTGTCGTCGATGATCTTGACCTTCACGCCCTTGACGACCGGACCGACCGTCGCCGCGTTGCGTTCCAGGTCCTTGGGTCCGGCGATGGTGGCGAACGCGATCTCGGTCGAGCCGTACATGTTGTAGATGACCGGACCGAGGTCTTTGAGCGCGCGGGAGGCCAGCTCGGCCCCCAATTGCGATCCGGATACGAACACGATCTTCAGGCTGGACAGATCGGGCTTCTTGTCCATCTTTTCGAGCGCATCGAGAATCCGTGACAGCATCACCGGGACCACCACCATGGCCGTCACCTTGTGCTTCTCGATGTCTTCCAGCACCAGCGGCGGCTTGAACTTCCGCCGCAGCACCAGCGTCGACCCCAGGAACATCGCGATGGTGGCGTGCAGGTAACCCAGCGCGTGGAACATCGGCGCCGGCAGCGACGTCACCTCATTCGCCTTGAACGGGACGTGCGACAGGATGCCGCCGACCGGCGCCAGGGTCGGCGGGGTGCTGCGGTTCGCACCCTTCGGGGTGCCGGTGGTCCCGCTGGTGAGGATGATGATCGACGCGTGCTTGTTCGCCTTCGGGGCGGGCGACTTGCTGCTGCGTGCGATCAGCTCGACCAGTGTCTCGTCGGTGCTGCCCGATGGCTCGTCCGCATCTGGATTGACACCAAGCGCCCGCAGCTTGCCCAGCGGCGGCTCGGCCTTGCTGACGGCCTTGGTGTACTCGTCGTCGTAGATGATCACCTTGGCGCCTTCGCGCTCGGACACCTCTTTGATCTGCGGGCCGGAAAACTCGCTGTTGAGCAAGATGATGCGAGCGCCCACCCGGGCGGCGCCGTAGTTGGCGAGGACAAACCAGCGGTGGTTGCGCGCCAGGATCGCGACACCGTCCCCGGCGCGCACGCCCTTGGCAAGCAGGCCGTTGGCCACCGCGTGGGCGCCCTCGTCGAGCTCGGAGTAGGTGAATTCTCCCTCTTCGTCGATCAGCGCCGCGCGATCGGGGGTGCGCCTGGCGTTGAGCGACGGCAGCATGCCGAACTCGCCCCACTTGTAAATGTCGGCCGCCATCGAGGCGTAGTTCTGCGGCGGCTCCAAGCGGAATGCGCCCGAATCGATGATCCTGCGCACGTAGTGCAGTTCGGCCGAGCCGCGTTCCAGGTATTGCTGAACTTTGGCCATGATGTTGGCCGGGGCCTGACCGGCAAGGTCAATAAGGTTAGGCATAACCTCAACCCTATGTGACGTCCGTCGCAATGCGGCCAAGAAGTTCCCCCGAATTACCATGAACCCATGGCCGGTCCGGTGTCACTCGAGGTGGCCGGGCGCCAGGTCGCGATCACCCATCCGGACAAGGTGGTCTTCGAACGCCAAGCCGGCCTTACAGGGCATACCCGCCATACGGGCGGGCCGTACACCAAGCTCGACCTGGTCCGCTATTACCTGTCCGTCGCCGACGCGGCGCTGCGCGGCGTGGCCAACCGGCCGATGATCCTGAAGCGCTTCGTCAAGGGGATCTCCCAGGAAGCCGTTTTCCAGAAGCGGGCGCCCACCAAACGCCCGGACTGGGTCGACGTCGCCGAACTGCACTATGCGCGGGGCACTTCCGCCGCCGAAGCCGTGATCCATGACGCCGCCGGACTGGCGTGGGTGATCAACCTGGGGTGCGTCGACCTCAACCCGCATCCGGTGCAGGCCGGCGACCTCGACCACCCCGACGAACTGCGAGTCGACCTGGATCCGATGCCCGGGGTCGCGTGGCAGCGGATCGTCGACGTCGCCCTGGTGGCCCGCGAGGTGCTGGAGGACTACGGCCTGGCCGCGTGGCCGAAGACGTCCGGGTCGCGCGGCTTTCACATCTATGCCCGGATCGCGCCGCGCTGGGAGTTCCGTCAGGTGCGCCTGGCCGCCCAGACCGTCGCCCGCGAGGTCGAACGCCGGGTGCCCGACGCCGCGACCAGCCGCTGGTGGAAGGAAGAACGGGAAGGGGTGTTCGTCGACTTCAACCAGAACGCAAAGGACCGCACTGTCGCGTCGGCCTACTCCGTGCGGGCGACACCCGATGCCCGGGTGTCGACGCCGCTGCATTGGGACGAGGTCGCCGACTGCAGACCCGAGGCGTTCACCATCGAGACGGTGCCGGGCCGGTTCGCCGAAATGGGTGACCCGTGGGCGGGAATGGACGACGAGGTTGGCGAGCTTGACCGGCTGCTGATGCTGGCCGAAGAAATGGGACCCCCGGAGCTTGCGCCGAAGGGCGCGCGCGGGACCGGCAAACGCACCGACGGCAGGCGAATCTCGGCCAAGCCGCTCATCGAGATCGCCCGGACCAAGACCAAGGATGAGGCGATGGCCGCGTTGGACACCTGGCGCGACCGCTATCCCGCCGCGGCCGAGTTGCTGCAGCCGCCCGACGTCCTGGTCGACGGCATGCGCGGACCGAGTTCGATCTGGTACCGGATCCGGATCAACCTGCAGCACGTTCCGGCCGACCAACGCCCGCCACAGGAAGACCTGATCGCCGACTACAGCCCTTGGACAAAGTATGAGCCGAAGTACCAGAACGGCTAGACCCCGCGCTGCCCCATCCCGGTTTTCTTGCGCAGGTAGACGTACCAGGTGACGAACAGCAGGGCGACGAAGAACGCCACGTAGAACCGCAGCGCGGGCTCGATGCTGCCCAGGTGAGACTTCGACGAGGCGTAGGCCAGCGGCACGGCGAAACCGCCGAAGGCGCCGACCGACGAGATGACGCCCAGCGCGCCGGCGGCTTGGCGGCGCATGTACACCATGGTGTCCGGGTCGCCGCCGGCCAGCTCGCCTTTGACTTTGAAGATCCGCGGGATCATCCGGTAGGTCGAGCCGTTGCCGATACCGGTGGCGACGAACAAGAACATGAAGCTGGCAAAGAACAGCGGCAGATTTTTGGCGTTGACGGACCAGAGCGCCGCCGCCGCGCCGGCCGCCAGCATGACGAAGCTCATGGCGGTGACTCGGGCCCCGCCGATCCGGTCGGCGAGCCTGCCGCCCAGCGGGCGGACGACCGATCCGATGCCCGCTCCCAAAAAGGCCCAGGCCAAAGCGATATCACCGCGCCCGAACACAGTCTTGAGCAGGGTCGGGAACGCCGCCGAGTAGCCGATGAAGGAGCCGAACGTACCGATGTACAGCAGCGACATGATCCACGTGTCGGGATGCCGCAGCGACTGCCACACCGGCTTCACTTGGGCTTTCAGGGCCTTCCTTTTCAGGCAGGCCTCGGTGAGGTTGTTCATGAACAGGAATGCGCACACCGCCGCCACGACGGCCAACGGCACGTAGAACAGCCCGGCGCGCGACAGTGCTATCCCAGCCGCCCCGCCCCCAGCGATCACGATGGGCGGAATGATCTTCTGCACCACGGCCACACCGATGTTGCCCCCGGCCGCGTTCAGGCCCAGCGCCCAGCCTTTGTCCTTCTCCGGGTAAAAGAACGAGATGTTGGCCATCGACGAGGCGAAGTTGCCACCGCCGAAGCCGGCGGTCGCGGCGACCGCGACCAGCACCGCGAACGGGATGTGGGGGTGGCCCACCACCCAGGCCAGCAACAGGCAGGGGATCACTAGCAGTGACGCCGAGAAGGTCGTCCAGTTGCGGCCGCCGAAAATCGGCACCGCAAAGGTATAGGGCAGCCGCAGAAAAGCGCCGACCCCGCTGGGGACGGCGACCAAACACAAAGCCTGGCTTGCGGTCAGCGCCCAGCCGGACGCGGCGGGGTGGCTGGAATGTCCAGGCGGACCCGCGGACGTCATTTGAACGACCACGATGCTCCACAACATCCACACGCTGAACCCGACGTGCTCGGCGAAGATCGAGAAAATCAGGTTGCGACGGGCGATGGCCTTGCCCGTCGCCGCCCAGAACGCGGGGTCTTCCGGCCGCCAGTCGTCGATCCAATGGCGTCTGGGGCGCCCGCGGTGAGGCTCGCGCGGCGGCGCAGGCGCTAAGAGTCCAGTGCTGGAATCCGGAGTGGTCATGGTCACGGCCCCGACGTTAAGGACGGACTGTTACCGGTCGAGGTGTGCGCAGTTACGTCGGAGATACGTGGAGATCGCAACGGCGGTCGGGCTGCTGTCAGAACTTTTTCCCCCGCGCATCTGGGAGAATTGGCCCATGCAGGCGACCGAGGCGCCCCTGGGGCTGCGGGAACGTAAAAAGATCAAGACCCGCCAGGCCATCAGGCGCGAGGCGTTCCGGCTGTTCGACGCGAACGGCTACGCCGCCACCACCGTCGAGCAGATCGCTGACGCGGCCGAAGTGTCGCCCAGCACCTTCTTCCGGTACTTCCCGTCCAAGGAGTCGCTCCTGCTCGCCGACGACCTGGACCCGCTGGTATTGGAGGCTTTCAAGGCGCAGCCGCCCGACCTGTCGCCGAGCCAGGCCATCCGACGGGCCTACCAGGCGACCATGGCGGGCCTGTCACCGGAACAGTTGGAGTTCGAAAACACCCGGCAGCGGCTGATCTTCTCGATACCCGAACTCAAGGCCGCGATGTACGACGAGTATTACCGCACCGTCACCGTCATGGCCGAGGCACTCGGCCACCGAATCGGCCGTCCCGCAGAAGATTTCGAGGTCCGCGTGTTTGTCGGCGCGATGGTCGGCGCCATGATGGCGGCCTACGACAGCGCGCCGAAGACCGCCGACACGATCTATCGAGCCCTGGATTTTCTGGACGCCGGCATGCCGCTGAGCTGACCGGCTCAACCGCGCGGCGGTGCGGGTGCGAGCGAAGAACACGATAATCTCACGCGATGAGCGGATGGAATCGGCGGGGATTCTTGCAGCTCGCAGGGGCTGCGGGGATGGTCGCGGTCACCGGGGCGTCGGGGGCCTGCTCGTCACACAAACCGGCGTCCGGCGGCCCCGCCGGATCGGTGACGGTCAACCATCTGTTCGGCCAGACCGTCATCAAGGAGCCACCCAAGCGCGTGGTCAGTGCCGGCTACACCGAGCAAGACGACCTGCTCGCGGTCGGCGTGGTGCCCATCGCGGTGACCAACTGGTTCGGTGACCAGCCGTTCGCCGTGTGGCCGTGGGCCCAGCCCAAGCTCGGCGCGGCCCAACCGGTGGTGTTGAACCTGGACAACGGGATTCCGGTCGACCAGATCGCCGGGCTCAAACCCGACCTGATCGTGGCCATCAACGCCGGCGTGGACGCCGATACCTATCAGAAGCTGTCCGCAATCGCCCCGACCGTCGCGCAGGCCGACGGCGACGCGTTCTTCGAGCCGTGGAAGGACCAGGCCACCGCCGTCGGCCAGGCGGTGTTCCAGGCCGACCAGATGAAGTCACTGATCGACGCCGTGGATCAGAAGTTCGCGGCCGTCTCTCAAAAGAATCCGCAATGGAAGGGCAAGAAGGCCTTGCTGATGCAGGGCACCCTCTGGCAGGGCACCGTGGTGGCAACCCTGGCGGGCTGGCGAACCGACTTCCTCAACGAAATGGGTCTGGTCATCGCCGATAGCATCAAACCCTTCGGCAGCGACCACCGCGCCGTCATCCCACGCGATCAGATCAAAGCGGTGCTCAATTCCGCCGACGTGGTGATCTGGACGACCGAGAACCCCGACGACCAAAAGGCGCTACTGGCCGACCCCGACGTGGCGGCTTCGCAAGCGACCGCCCAAAACCGCCACATCTTCACCACCAAGGACCAGGCCGGCGCGATCGCCTTCTCCTCGCCGCTGAGCTACCCGTTGGTCGCCGATCAGCTGCCCCCACAGATCGGCAAGATCCTGGGTTGAATCCCCGCCGGACGGACGGTGCCTGTTTGGAGGCCTGTTTGGAGGCCTGTTTGAGCATTCGCTAAGGCACCTCTGGCAGTGCTCGAAAATCCTCGTCGGTTCCCTCGCCTGGGCCCCGACTCCGGGGTTACCGTCGAGTAATGAGCGTGACGGGGGTTTCAGTCGACATTTCCAAGGACGTGCCAACCGACCTGGTCGGCAATATCGTCCTGGACTACGGCGACCAAGCGCTGATGCTGCAATGTGGCAGCACCGCTGAGGTATTGGCAAGGGTGGATGCGTTGCGTGCGGCGGCATTGCCCGGTGTGGTCGACATCGTCCCCGCCGCTCGCACCGTGCTGGTGAAACTCGACAACCCCCGCCGCCAAGGGGTCACCCGTCAGCGGCTGCGCAAGATGCGCGTCACCGCCGATGCGGCCGCTCCGGCGCATGGCAGCGCCGACGTGGTGATCGACGTCGTCTACGACGGCCCAGACCTCGCCGCGGTTGCCAGCCACACCGGCCTGACCACGGCGCAGGTGATCAGCGCCCACACCTCCACCCTGTGGAGGGTGGGATTCAGCGGGTTCGCACCGGGTTTCGCGTACCTGGTCGACGGCGACGCACGGCTGCGAGTTCCGCGCCGCTCCGAGCCGCGGACTTCGGTCCCGGCCGGCTCGGTCGCCCTCGCCGGCGAATTCAGCGCGGTGTATCCACGGCAATCGCCCGGCGGCTGGCAGCTCATCGGCCGCACCGACGCGTTCCTGTGGGACCTCGAGCGGCCCGCCCCGGCGTTGCTGACGCAGGGCATGTGGGTTCAGTTCCGGGCCGTGTGACGGGAGCTGAAGGAGAGAGCCGTGACAAACCCGGAAATCAGCCTGGAAATCCTGCGCACCGGACCGTTCGCCGTCGTCCAGGACCTCGGCCGGCCGGGACTGGCCCACCTCGGGGTCAGCCGGTCGGGGGCCGCCGACCGGCGCGCGCACATGCTGGCCAACCGGCTGGTCGCCAATCCCGACGACCGCGCCACCGTCGAAGTGACGTTCGGCGGTTTCTCGGCCCGGGTGCGCGGCGGCGACGTTGATATCGCGGTGACGGGCGCCGACACCGATCCAACCGTCAACGGAATTAAATTCGGCACCAACAGCATTCACCATGTCCGCGAGGGCCAGGTGATCTCCCTGGGCGCCCCGCGTGCCGGACTGCGGACATACCTCGGGGTGCGCGGCGGGATCTGTGTGGAGCCGGTGCTGGGCTCGCGCAGCTACGACGTGATGTCGGCGATCGGCCCGTCCCCGCTACGGGTCGGAGACCGGCTGCCGGTTGGCGAGCACACCGACGATTACCCCGAACTCGACCAGGCTCCGGTGGCCGCCGTCGCCGAGCATCTGGTGGAACTGATGGTGGTGCCGGGCCCGCGCGACGACTGGTTGGTCGATCCCGACGCCTTGGTGCACACGATCTGGATGGCATCCAGCCGCAGCGACCGGGTCGGAATGCGGTTGGAGGGCCGCGCGCTGCAGCACCGCTACCCGGACCGGCAGCTGCCCAGCGAGGGCGCCGCACGTGGCGCGATCCAGGTGCCGCCCAACGGGTTACCGGTGATTCTGGGACCGGATCACCCGGTGACCGGCGGTTACCCGGTGGTCGGCGTCGTCACCGACGAGGACATCGACAAGGTGGCCCAGGTGCGGCCCGGTCAGTACGTGCGGCTGCACTGGGCGCGACCTCGGAGTGCGCTGGGCAGCCCGCGACATGCGAGCGCCGCGGGCTGGCCGTCCTCGTAGCGCCGACCTCTAGACAGGGCTGGTAGACAAGGACTGTGCAAACCCAGGTACACACAGCCCGCCTGGTCCACACCGCCGACCTCGACAGCGAGACTCGGCAGGGCGTTTACCAGATGGTCACCGCCGCCTTCGCCGGAGATTTCACCGAGAACGACTGGGAGCACGCACTGGGCGGAATGCACGCCCTGATCTGGCGGCACGGTGCGATCATCGCGCACGCCGCCGTGGTCCAGCGGCGATTGATCTACCGTGGCAACGCGCTGCGCTGCGGTTACGTCGAAGGCGTCGCGGTACGGGAGGACTGCCGTGGCCAGGGCCTGGTGCACGCCCTGCAGGACGGCGTCGAGCAGGTGATCCGCGGCGCCTACCAAATCGGCGCCGTCAGTTCGTCAGCGCAGGGCCGCAGCGTGTACGCGGCGCGTGGCTGGCTGCCCTGGCGCGGCCCGACGTCGGTGCTGGCGCCCACTGGGCCGACCCGCACACCCGACGACGATGGCGCGGTGTTCGTCCTACCGGTCGGGATCAGCCTGGACACCGCTGCGGAATTGATGTGCGACTGGCGCGCCGGGGACGTTTGGTGAGGCGGGATTTCGGAGTTTCCTTGCAACACACGGTGATCCGCTGATCACGCGCCGTCGGCGGCTGGCGGACCGACTTCCTCAGGACCACAGGGCAGTTGCCGGCCGTTCCGTGTCCCGGAACCATTTTCGATTCGGTAAAAGAACCGCGTAGCACGAAATGTATTCCAGCTCACACTAAATTCCACACCCGCACGAAATCACTTGACGTGCGGCAATTCACGGGCAATTAACCGACGGGGGCCACTGGGGGACATTGCCGCTCGCGGGGCTGTCTGACCTGCGGGTTTTCCCAGGCCGATTGTCCTTCAGGGATTTACCAGATAACTCAGATTCAACTAACAGGCGATATCGGGCGTATCGAGTTGACGGACTTCCATCCGCAATGTGAGCATCGAAACACACGGCAGGGCATGCCTCTTCGTTCGAGGCGCCCAAAGCACGGGTTGAGCTGAGCTGCTCTTGGCTCGACGGCCGGATGCGCCGGTTGGTGGGACAGCCTGACGAGGGGGACCTGGATGCGCGCGCCTGCGGTTTGCGCCGGCCCGTCATCTCAACGCGCCCAGACTATTTCGCCGACCGAAACTCCGTCGAGGAAAGGTGAAGACGGCATGGGCCGCGACCGCCGCATCACGGAGTGGAATCCGGAAGACACCGCGGCGTGGGAGGCCGGCAACAAGAAGGTCGCCCGCCGCAACCTGCTCTGCACGGTGGCAGGCGACCATGTCGCCTTTTCGATCTGGACCCTGTGGCCCGTGATGGCGCTGTTCATGCCCGCATCGGTCTATGGTTTCTCGACCGGTGACAAGCTGCTCCTGGGCGCCGTCGCCACCCTGGTCGGTGGCTGCGCGCGCATCCCCTACACCTTGGGAATCGCCACCTTTGGCGGGCGCAACTGGACGGCGTTCTCGGCGCTCGTGCTGCTGATCCCGACGGTCGGCACCATCGTGTTGCTGGCCAACCCCGGGCTGCCGCTATGGCCATATGTGTTGTGCGCGGCGCTGACCGGGCTGGGCGGCGGCAACTATGCGGCCTCGCTGGCCAACGTCAACGCGTTTTACCCCGAGCGGCTCAAGGGCGCGGCGCTGGCCGTGAACGCCGGCGTGGCCAACCTCGGGGTCGCGGCGATCCAACTGGTCGGACTGCTGGTGCTGGCCACCGCGGACCACGAGGCGCCGTACTGGGTGTGCGCGGTCTACCTCGTGTTGCTGGTGGTTGTCGGTATCGCGGCGGCGCTGTTCATGGACAACCTCCACCACGGGACCGAGGTGAACACCATGCGCTCGATCCTGTTCGAGCGCGACACCCACCTGATCTCGCTGCTCTACATCTGCACCTTCGGCTCCTGGATCGGGTTTTCCTTCGCGTTCGGGCAGGTGATGCAGGTCAACTTCCTGGCCAGCGGGGAGACCGCCAAGCACGCGGCGCTGCACGCCGCGCAGATCGCCTTCATCGGACCGCTGCTGGGGTCGTTGGCCCGGATCTACGGCGGCAGGCTGGCCGACCGGCTCGGCGGCAGCCGCGTCACCCTCGGCGTGCTGGCCGGCATGATCCTGGGCGCCGGTCTGCTGGTCACCATCAGCTCCTTTGACGATCACAACGCCGCGGCCCGCTCCGCCAGCATGATCGGCTACGTCATCGGCTTCATGGTCTTGTTCATTCTGTCGGGGATGGGCAATGGCTCTGTGTTCAAACTGATTCCTTCGATCTACGAGGCCCGCAGCCGCTCGCTGCAGGTAGGCGAAGCCGACCGCCGCCACTGGGCCCGCGCGAGGTCGGGATCGCTGATCGGCATCTGCTCGGCGGTCGGCGCACTCGGCGGCGTGGGAATCAACTTGGCGCTGCGCCAGTCCTACCTCAGCAGCGGCACCGAGACGTCGGCGTACTGGATGTTTTTGGTCTCCTACGTCGTCGCTGCGATCCTGACCTGGGCGATGTATGTCCGCCGGCCGTCCTCGGCCCCGCGGGTTCCGGGTTCCGTCGCCGAAGCCGAGCCGGCCGGGGTGTGATGGTCGTCGCGGCGGGGGCAATGCGTCAGCAATTGCTTGGTAACGCAGCCGAAATGTCCCAGGAATACACAGGTCATATGGCCCAGCCGAAGTCCGCGCCGTTGACCGGCTACCGGGTCGCCGTCACGTCATCCCGGCGCGCCGAGGAGCTGTGCGCACTGCTGAGCCGCCAGGGCGCCGAGGTCTGCAGCGCCCCCGCGATCAACATGATCGCGCTACCCGACGATGACGAACTGCACAGCAACACCAAGGCTTTGATCGCCGAGCCGCCCGAAATCCTGGTGGCGCACACGGGCATCGGCTTTCGCGGCTGGCTGGCCGCCGCCGAGGGGTGGGGGCTGGCCAACCAGCTCATCGCGTCGTTGTCGTTGGCCCGGATCGTTTCACGCGGACCGAAGGCGACCGGTGCACTGCGCGCCGCCGGCCTGCACGAGGAGTGGTCTCCGGATTCCGAATCCTCACAGGAAGTGCTGGAATATCTGCTCGAATCGGGGATATCCGGGATGCGTGTCGCCATCCAGCTGCACGGCGCCGCCGACGCTTGGGACCCGTTCCCGGAGTTCATCGGCGGGTTGCGTTTCGCGGGCGCCGAAGTGGTGCCCATCCGCGTGTACCGTTGGAAACCAACACCGTTGGGCGGCGACTTCGATCAGCTCGTCACCGGAATTGCACGACGACAATTCGACGCGGTCACCTTCACGTCGGCGCCCGCAGCGGCGGCGGTGCTGGAACGCAGTCGCGAGCTCGACATCGAAGACCAACTGCTGCAAGCCCTGCGCACCGATGTGCATGCGATGTGCGTCGGCCCGGTCACTTCCAGACCGCTGATCCGGAAGGGCGTTCCGACGTCATCGCCCGAGCGGATGCGGTTGGGGGCCTTGGCCCGGCACATCGCCGAGGAGCTACCACTGCTGGGGTCGTGCACCGTGACGGCCGCGGGCCACGCGGTCGATATCCGGGGAACCTGCGTGCTGGTAGACGGTTCGATCAGGCTGCTGTCGCCGTCCGGGATGGCGGTACTGCGCGCGCTGGCGCAACGACCCGGCGACGTCGTCGCGCGTAATGACCTGTTGCGGGTGCTGCCCGGCCATAGCAACGACCCGCACGCGGTCGACACGGCCGTGCTGCGGCTGCGAACAGCTTTGGGAGACAAGAACATCGTCGCAACGGTGGTCAAGCGTGGTTATCGGCTGGCCATCGACGACCCGGGTGGTCACCGATGGATTTGATCCTGGCCGCGCACGGCACCCGCAGACCGGGTGGTGTCGCGATGATCGGAGACCTTGCGGCGCGGGTGAGCGCGCTTCTCGACCGCAGGGTGCAGGTCGCGTTCGTCGACGTGTTGGGACCCACACCCGGCGAGGTGCTGTCCCGGGCGGCGTCCACCGGCCGGCGCGCCGTCGTGGTGCCGGCGTTTTTGTCGCGCGGATATCACGTGCGCACCGATCTGCCCGCCCACGTCGCGGCCAGCGGACACCCGAATGTCGTCGTCACCCCCGCTTTGGGGCCGAGCGGGGAGATCGCGCGGATAGTCGCCGACCAGTTGGCGAAATCCGGTTGGCGACTGGGTGATTCGGTGATCCTCGGCGCGGCGGGCACCACGGATCTCAGAGCGCGCGCCGATCTGCACGTCACCGCGACGACATTGTCCGCGCTGGTCGGATCGCGAGTGCGGCTGGGATTTGCGGCCACCGGCGACCCGAATGTCAACGACGCGGTCGCCCGCGCCCGGCGTGACGGCGCGCGCCGCGTCGTGGTCGCCTCCTATCTACTGGCCGACGGCCTTTTTCAAGGACGACTGCATGGCTGCGGCGCCGACCTGGTCAGCCAACCGCTGGGTGCTCATCCCGGACTGGCTCGGCTGATCGCGAACCGATTCCGCCGGGCCGTGCCCGGGCTGGAGTCCCCGACGACGTGGCACGCGTCGCGTGTTCGATGGGGCACTTTTGCTTTGCCGGCCGCGCCGGCGTTCGTGGCGAAAGGGCACGCCGACGCCCGCGGCGCTTGATCTTTGATCACATTGGGGCGATCCTGACACCATGCCTCGTCGGGAAGAGCCGTCACGCGGGCTCCTCGATCCGGTCGCGAAGATGCTGCGGTTGCCCTTCGGCACACCGGAGTTCATCGATCGGATCGTCACCGGAGGGGTCAACCAGGTCGGCCGCCGGACGTTGCAGATGCTGATCACCACATGGGATGCGGCCGGCGGTGGCCCCTTCGCGGCCAGTGCGATCGCGTCCACCGGGCTGGCCAAGACCGCCGAAATCGTCGAGTCCATGTTCATCGGCCCGGTTTTCGGCCCATTGCTGAAAATCCTCGGTGCCGACAAGGTCGCCGTGCGGGCATCGCTGTGCGCCTCCCAACTGGTGGGCCTGGGCATCATGCGTTACGGGATGCGCTCGGAGCCGCTGCACTCGATGCCGGTCGATGCGCTCGTCGACGCGATCGGCCCGACGATGCAGCGCTACCTGGTCGGCGATATCACTCGCTGAGAGCGATCCGCCCGATCTGAATCTGGCCCTCGGGTGTGACGCGCACCTGGTACACCGGCACCGAGACCCGCGGGTCGTCCAGGCAAGAACCGTCCTCGAGCGCGAAAGCCTGCTTCAGGATGGGTGATTGGACCGTGGCACGGCCCCTGCGGTCTCCGACGATGCCACGCGAGAGCACTGCCGCCCCGGAAAACGGGTCGACGTTGCCGATCGCGTGCACCGACCCGTCGTCGAGCCGGAAAAGCGCCGCCTGCGTGCCGTCGTCGAGGAGCACACCGACGCCACGACCGGGAATGAGGTGGTCGTACGCGCAGGCGGACGTCCACACCTGAATGTCGTTGAGAAGTGTCATAGTTCCTCCCGAGTTCAGCGGATCCGCGGCATGCCGATGGGCACAGGCACTTTGCGCCCGGCACGCTCGGTGAATGCCACCGTCGAGTCGACGGCATCCGGGGCATTGACAAAGGAGACAAACCGCGACAGCTTGTCTGGATCCTTCAGCACGCCCTTCCATTCGCACTTGTAGTTCTGCACATGCCGCTCCATTGCGGCCTCGAATTCGCCGGCCAGGCCCAGCGAGTCCTCGCACACCACCTCGCGCACGTGATCCAGGCCGCCGTCCAGCGATTCGACCCACGACGCCGTGCGCTGCAGCCGATCGGCCGTCCGGATGTAGTACATCAGGAAGCGGTCGACGTAGCGGACCAGCGTCTCGGTGTCCAGGTCGCTGGCCAGCAGCTGAGCGTGCTTGGGGGTCATGCCGCCGTTGCCGCCGACGTAGAGGTTCCAGCCCTTCTCGGTGGCGATGACGCCCACGTCCTTGATGCGCGCCTCGGCACATTCGCGCGCGCAGCCCGACACGCCGAGCTTGATCTTGTGCGGCGCCCGCAGGCCGCGATACCGCAGTTCCAGGTCGATGGCCAGCTGCACCGAATCTTGCTGGCCATACCGGCACCAGTCAGTGCCCACGCAGCTCTTCACCGTGCGCAAGGCCTTGCCGTACGCATGCCCGGATTCCATGCCGCCGTCGACCAGCCGCTTCCAGATCTGCGGCAACTGGTCCACGCGGGCGCCGAACATGTCGATCCGCTGGCCGCCGGTGATCTTGGTGTAAAGCCCGAATTCCTGGGCGATCTGGCCGATCAGAATCAGATGCTCCGGCTTGATGTCACCGCCGGGGACCCGGGGCACCACCGAGTAGCTGCCGTTCTTCTGGATGTTGGCCAGGAAGTGGTCGTTGGAATCCTGCAGCGAGGCTTGCTCGCCTTCGAGAATGTGGTCGGAACCGGTCGACGCCAAGATGGAAGCGACCACGGGTTTGCAGATGTCGCAACCCTTTCCGTGACCGAAGCTCTTCAAGAGGCCCGAGAAAGTCCGGATTTCGGTGGCGGAGATGATCTCGAAAAGCTCCGCCCGCGACTGGCTGAAGTGCTCGCACAGCGCCTTGGACTGTTCCACGCCTTCGGCCTCGAGCAGCTGTTTGAGCAAAGGCACGCACGACCCACACGAGTTGCCGGCCGCTGTGCACGACTTGAGCGCGGGAACGTCACCGCAGCCGTTGCCGATCGCGCCCTTCAGATCGCCCTTGGTTACGTTGTTGCACGAGCAGATCTGCGCCGAATCCGGTAGCGCCCCAACTCCCAAGGCCGCCGCGCCACCGGACTGCGCCGGCGCGATCAGCGCGAGCGGATCCCCGGGCAGCTGGCTGCCGACCATGGGCCGCAACACCCCGTACGAAGAGGCGTCGCCGACCAGCACCCCGCCGAGAAGGGTCTTGGCGTCGTCGGACAGCACCAGTTTGGCGTATGTCCGCTTTACCGCGTCGTTGATGGCGACCTCTAGACAGTTCTCGGTTGCTCCCATGGCGTCGCCGAAGCTGGCCACATCGACGCCGAGCAGTTTGAGCTTTGTCGACAGGTCCGCTTCGCCGAACTCCGCGGCGCCGTCCAGCAGCCGGTCCGCCACCACCTCGGCGGAGGTGTAACCGGGTCCGACCAGGCCGTAGCATCGCCCCCCGATCGCGGCGACCTCGCCGACCGCGAAGACGTCAGGATCGGTGGTCCGGCAAGACAAGTCGGTGAGAACGCCGCCCCGCTCCGCGAGCGTCAAACCCGCGGCCGCAGCCAGCTCGTCGCGCGGCCGGATGCCGGCCGCGAAGATCACCACGCCGGCGTCGATGATGTCGCCGTCGGTCAGCCGCACCCGCACCGACGTCGAGCCGTCCGAATGCTCAACGGATTCGATCGATTCGGTACCCGTCCCTACGTGCACCGCGAGCCCCAACTCGGTGATCATCCGGGCCAGCAGTGCGCCACCGGCCTCGTCGATCTGCTGGGCCATCAATCGCGGCATCATCTCGATGACGTGCGTCTGCAACCCGAACTGGCGCAGCGCATTAGCGGCCTCGAGTCCCAACAGGCCGCCGCCGATCACCACTCCCGCGGTGCTGTGACCGGCCTCCAGCGTGCGCCGGGCGTCGGCGCGGATGGCGTCGAGGTCGTCGAGCGTGCGGTAAACGTGACACGGCGGCAGGTCATGGCCGGGCACCGGCGGGACGAAAGCGTAGGACCCGGTGGCCAGCACCAGGGCGTCGTAGCCGTGCCGTTCGCCGTCGGCGGTGACCACAGACTTTGTCGCGCGGTCGATTTCGGTGACGCGCGTGTTGAGCACCAACCGAACCCGCTCGTCGCCGGCGTAGTCGTTGCCGGGCAGCGCCAGCAGTTCTCGGTCCCAGCCTTCGGTGTAAGAGGTCAAGCCGACGCGGTCATACGCCGCGTCGGCCTCTTCAGCCAAAACCGTTATGCGCCAAGATCCCTTGGTGTCGCGGGCCCGGAGCGCCTCCACCAGTCGGTGGCCCACCATGCCGTGCCCAACCACGATGACGTGACGCGCAGCACAGTGCGCGCGCGCATTTGGGGTTGGGGCCATGGCACGAGGATAGGGGCCCCAAATTAAGGAAAAATCGCAAAATGTGACGCTGGCGTGACGGCGGTCTCACTCCTTCCAAATGCCTGTGTGATGTTTGTTCGCTCGCGGCGAACGTCCAGGTGGAACTTAAGCGGGGTCGACTCATGTTTTGAGGAATAGCCGACCGGCAAGGCGCCGGTCACAGCCAACTCACAAGGAAGCATAAGGAAGCAGAGGGAGAAGCCATGAGCAATCTCGCATTGTGGTCGCGACCGGCCTGGGACACCGACCGGTGGCTGCGCGACTTTTTCGGCCCCGCCGCGACGACGGACTGGGCCAAGTCGGTGACCAGCGGTTTTAGGCCGGCCGCGGAGATCGTCAAGGATGGCGATGACGCGGTTGTACGCCTGGAACTGCCGGGTGTTGACGTAGAATAAAGACGTCAACGTCGAGGTCGACAAGGGCCGCCTGGTAATCCACGGCGAACACCGCGACGAGCGCGCCGAAGAGGAAGAAGACGGCCGCACACTGCGCGAGATCCGTTACGGATCGTTCCGCCGGTCGTTCCAACTGCCCGCGCACGTCACCAGCGAGGCCATCACGGCTTCGTACGACGCGGGTGTGTTGACGGTGCGGGTCACCGGTGTTTATGCCGGGACTCAGGCAAAGCGCATCGAGATCACCAAGTAATTTCGCGCTGAAGCAAAGTCAATCCGGCGGAGCCGATCGGCTCCGTCGGATTGACTCAACCTTGTTGGCCCGCAAGATATTTCCTCGCTGTATGCCCGTGCCGCTAGGCCCAGCGGGCCAGCAGCTCCTTGGCCCGGGCCGCCAGCGCGGCCTGCAAGAAAGGCCCGAAGCTGATCCGGCCGACACCCAGCGGGCCGAACGACGCCGGGTCGTCCTGGTCGGGCAGCGCGATCGCGTTGATCGGCAGCGGCAGGTCAGTGGCCAAGCGCCGCAACGCCTCCGGGTCGTGGCGGCCCACCGGGTACAGAACGTCGGCGCCCGCGGCGGCGGCTTCGGTAAGCCGCGCGACAGCCCTTTCGAGACGATCCGCGTCGCCACCATCGTTGCGGATGAAGAGGTCGGTGCGGGCGTTGATCACGACATGCACCCCGGTCGCGTCGGCGGCCGACCGCAGCGCACCGACGAGTTCGGCGTGTTCGGCGGCGGACCGCAGTCGCTTGCCCTCGGAGTGCACGGTGTCCTCGATGTTGAGCCCGACGGCGCCGACGCTCAGCAGCCCCTCGATCAGGCGCGCCGCCGGCAGCCCGTAACCGGACTCGATGTCCACCGACACCGGCGCGTCGACCGCGGCGGTGATCTGGGAGACGCGGGTCAGCACGTCCTCGAACGACATGCCCTCGCCGTCGGGTTTGCCGATCGAATCGGCCAGCGGATGGCTACCCACGGTGAGTGCGGCAAACCCGGCGTCCGTGGCGAGTCGGGCCGACCAGGCGTCCCACACCGTCGGCAGGACCACCGGGTTGCCCGGCTGGTGCAACTCGAGCAGAGCCGTGGCACGTTCGGCGATGGTTCGAGCTGCCACGCTGTGGATAGTATCGAGGGCGTACTGTGATCCGAAACACCGTCCGCTCGAGGAGATCCGTTGACGAGTCCCACCGGTACGGCTGAACTCGCCGAACTTCACGACCTCATCGGCGGCCTGCGGCGGTGCGTGAGCGCCTTGAAGGCGCGCTACGGCGACAGCCCGGCGATGCGCCGCATCGTCATCGACGCCGACCGGATACTGTCCGACGTCGAATTGCTCGATACCGACGTGTCCGAATTGGACCTGACCCGCGCCACCGTGCAGCATTCCGGAGAGAAGATCGTCATCCCCGACACCGAGTACGACACCGACTTCTGGCGCGATGTCGACGATGAAGGTGTCGGAGGTCACAGCCGGTCTTGACAACCCAAGCCCCCCGAAAATAAGGGGGTTCGCTCTGTGTACCCTTCGACCTGACAGCCCGTTCGAAGAGGAACACTAGATGAGCGCACCCACGGCGACCCGTTCTGAGTCCGGCGTTTTCTCGGCTACCCGCGCACAAATTCCGGAACGGACGCTGCGCACGGACCGCTGGTGGTTGCCGCCGCTGGTCACCAACCTCGGTCTTTTGGCGTTCATCCTCTACGCGACCACCCGGGCCTTTTGGGGCAGCAGCTACTGGGTGGACAAATACCATTACCTGACGCCGTTCTATTCGCCCTGCGTCAGCGCGTCGTGCGAGCCGGGCGCCAGCCATCTGGGTGTCTGGTTCGGCCACTTCCCGTGGTGGATTCCGTTGGGAATGCTGGTATTACCGTTCCTGCTGGGTTTCCGGATTACCTGCTACTACTACCGTAAGGCCTACTACCGTTCGGTGTGGCAGTCGCCGACCGGCTGCGCGGTGCCCGAACCGCGTGCCCACTACACCGGCGAGACCCGACTTCCGCTGATCATTCAGAACAGTCACCGCTACTTCTTCTACGTCGCGATGGTGGTTTCGGTGATAAACACCTACGACGCGATAATGGCGTTTCATTCGCCCTCCGGTTTCGGGTTCGGTTTGGGCAACGTCATTTTGGTGGTCAATGTCTTGCTGCTCTGGACCTACACCATCTCGTGCCATTCGTGCCGGCACGTCACCGGCGGCCGGCTGAAGCATTTCTCCAAACACCCGGTGCGGTATTGGATCTGGACACAGGTCAGCAAGTTGAACACCCGGCATATGCAATTCGCATGGATCACGTTGGGGACCCTGGCGCTCACCGACTTCTACATCATGCTGGTGGCCAGCGGAACCATCACGGACTTCAGATTCATTGGCTGAAAAGCCGTTTCGGGACTAACAAGAAAAGCTGAGCGAGGGTTTCATGGTTGAGGTCGAACGGCACTCCTACGACGTGGTCGTGATCGGTGCCGGCGGCGCGGGGCTACGCGCGGTCATCGAAGCGCGCGAGCGCGGCCTCAAGGTCGCGGTGGTGTGCAAATCCCTGTTCGGCAAAGCCCACACGGTGATGGCCGAGGGCGGTGCTGCGGCGGCCATGGGTAACGCCAACCCGAAGGACAACTGGAAGACCCACTACGGCGACACCATGCGTGGTGGGAAGTTCCTGAACAACTGGCGGATGGCCGAACTGCACGCCAAGGAGGCGCCGGACCGGGTGTGGGAGTTGGAGACCTACGGCGCACTGTTCGACCGCACCAAAGACGGGAAGATCAGCCAGCGCAACTTCGGCGGGCACACTTATCCGCGGCTGGCGCACGTCGGTGACCGCACCGGCCTGGAGCTGATCCGCACGCTGCAGCAGAAGATCGTCTCGCTGCAGCAGGAGGACCACGCCGAATTCGGCGACTACGAGGCGCGGATCAAGGTCTTCGACGAATGCACGATCACCGAGCTGCTCAAAGACAGGGACGCCATCGCCGGGGCGTTCGGCTACTGGCGTGAAAGCGGCCGGTTCGTCTTGTTCGAGGCCCCCGCGGTGGTGCTGGCCACCGGCGGGATCGGCAAGTCGTTCAAGGTGACCTCGAACTCATGGGAGTACACCGGCGACGGGCACGCGCTGGCGCTGCGGGCCGGCGCGTCGCTGATCAACATGGAGTTCGTCCAGTTCCACCCGACGGGCATGGTCTGGCCGCCAAGCGTGAAAGGAATCCTTGTCACCGAGGGCGTTCGCGGTGACGGCGGGGTGCTGAAGAACTCCGACGGCAAACGGTTCATGTTCGACTACATCCCGCCGGTGTTCAAAGGCCAATACGCCGAAACGGAGCAAGAGGCCGACCAGTGGCTCAAGGACAACGACTCGGCCCGTCGCACCCCGGACCTGCTGCCGCGCGATGAGGTCGCGCGCGCGATCAACTCGGAAGTCAAAGCCGGCCGGGGCAGCCCGCACGGCGGGGTCTTCCTTGACATCGCGTCCCGTTTGACGCCCGAGGAGATCAAGCGCCGACTGCCGTCCATGTACCACCAGTTCATGGAGCTGGCCGGGGTCGACATCACCAAGGAGCCGATGGAAGTCGGGCCCACCTGTCATTACGTGATGGGCGGTATCGAGGTCGACGCCGACACCGGTGCGGCCACGGTCCCCGGGCTCTTCGCGGCCGGCGAGTGCTCCGGCGGTATGCACGGCTCCAACCGGCTGGGCGGCAACTCGCTGTCCGACCTGCTGGTGTTCGGCCGGCGCGCCGGCCTGGGGGCCGCCGACTATGTGCGCGCCCTGAGCAGCCGCCCGGCCGTCGCCCAGGACGCCATCGACACGGCGGCCAAGCGGGCGCTAGCCCCCTTCGAGGGACCGACCAATGGCGCCGCGGCCGAGAACCCCTACACCTTGCATTTGGAACTGCAGCAGTCGATGAACGACCTGGTAGGCATCATCCGCAAGTCGGAAGAAATCACCGAGGCCCTCGGCCGACTCGACAAGCTGCGTGAGCGGTTCAAACACATTCACGTCGAGGGGCATCGCCAGTACAACCCCGGCTGGAATCTGGCGATCGACCTGCGCAACATGCTGCTGGTCAGCGAATGTGTGGCCAAGGCCGCGCTGGAACGCACCGAGAGCCGCGGCGGGCACACCCGCAACGATCATCCGTCGATGGACGCGTCGTGGCGCAAGGTGTTGCTGGTCTGCCGCACAGCCGGCGGCGACGACGTGATTCCGGACATCGCCATCACTCGCGAAGACCAGGTGCCGATGCGGCCCGATCTGCTGGAGCTCTTCGAGATCTCCGAGCTGGAGAAGTACTACACCGACGGTGAGCTGGCCGAGCATCCAGGACGGACCCCCGGGACGGAGAAGTAAATGAGCTACAACGCGACCATGCGGGTGTGGCGCGGCGACGAGGCCGGCGGCGCGCTCCAGGACTTCACGGTTGAGGTCAACGAGGGCGAGGTGGTGCTCGACATCATCCATCGCCTGCAGCAGACCCAGACGCCCGATCTCGCGGTGCGGTGGAACTGCAAGGCGGGCAAGTGCGGATCGTGCTCGGCCGAAATCAACGGCTACCCCCGGTTGATGTGCATGACCCGGATGTCCACGTTCGACGAGGACGAGGTCGTGACCGTGACGCCGCTGCGGACGTTCCCGGTAATCCGTGACCTGGTCACCGACGTTTCGTTCAACTACGAAAAGGCCCGCGAGATACCGTCTTTCGCACCGCCCAAGGAACTGCAGCCCGGGGAATACCGGATGGCGCAGGTCGACGTGCAGCGCTCGCAGGAATTCCGCAAGTGCATCGAATGCTTCCTGTGCCAGAGCGTCTGCCACGTGGTCCGCGACCACGAGGAAAACAAGAAGGCGTTCGCCGGGCCGCGCTTCCTGATGCGGATCGCCGAGTTGGAAATGCACCCGCTGGACACCCGGGACCGGCGCAACGATGCCCAGCAGGAGCACGGCCTGGGCTACTGCAACATCACCAAGTGCTGCACCGAGGTATGCCCGGAACACATCAAGATCACCGACAACGCGCTGATCCCGATGAAAGAGCGGGTCGTCGACCGCAAGTACGACCCGGTGGTTTGGTTGGGTAACAAGCTGTTCCGCCGCTGACGGGCTGGCGGCTCGCCTTGTGGCGTCAGGCGCCCAACCGGCGGAACACGCTGCGGTGGAACACGATGGGTGCCACCTCCGGGTCCACCGTCACCTCGTTGACCCGCAACACCACAATGGTGTGATCCCCGGCCGGGATCAGTTGCTCGATGGCACTCTCCAGCCACAACGCGGTGCCTTTGATGAAGACCGCGCCGGTGGTTCTGGACACCGTCTCCAAACCGGCGAACCTGTCACCGGTCTTGGCGGCCAAGGTTCGGGCGGCCTCGTCGTGGGCCTCGCCGAGCACGCTGATGCCCAGCATCGGCACGCCTTTGAGTTTGGGCCACGTCGTCGACGTGTTCTGCACACAGAACGACACCAGTGGTGGGTCCAGCGAGACAGGCACAAAGGTACTGGCCGCCAAGCCTTCCCGGATTCCTTCGATCTCGGCGGCAATGGCCACCACGCCGGATGGAAAGTGGCCGAAGGCCTCACGAAGGGTGGACGGTGTCAGCTTGTTCGTCGAGCTCACCGGACCTCATTCGCCCCTTGAAGTCGAAGACGGATTTCTTCCGCCCGACCCTACCTGGCGGCCCGTCGATCCGCCGCCACTTCCCGGCGAGTATCCGTGCGCGGCGGCCACATCCGGGTGGGCCCGCAATCTGCTCTTCCAGGCGTTGCGACCGTAGACCGAAAAGATCGGATCCGACGGGTCGTGAACGTTCTCTGCGAGTGCCGCTAATTCTTCGGGCAGCGACAGCATCGGGATCTGTGCGTCCAGTCGCGGATTGAAGAAATACGGCACCGAAATCCGTTCGGCCGCCGGGCCGTGCAGGTTCACCCGGTGCGCGGTGGCTCGCAGGTAGCCGCCCGTCGCCAGCTCGAGCAGCTCGCCGATATTGACGATGAACGCGCCCTCCAATGGCGGCACGTCGACCCAGCCCCGTTCGCTGCCCCTGGCCCGCCGCACCTGCAGGCCGCGGCTGCCCGGCTCGGCCAGTAGCAGCGTCAGCACCCCGGCGTCGCGGTGCGCACCGACGCCCTGGGAGCTGGCCGCGCGGGCGGGGTAACGGACGATCTTGATCAGCGTGGCCGGCGTCTCGGCGAAGGCGGAGTCGAACAGGTCCGGTGGGCTGCCCAGCGAGGCCGCCCAATGCCCGAGCAGGCTGCGGGCCACCGACGAGAGCGCGGCATCCCATTCCTCGATGATCCCGGGCAACTCGGGCAGGGCCGCCGGCCACTGATTCGGGCCCTGCAGCCACAGGTAATCCGGCTTGCCGGGCCCACCGATCGGGGGTCGTTCGGGCCCGATGTCGATCTGCTCGCGCCAGTCCACCTCGCCCCGGGTCAGCTCGCCACCCAGCCGGGTGTAGCCGCGAAAATGCGGACTGCGCACCATCGCGACGGCGTCCTTGTCGGCTTCCGGAAGCGCGAACAGCCGGCGTGCCACTTCAAGCACCCTGCGCCCGAGCCCGTCGGGCACCCCGTGGCCGGTCAGATAGAAGAACCCCACCTCATGAGCGGCCTCGCGCAGGCCTTGGCGCAGTCGGTCAGGGTCGGCCCGCAGGTCCACCACGGGCAAGGCAGTGACGTCTTTCATCGTCTTTAATCGTCTTTCATCGTCTTTCATCGTCTTTCAGAGGTCCATCATCGTCGCAGTTCACAGGGATATCCGGAGCCGCAAACAAGCCTTCCCAACCGGTTGGTTAATTAGACAATGAAATTTAGCTCACACTCGCTTGCGCCGGACTGGCTAACGGTTATAGTTTAGTCGTGTTACTGGTGGGTAACTTAGACCTAGTACCCAACCACAAGTGGCATTCTCAACGAGGAGGAACGTAGTGAGCCACTACAAGAGCAACGTCCGCGACCAGGTGTTCAACCTGTTCGAAGTGTTGGGCGTTGACAAGGCGTTAGGCCAAGGCGAGTACAGCGACCTGGACGCCGACACCGCCCAGGAAATGCTCACCGAGATCAGCCGCCTGGCCGAGGGACCGGTCGCGGAGTCGTTCGTCGAGGGTGACCGCAACCCGCCGGTTTTCGACCCCAAGACACACTCGGTGACCCTGCCGGAGTCGTTCAAGAAGTCGGTCCAGGCAGTGCAGGAAGCCGGCTGGGACAAGGCCGGCATCGACGAGGCCCTCGGCGGCATGCCGATGCCCAAGGCACTGTTGTGGGCGCTGCACGAGCACATTCTCGGCGCCAACCCGGCGGTGTGGATGTACGGCGGCGGCGCAGGCTTCGCCAACATCCTCTACCACCTCGGCACCGAGGAGCAGAAGAAGTGGGCCGTCATGGCCACCGAGCGCGGCTGGGGTTCGACCATGGTGCTCACCGAGCCGGACGCCGGTTCGGACGTCGGCGCCGGCCGCACCAAGGCCGTCCAGCAGGAGGACGGCTCCTGGCACATCGACGGCGTGAAGCGGTTCATCACCTCTGGTGACTCCGGCGATCTGTTCGAGAACATCTTCCACCTGGTGCTGGCCCGCCCGGAGGGCGCCGGTCCCGGCACCAAGGGCCTGTCGCTGTTCTTCGTGCCCAAGTTCCTGTTCGACTTCGAGACCGGCGAGCTGGGCGAGCGCAACGGCGTGTTCGTCACCAACGTCGAGCACAAGATGGGCCTGAAGGTCTCGGCGACCTGTGAGCTGTCGTTCGGCCAGCACGGCGTGCCCGCCAAGGGCTGGCTGGTGGGCGAGGTGCACAACGGCATCGCGCAGATGTTCGAGGTCATCGAGCAGGCCCGCATGATGGTCGGCACCAAGGCGATCGCCACGCTGTCGACCGGCTACCTGAACGCACTCGAGTACGCCAAGTCCCGCGTCCAGGGTGCCGACCTGACCCAGATGACCGACAAGACCGCACCGCGGGTGACGATCGCGCATCACCCCGACGTGCGTCGGTCGCTGATGACCCAGAAGGCCTACGCCGAGGGTCTGCGCGCGCTGTACCTCTACACCGCGACGTTCCAGGACGCCGCGATCGCCGAGGCACTGCACGGCGTGGATGCCGACCTGGCCGTTAGGATCAACGACCTGCTGCTGCCGGTTGTTAAGGGCGTGGGCTCCGAGCAGGCCTACGCGAAGCTCACCGAGAGCCTGCAGACGTTCGGCGGGTCGGGCTTCCTGCAGGACTACCCGATCGAGCAGTACATCCGGGACGCCAAGATCGACTCCCTCTACGAGGGCACCACCGCCATCCAGGCGCAGGACTTCTTCTTCCGCAAGATCGTCCGCGACAAGGGTGCGGCGCTGGCCCACGTATCCGGTGAGATCCAGAAGTTCGTCGACAGCGAGTCCGGCAACGGCCGGCTGAAGTCCGAGCGCGAGCTGCTGGCCAAGGCCCTGGCCGACGTCCAGGCGATGGCGGCCACGCTGACCGGGTACCTGGTGGCGGCCCAGCAAGACGTCACCAGCCTGTACAAGGTGGGCCTCGGTTCGGTCCGCTTCCTGATCAGCGTCGGTGACCTGATCATCGGCTGGTTGCTGCAGCGTCAGGCCGCGGTTGCCGTGCAGGCGCTCGACGCCGGTGCCAGTGGCGCGGAGCGGTCCTTCTACGAGGGCAAGGTCGCGGTGGCGTCGTTCTTCGCGAAGAACTTCCTGCCGCTGCTGGCCAGCACCCGCGAGGTGATCGAGACGCTGGACAACGACATCATGGAGCTCGACGAGGCCGCCTTCTGACGGAGCCGGCTAGCCGGCCGATAAATCAAGGTCCCCCGCTTCCCCAGGGAGGCGGGGGACCTTTCCACCTTGCGGACCAATCTGCGTACCAAAAAGACCGCCGCTGGATCCCCTCACTCCAGCGGCGGCCCTTTTCGTGCGCCAGTCGGTTGTGCCTATTCGACCGGCGACCGACTCAGGGACGCCCCGTGTTGCCGTCGGGGTCGGGGGGTCAGACCACAACACGGGGCTGTCCGGACTAGCGGATACCCAAACACCGCCCGCCATTAACCGCATGTGACATATTTCATCGCGCCCCTTCAGGGTGGGTCCGACGCGGCTTCCGGCCGACGGGTCAGGCCTCGAGAATCGCGGCGACACCCTGGCCGCCGGCAGCGCAGATCGAGATCAGCGCGCGCAGTGGACCGCCGCGTTTTTCTGCCTTCTTCGCCTCTTTCTTTTCAAAGAGTTGCTTGGCGGTCTGAGCGAGGATCCGCCCGCCGGTGGCCGCGAACGGGTGACCGGCGGCCAACGACGACCCGTTGACGTTGAGCCTGGATCGGTCGATCGACCCCAGCGCGGCGTCGAGGCCCAGCCGCTCCTTGCAGTACTCCTCGGACTCCCACGCCTGCAGATGGGTCAGCACCACCGACGCGAACGCCTCGTGGATCTCGTAGAAGTCGAAGTCACTCAAGCTCAGCCCATTGCGGGCCAGCAGCCGGGGTACCGCGTAGGTCGGCGCCATCAGCAGGCCGTCGCGCCCGTTGACGTAGTCGACCGCTGCCGTCTCGGCATCCACCAGGTAGGCGAGCGGAGCCAACGAGTGGCCGGCGGCCCAATCCTCGGAGGCCAGCAACGCGACCGAAGCACCGTCGGTCAGCGGGGTCGAATTGCCCGCCGTCATCGTCGCGTCACCGGCCTTGACGCCGAAAACCGGGCGCAGGGTGGCCAGCTTCTCAACGCTGGCGTCGGGGCGCAGGTTATCGTCTCGGTACAGCCCCAGAAACGGCGTCACGAGGTCGTCGAAGAAGCCCCGATCGTAGGCTGCGGCCATGTTGCGGTGGCTGGCAACGGCCAACTCGTCCTGGTCGACGCGTTTGATCCCCAGCTGCTTGGCGGTGATGGCGGCGTGCTCGCCCATCGACAGGCCGGTGCGCGGCTCACTGTTGGCCGGAATTTCCACACCGAGGGTGGCGGGCAGCGTGCCGACCAGCTTCAGCCGTTGAAGATTGGACTTGGACCGGCGCAACTTCAGCAGGTGCCGGCGCAGGTTATCGCCCAGGGCGATCGGCGGGTTGGAGGTGGTGTCCACCCCGCCCGCGGCCGCCACGTCGTAGCGGCCGGCCGCGATGCCGTCGGCCGCGGCGATCGCTGCCTGCAGGCCGGTGCCGCAGGCCTGCTGAATGTCGAACGCCGGTGTGTGCGAAGACAGCTCGGAGCCCAGCACGCATTCACGCATCAGGTTGAAGTCGCGGCTGTGCTTGAGAACGGCGCCGCCGACCACGACGCCGAGTCGTTCGCCGGCCAGCCCGAACCGGTCCACCAGCCCGCCCAGAGCCGCGGTGAACATGTCCTGGTTGGACGCCTCGGCGTAGGCGCCGTCCGATCTGGCGAACGGAATGCGATTGCCGCCCAACACGGCGACTTTCTGCCTGGACGGGCTGGTCTTCGAACTCGCAGGGGCCACTATTTCTCTCCGGTCATCAGTTTTGGATCGGCCGTTGGACGCCATACTACCGACTGTTCTTACTCTGCAGTAAGTTCGTCCCCGATACGGTTGCCCTAAACGGACACTCCCGGACCTAGAACGAACCTCGAAAGAAAAAGGAAGGCAGCTCAGTGGCTCCCAAGCGCTCGTCCGATCTGTTTTCGCAGGTTGTCAACTCCGGCCCCGGATCGTTTGTGGCAAAGCAACTTGGTGTTCCGCAACCCGAGACACTTCGCCGTTATCGGCCCGGCGATCCGCCACTGGCCGGATCCCTGCTGATCGGAGGTGACGGCAGGGTGGTCGAACCGCTGCGTGCGGCGCTGGACAAGGACTACGACCTGGTGGGCAACAACCTGGGCGGCCGCTGGGCCGACCAGTTCGGCGGGCTGGTATTCGACGCCACCGGCATCACGGCGCCGGCCGGCCTGCGGGGGTTGCACGACTTCTTCACGCCCCTGCTGCGTAACCTCGGCCGCTGCGCACGAGTCGTCGTCGTCGGCACCACGCCCGACGCCGCCGCCGGCACCGACGAGCGGATCGCACAGCGCGCGCTGGAGGGCTTCACCCGCTCGCTGGGCAAGGAGCTGCGCCGCGGTGCCACCGTGGCGCTGGTGTACCTGTCGCCGGCCGCCAAACCGGCCGCGACCGGCCTGGAATCCACCTTGCGGTTCATCCTGTCGGCCAAATCGGCCTACGTCGACGGCCAGGTCTTCTATATCGGGGAGGCCGACTCCACACCGCCGGCCGACTGGGAACGACCGCTGGACTCCCAAGTCGCCATCGTGACCGGCGCGGCCCGTGGCATCGGTGCGACGATCGCCGAGGTGTTCGCCCGGGACGGGGCCCGCGTCGTCGCGATCGACGTGGAATCCGCCGCCGAGACCCTGGCCGAGACCGCCAGCCGGGTCGGGGGCACCGCGTTATGGCTCGACGTCACCTCCGACGATGCCGTCGACAAGATCACCGAGCACCTGCGCGACCACGACGCCGGCCACGCCGACGTCTTGGTCAACAACGCCGGCATCACCCGCGACAAGTTGTTGGCCAACATGGATGACGCCCGCTGGGACGCCGTCTTGGCCGTCAACCTGCTTGCCCCGCAACGGCTTACCGAAGGCCTGATCGGGAACGGCAGCCTCGGCGAGGGCGGCCGGGTGATCGGGTTGTCGTCGATGGCCGGCATCGCGGGCAACCGCGGCCAGACCAACTACGCCACGACCAAGGCCGGGATGATCGGCCTGGCCCAGGCGCTGGCGCCGACGCTCTACGAAAAGGCCATCACCGTCAACGCCGTCGCACCGGGTTTCATCGAAACCCAGATGACCGCCGCCATCCCGCTGGCCACCCGCGAGGTGGGCCGCCGAATGAACTCGCTGCTGCAGGGCGGGCAGCCGGTCGATGTCGCCGAGACCATTGCCTACTTCGCCAGCCCGGCTTCAAACGCGGTGACCGGCAACGTCATTCGGGTTTGCGGCCAGGCCATGCTGGGCGCGTGAGGAGAACGCGATGAACCAGCCAAGCGGCCTGAAGAACATGCTGCGCGCGGCGGCCGGGGCCTTACCGCTGCTGCCCCGCGGAGGGCAACCGCCCGGCCGCACGGTGGCGGTCGAGGAATTGCCCATCGACCACGCGAACGTGGCCGAGTACGCGGCGGTCACCGGGCTGCGCTATGGCAACAACGTCCCGCTGACCTATCCGTTCGCGTTGACCTTTCCCGCGCTGATGTCGTTGGTGACCGGATTCGACTTTCCTTTCGCCGCAATGGGATCGGTGCACACCGAAAACCACATCACGCAATACCGCCCGATCGGGGTGACCGACACGGTCGGCGTGCGCGTGCATGCCGAGAACCTCCGCGAACACCGAAAGGGCCTGCTGGTAGACCTGGTGACGGACGTCAGCGTCGGCAATGACACCGCGTGGCACCAGGTGACCACCTTCCTGCACCAGCAACGCACCAGCCTGTCCGACGAGCCCAAACCGCCGCCCCAGAAACAGCCGAAGCTCCCCCCGCCCAGCACCGTGCTACGGATTAGCCCCGGCCGCATCCGGCGCTACGCCGTCGTCGGCGGCGATCACAACCCGATCCACACCAACCCGATCGCCGCCAGGCTGTTCGGATTCCCGACGGTCATTGCGCACGGGATGTACAGCGCCGCAGCGGTATTGGCCAACATCGAGGCTCGGCTCCCGGACGCGGTGACGTATTCGGTGCGGTTCGGCAAGCCGGTGCTGCTGCCCGCCACCGTCGGGCTCTACGTCGACGACCGCGATGACGGCTGGGATCTCTCGTTGCGCAACATCGCCAAGGGATATCCGCACCTGACCGGTACGGTCCGGGCTCTCTAGCCCGGATGCCGCTACCGGCGACCCAGCGCAAGCACCTTCAATCCGTATGCGCCGCAAGCGGTCACCAGGAAGACCAGGAAAAGCCAAAGCGGGGGATGGGCGAGCTCCCAGACGAAGATCGCCGCCCAGATCGGTGAGTCCTGGGTGACCGCGAGCACCCCGGCGGCGCCGGCCAGCGAGACCGCCGGCCCGTGCAGGTGTGTCCCGGCCGCCCAGTTGATCGTCAACACGAGCGCCGCGCCGGCCGCCGCGCCGGTGGCCAGCGACGGGGTGAGCATTCCGCCGGCCCCACCGGCGCGCAGGAACATCGCGGTCAGCAGCGGTTTGAGT
This sequence comes from Mycobacterium sp., assembly GCF_052145595.1. Taxonomy (GTDB): domain Bacteria; phylum Actinomycetota; class Actinomycetes; order Mycobacteriales; family Mycobacteriaceae; genus Mycobacterium. The sequence continues at coordinate 8,921 of NZ_JBKQOI010000198.1, read as the reverse complement.
ACCAGAATCGCCAATGCCGCAGACAGAGTCAGCCCGCTGGCGAGGCTGACGGTCAAAATGCTTCGACCATTGCCCGGCAATTCGGGCCACCGGACCGAGCAGATACCCATCACCAAGCCCGCGCCAGCCAGCGCGGGCACCAGCACCCAGGTCCGCATCTGGCCGGCCGGCCGCGCGGCCGCCATGAGCCGGTTGAACGCCAATCCCACCGCCAGGGTCAGCGGCGCCAAGATCAACGCGTGTGCGGTCAGCAGATACGACGACTCCGCGCTGGGCCAGTCCAGTGCGGGTTGATCATGCGTGACGGCGGAGCCGATCGCGACGGCCAGGCTGGATGTGAGCAATGCCGCACCCAGCGCCCGCGGATGCCAGCTGTTCAGCATGATCCGTGCGGAGAACAGCGCGCCGCCCAGCGGAACGGCGTAGACGGCTCCGAGCCCGGCCCCGGCCGCGCACGCCAATAAAATCTCGCGATCGCCGCTGGAGAGGCGCCTGAGCCAGCCGGTGGCCAAATCGCCTAACGCCGCCGCGAATTGGCGCGGAGCTCCTTCCCTGCCGAGGGAAGCCCCGGAGCCGACCAGCACGACCTGCAGCAGGGCATCGATGCTCCATGACAGCCGGGGTATCCGCTCACGGCGGGCGATGGTCTCGGCCAGTGGCGGCACGGCGGCTCTGCGGCGCAGGATCCACCAGCCCAGCCCCGCCAGCCCGCCGCCGACCATGGGCCCGAGGGCGCGGCGCACCGGACTGCTGCCGGTGATCCCGACGAGCAATGTGCCGAATGTGTAGTGGTACGTGAGGTGTTGAACGAAGCGCAGCACCGCCGTCGTCGACAAGCCGGCGACCCCGGCCAGCAATCCGACGATGATCACCGCGCAAAAGAAGTCGAGGTTGCGGCGAGCCACCGGACGAATGTATGTCACTCGCCGCGCGGGCGCCTGACGGCGCCTTTTCAGCCGACGGCGGCGTTGGGGCCGTCGGCCCCGGCCGCGGCTTCCCGATCCTCCGGCGCGCCCCTGAGGCCGTGCCAGAACAGATCGATCATCAGCTCGGCCGCCTCATCGACGTCGATGTCGCCGGTGCTCAGCCGGGTGGCCATCGCCTCACCGGCGCCCACCAGCGCCACGGCCATCATCTCGTACTCACGGTCCGGTCGCGGGTTGCGACTGCCTGCCCGCGTCAGCCCGGCGACCAGCTCGATGATCTCCTCGCGGCCCTCGCGCACGGTGTGGGCGAACGTCTGCGAGCTAATGGCCTGCGTGTACATCACGATCCAGGACGCCCGGTTCGCGTCGATGTAGCGCAGGAACGACACGATGGTGTTGCGCAGCAGGTCCCTCGGGCTCTGGGTGAAGTCGATGTCGGCGCGCACCGCGTCGATGAACCGGCTCATCTCGCGGTTGAGGCAGGCGCCGAACAGGTCCTCCTTGGAGCCGTAATACAGGTACAGCATCGGCTTGGAGATCTGCGCCTCGGCCGCGATGGTGTCCATCGAGGTCTCGTGGTAGCCGTTGATCGAGAACATCTGCACGGCGGCGTCGAGCATCTGCTGCTCCCGGACAGCTCGCGGTAGCCGCTTGGTACCACCCGCCATCGCTGTGCCTCTCTAGCCCGTCTATCTGACTCCAGGGTAAAGAATGCGTTGCCGCCGCACACGCGTTAGTGCCCACACTTGGGGCTGTGACCCTTCATCGTCGCCACCCGGACTACCGAGGAGTCGACGGCGGGCATCGTCAATTCGCCTGCGGCCACTGCTTTTTCGAGCCGATCCAGGACCGCGGGGACCTCGTCGGTGGTGACCCACAGTGCGACGTCGATGCCGGCCTGCAGGGAGCGAAGCACCGCCTCCGATACCCCGAACCGATCGGAGATCGCGGCCATGCTGGACAAGTCGTCGCTGAACACCGGGCCGTCGAAGGGCGGGGCGCCGTAGCCGGTGCCGTTGCGAAGCAACTGCACCGCCGCCGGGCTCAGACTGGCCGGGAGGTCGTCGGTCAGGCCGGGAACCTGCAAGTGGCCGACCATCACCCCGACCGGGGCCGCGGTCACCAACGTCCGGTAAGGCACCAGGTCAACGCTTTGCAGGTCGCTCAACGGCGGCGTGACCACCCCGCCCTGGTGCGAATCACCCGAGCCATGCCCGTGACCGGGGAAATGCTTGAGCACCGGTAGCAGCCCGGCGTCCCGCAGACCCTGCGCGTAGGCCCCGGCGTAGGCGGTGACGGTATTGGGATCGCCGCTGAATGAACGGTCCCCGATCACGCCGTCCGGGGCGTCGGTGACGTCGACGACCGGGGCGAAGTCGATGGTGATGCCCAGGTCACGCATCTTTTTGCCGCGGTCGGCCGCCAAATCGTGAACCTGGGTGACCGTTTGGGTCTGCGCCAGCTCCCGGGGCGACGGCGCCGGGCCGAGCAGCGCGCGCAACCGCGACACCCGGCCACCCTCTTCGTCGACGCTGACCGCCAGCGGTAGCGGCCCCGCCTTGGACGCGATGTCGGCCAGCGGGCCGTTGAAGATCGACAGGTCGGTCCAGCTTCCGATGAAAATGCCGCCGACGTGGTAGCCGTTGACCACGGCCCGGGCGTCGTCGGCGTTCTTCACGCCCACCATGAGCAGCTGGGCCAACTTGTCGCGGATCGGCATGGCGGTCGGGTCCCCGCACACCGGCGGCGCGGGCGCGGCCGCCGGCTTGCTGGCCGTGGTCGACGAGGGGCTTGCAGGCCGTGCGGCATGGTGGCCGCAACCTGCCACCAGCGCCGAAGCGGCGGCGAGCACGGCCAGGGCGCGCGGAAAAGGCATCGGGCCATGTTTTCACGGCCGGGCCCCGGCCTTCGGATCCGGGGCGCGTGACGGCGCTTCTGCTAGGTTGGCGCTAGGTTGCAGCGCACGACCGCAAACCCCCGCAAACCCCCCTGCAAGCCCCCGCAAAACCGCTAGGAGCAATCGATGAACCGGATCATCGCGCCCGCCGCTGCGAGCGTGGTGGTTGGTCTGTTGTTGGGCGCGGCCGCGATCTTCGGGATCACTCTGATGGTGCAACAGGACACAAAGCCGCCACTCCCCGGGGGCGATCCGCAGTCGTCAGTGCTCAACCGGGTCGAGTACGGCAACCGTAGCTAGCCGCGCGGCGGGGGCGACGCGGGCGCAGCCTGCGGGACCGGCCCCGGCCCCGCCGCTGTCCCGCCGGTGGTTGCTGTTGGTCGGGGCCACCGCGCTGGTGTTGACGTTTGCGCAATCCCCCGGGCAGATATCCCCGGACACCAAACTCGACCTCACCGTCAACCCATTGCGTTTCCTGGCCCGCGCCACCAACCTGTGGAACAGCGAACTGCCCTTCGGGCAGACGCAGAACCAGGCCTACGGCTACCTGTTTCCGCACGGCACCTTCTTCCTGGTCGGCCATCTGCTGGGAGTGCCCGGATGGGTGACCCAGCGGCTGTGGTGGGCGTTGCTGCTCAGCGTCGGCTTTTGGGGCCTGCTGCGGGTCGCCGAGGCGCTGGGCATCGGCAGCCCGGCGTCACGCGTGATCGGCGCGGCGGCGTTCGCCCTGTCGCCGCGCGTGCTGACCACGCTGGGATCCATCTCGTCGGAAACGTTGCCGATGATGCTGGCGCCGTGGGTGTTGCTGCCCACCATCCTGGCGTTGCGGGCTGCGAAGACGGACGGGACAAATAGGTCGGTGCGCGCCCTCGCCGCGCAGGCCGGGTTCGCCGTCGCATTGATGGGCGCGGTCAACGCCATCGCGACGCTGGCCGGTTGCCTGCCCGCGGTGATCTGGTGGGCAAGTCACCGGCCGAACCGGTTGTGGTGGCGCTACACCGCGTGGTGGGTATTGGCCCTGTGCCTGGCCACGCTGTGGTGGATCGTCGCGCTGGTTTGCCTGCGCCACGTCAGTCCCCCCTTCCTGGACTTCATCGAATCCTCCGGCGTGACAACGCAATGGTCGTCACTGACCGAGATACTGCGCGGCACCGACAGCTGGACCCCGTTCGTGGCGCCGACCGCCACCGCGGGCGCGCCACTGGTCACCGGATCGGCGGCCATCCTGGGCACCTGCCTGGTCGCGGCGGCCGGGCTGGCGGGGCTGGCCAGCCCCGGGATGCCGGCCCGGGGACGGCTGGTGACGATGCTGTTGGCCGGGGTGGTGTTGATGGCCGCCGGCTACAGCGGCGGGCTGGGCTCGCCCCTGGCCCACCAGGTGCAGGCGTTCCTGGACGCCGGTGGAGCGCCCTTCCGCAACGTGCACAAGCTGGGGTCGGTGATCAGGATCCCGATCGTGCTGGGCATCGCGCAGCTGCTGGGCCGGGTACCCCTTCCCGGCTGCGCGCCGCCGTCGGTGTGGCTGCGCGCGTTCGCTCACCCCGAGCGCGACAAACGGGTCGCGGTAGCGGTTGTGGTCCTGACGGCGTTGATGGTCAGCACCTCGCTGGCGTGGACGGGTCGGCTCACGCCGCCGGGCGCGTTCACCGCGATACCGAAGTACTGGCACGAAGCCGCCGAGTGGCTCGACGAAAACAACACGGGGACACCGGCTCCCGGACGCGTGCTGGTGGTCCCGGGAGCGCCGTTCGCCACCCAGGTGTGGGGCACCAGCCACGACGAGCCGCTGCAAGTGCTCGGGAGCAGCCCGTGGGGGGTGCACGACTCGATCCCGTTGACCCCGCCGCAGACCATCCGGGCGCTGGATTCGGTGCAACGCCTGTTCGCGGCCGGTCAACCCTCGGCTGGCCTAGCCGATACCCTTGCCCGCCAAGGCATTTCCTATGTGGTGCTGCGCAACGACCTGGATCCCGATACGTCGCGCTCGGCACGCCCCATCCTGGTGCACCGCGCCATCGAAGGCTCGCCGCGACTGCGGAAGGTGGCGCAGTTCGGCGCACCGGTGGGACCCGGCACGCTGGCGGGCTTCGTCGCCGACAGCGGGCTGCGCCCGCGATACCCGGCCGTCGAGATTTACCGAGTGATCTATCGCGTCGTCGTTGATGGTGACCCCGGCGCGCCCTACTTCGTCGACACCGACGGGCTCGCCCGGGTCGAGGGCGGGCCGGAGGTGCTGCTGCGTCTCGACGAGCGGCGACGGCTGCTGGGCGGGCCGCCGCTGGGCCCGGTGCTGATGACCGCGGACGCGCGGGAGGCCGGATTGCCGGCGCCCAACATCACCGTGACCGATACCCCGGTGGCCCGCGAGACCGACTACGGCCGCGTCGACGAGCACTCGTCGGCGATCCGGGCCTCCGGTGACGCCCGCCGTACCTACAACCGAGTTCCCGACTATCCGGTCCCGGGCGCCAACACGGTATTCGGCGCCTGGACGGGCGGGCGGATTACGGTGTCGAGCTCGTCATCGGATTCCACAGCGATGCCCGACGTCGCACCGGCGACCTCCCCCGCCGCCGCCATCGACGGTGACTCGGCGACCGCGTGGGTGTCCAACGCACTGCAGGCCGCCGTCGGGCAGTGGCTGCGGGTGGATTTCGACCACCCCGTGACCAACGGCGCCATCACCGTCACGCCGAGCGCCACCGCTGTCGGCGCCCAGGTTCGCCGCATCCTGATCGAGACCGCCACCGGCAGCACCACCCTGCGGTTCGACGAGCCGGGCAAGCCGCTCACCGCGGCGCTGCCTTACGGCGAAACCCCCTGGGTGCGGCTCACCGCCGCCGGCACCGACGACGGGTCCGCCGGCGTGCAGTTCGGCATCACCGATCTGTCCATCACCCAGTACGACGCGTCCGGATTCGCCCACCCGGTCAGCCTGCGGCACACCGTGCAGGTGCCCGGGCCGCCGGCGGGTTCGGCGATCGCCGGCTGGGACTTGGGATCGGAACTGCTCGGCAGGCCGGGCTGCGCCCGGGCACCCGACGGCGTGCGCTGCGCGGCGTCGATGGCGCTGGCGCCGGAGGAGCCGGTCAACTTCAGCCGCACGCTGACCGTGGCGGCCCCGGTGTCGGTCACGCCGACGGTGTGGGTGCGGCCGCGGCAGGGACCCAAACTGGCCGATCTGATCGCCGAGCCGAACACCACCCGGGCCCAGGGTGATTCCGACGTGGTGGACGTCCTGGGCTCGGCCTATGCGGCCGCCGATGGCGACCCGGCCACCGCGTGGACCGCGCCACAGCGGGTGGTGCAGCACAAGACCCCGCCCACGTTGACCCTGACGCTGCCGCGGCCCACCGAGGTCACCGGGCTGCGCCTGGTTCCCACCCGGTCAACGCTGCCCGCGCACCCGACGATGGTGGCCGTCAACCTGGGCGACGGCCCACAAGTGCGTGAGTTGAAGCCAAGCGAACCGCAAACCCTGTCACTCAAACCCCGGGTGACCGACACCGTCAGCGTCAGCCTGCTCGACTGGGAAGACATCATCGACCGCAACGCGCTGGGCTTCGACCAACTCAAGCCGCCAGGGCTGGCCGACGTCGCGGTGCTGGGCGCCGACGGCAACCCGATCGCGCCCGCCGACGCCGCCCGCAATCGCATCCGTGAGATCACCGTCGACTGCGAGCACGGCCCGGTCATCGCGGTCGCGGGCCGGTTCGTGCATACCTCGATCCACACCACCGTCGGCGCCCTGCTGGATGGCGAACCGGTTCGGGCGCTGGCCTGCGAACACGAGCCGATCGCGCTGCCGGCGGGCCAGCAGGAGCTGTTGATCAGCCCGGGCGCTCAGTTCGTCGTGGACGGAGCCCAGCTGTCAACACCGAGTGTCGCCGAATTACCCGAAGACACCGGCCCCCCGCCGGTTCGCGCCACCACCGGAGCGTGGGGTCCGAGTCGTCGCGAGGTGCGCGCCCCCGCGTCGGCCACCTCCCGGGTGCTGGTCATCCCCGAAAGCATCAACCCCGGCTGGGTGGCGCGCACCAGCACCGGGGCCCGATTGACACCGGTCGCCGTCAACGGGTGGCAGCAGGGCTGGGTGGTGCCGGCGGGGAACCCGGGCACCATCACGCTGACCTTCGCCTCCAACGCGCTTTACCGGGCCGGGCTGGCGGTGGGGCTGGCGTTGTTGCCGCTGCTGGCCATGCTCGCGTTGTGGCGCACCCGGCGGGGGCGTGACGGCGACGAGCCCGCACGACCATGGACATCGGGGCCCTGGGCGGCGGTCGCGGTGCTGGCGGCCGGGGCGGTCATCGCGGGCGCGGCCGGGGTGGTGGTCGTCGGCGCCGCCCTCGCCCTGCGGTACGTCCTGCGCCATCGGCAGCCGTGGCGCGACGGTGTGACGATCGGGCTGAGCGCGGGCGGGCTGATTCTGGCCGGGGCGGCACTCTCTCGGCATCCGTGGCGGGCGGTCGGCGGTTACGCCGGCCATTCCGCGAATGTGCAACTGCTGGCACTGATTTCGCTTGCCGTGCTCGCCGCTTCGGTAATCACCGTGCCCGAGTGGGTGCGCCGACCTCGTAACGAATGACATTCGGCTGTTGGCTACCGGTTTTCCTGCTGGTTGACTGGCTATACAGCTCCGTATGAACGCCACCGTCCAAGGAGTTATCGCCATGGGATGGTTCTCGGCACCCGAATACTCGCTGGGCAGACTGGTGCTCGAGCGCGGCGTCGCGGCCATCTACCTGATCGCGTTCGTCGCGGCCGCACTACAGTTCCGGGCCCTGCTCGGCGAGCACGGAATACTGCCGATACCACGGTTTTTGGCCGGACAGTCGTTTTGGAGAACGCCGAGCGTCTTTCATCTGCGTTATTCCGACCGGCTGTTCGCCGGCGTCTGCTGGCTCGGCGCGGCGCTGGCGGCTGCCATCGTCGCCGGGGTGGCCGACCTGGCGCCGCTGTGGGCCGCGATGCTGATGTGGCTGACGCTGTGGGTGCTCTACCTTTCCATCGTCAACGTCGGGCAGGCCTGGTATGCGTTCGGCTGGGAGTCGTTGCTGCTCGAGACCGGGTTTCTGATGGTCTTTCTCGGCAACGACCGGGTGGCGCCGCCGATGCTGACGCTATGGATGGCGCGGTTGCTGCTGTTCCGGGTCGAGTTCGGCGCCGGCCTGATCAAGTTGCGCGGCGACCCGTGCTGGCGCGACCTGACGTGCCTGTACTACCACCACGAGACCCAGCCCATGCCGGGGCCGTTGAGCTGGTTCTTCCATCACCTGCCCAAGCCGCTGCACCGCGTGGAGGTGGCGGGCAACCATTTCGCCCAGCTGATCGTCCCGTTCGGGCTGTTCGCGCCGCAACCGGTGGCCGGCGTGGCCGCGGGGTTCGTCGTGGTCACCCAGCTGTGGCTGGTGGCGTCGGGCAACTTCGCCTGGCTCAATTGGCTGACGATCGTTCTGGCGTTCAGCGCCATCGACGACTCGTCGGCAGCCACTCTGCTGCCGGTTCCCGCGCACCCGGCGTGGCCGCCGTCGCCGCTGTGGTTCGCCGGGCTGGTGATTGCGTTCACCGGCGCGGTGCTGTTATTGAGCTACTGGCCGGTGCGCAACATGCTCTCCTCGCGACAGCGAATGAACATGTCGTTCAACCCAGTTCATCTGGTCAACACCTACGGCGCCTTCGGCAGCATCGGCCGCTCCCGGCGAGAGGTGGTGATCGAGGGCACCGATGAGGAAAGGCTCACCCCGCAGACCGTCTGGAAGGAATACGAATTCAAAGGCAAGCCCGGTGCGCTGCGCAAGCTTCCCCGTCAGTGGGCGCCGTATCACCTGCGCCTGGACTGGCTGATGTGGTTCGCGGCAATCTCGCCGGGCTATGCCCAGCCGTGGCTGACGCCGCTGCTGCAGCGGCTGTTGCGCAACGATCGGCCGGCGCTGCGCCTGTTGCGACGCAATCCCTTCCCGGATGCACCGCCACGCTATGTGCGCGCGCAGCTCTATCGGTACCGCTTCACCACACTGACCGAGCTGCGCCGCGAACGGGCGTGGTGGCACCGCACGCTGATCGGCGGATACGTCCGGCCCATGACGCTGCAGAAAGTG
>NZ_JBKQOI010000197.1:0-3661 GCF_052145595.1 Mycobacterium sp. | reverse complement strand
TAGAGTCGTCCCGCGATCGGGTTAATCCCCTGTAGCTCAATTGGCAGAGCATTCGGCTGTTAACCGAAGGGTTGGAGGTTCGAGTCCTCCCGGGGGAGCAAGCGTTAGCGCAGGCCACCGCTTCTCCCAGGCGTTCATGCCATCCCCGAAGGCGACCGAGCAACCACCCGGGTTGCGGAGCAGGGCCGGAGAAACAGCACAGAATATCTCGGGGAAGCGTGGAGTGTTCCGCCGCGGATCGCCGTACAACGCGATGGTGCCGACTGGTCGCGTCGGCAGGGCGCTGGCTAGTTCGGCTTGGCTTATTGGTCATGACGTAAGATGTGCCTTATGTCGTTTGTGATGGCGGCCCCGGAGATCGTGACAGCGGCGGCAACGGATTTGGCCAATCTCGGCTCGACGATCAGCGCGGCCAATGCGGCGGCGGCGATCCCGGTGACAGGGTTGCTGCCCGCGGCCGCTGATGAGGTGTCGGCGCAGATCGTGGCGTTGTTCGGGGCGCATTCCCAGGAGTATCAGGCGCTCAGTGCGCGGGCGGCGGCGTTTCACGCCCAGTTCGTGCAGGCGTTGAACGCGGCTGCGGGTTCGTATGCGGCCACCGAGGCGGCGAGCGTTTCGCCGTTGCAGACCGTGCGGCAGGATTTGCTGGGCGTGGTGAAAGCGCCCACTCAGACGCTGTTGGGCCACCCATTGATCGGCAACGGCGCGCCTGGGACCGGCGGGCCGGGCCCGATCTTGTCTGGTACCGGCGCGCTTCGCGCGGATATTACGACCGCCGAGGGGGCCCCGGCAGCGACCGGGTTGATCGGTAATGGCGCGGCCGCCGGGGCGCGCGCGGTCGCCAGCACTGCGGCGACTGCATCACCACTTCACCTTGCGCCGCGTGTGATTCAACTCGCCGCATCCGTGAAGACCGACCTCGCCAACCTGGCGGGCGACCTCAATCGAGTGGCCAACACCATCAACCTCGACCTGCTCAACGTCGGTGCGCTGGTGGCTCTCCCGCCCCAGGAATTCCCGGTCACCGGGCCAGTGCAGCTGTTTAACACCACCTCAGCAAACCTGCAGGCGCTGTTGGCAGATTTCCAGGCCGACCCCTTCCCGGTCCTGTCGCAGATCATCACAAACCAGATGGGCTACGCGCAGATACTCGGCACGGGGCTGCAAGGCACCGGCCAGGCCCTGATGCCCATCCTTCAGAATCTGCCCGCCACGCTGCAAACCGCCAACGGTTTCCTCCAGCAGGGAGACGTCTTCGATGCGCTGACGTACCTGTACAACAGCACGGTTGTATCGCCATTGATTAATGGCGGCCTACCGCTGTTGGAATCCCTCAACACAGTCCTCGGGGACATTACGACCAATATCAGCAACTTGGGCCACGACGGTACGGTGTTGCTGTACCTAACACTTCTTCCGCTGCCCCCACCGACCGCTGCCCTCACCGCGTTCGCGGGCGTCAGCCAAGACATCGTCAACGCGGTGGGCAGCGGCAACTACCTGACGGCCCTGGAAGACGTCGCCTTAGCGCCCACCACCATCCTGGGTGGCGCCCTCAACGGGTATCCGGTGACCGCTCCCTTCCTCGACATCGACCCGTCGGCCGGTCTGCTCACCGGTGCGCCCGGCACCAGCCAACCCTCCTTTGGTGATGGTAGTGCTGGGGTGTTCCTGGCGTTGCTCTCCCAGATCGCAATGGATCTGGGAGCCACGGCCTAAACGGGATGAACGGGCTGACGTAGCCGGCTCGCAGCGTCCGGCCGAGTCGGCTCACCATTTGAGCGTCGCGTGGCCCACAAAAAGAGCGGTGCGTCTACCTAAACCAAAACCCGCCCGGGTTGAGGCCGATGTGCTGGTTGTCGAAACCGAGCCCTCCCCGGGAGCTATGCGACGTCTCAGTGTCCCGCGCTCTGGCCGCCGTCGATGTGCAGAGTCTCGCCGGTGACAAAGGTCGCGGCCTCCAGATAGCGAACTCCCTCGACGATGTCGGCGACGGAGCCCATCCGCCCCAGCGGATGCATGGCGGCCAGCGCGGCCGAGTCATCGTCGGCATGCATCGGCGTGGCGATGTGGCCGGGGGAGATGGCATTGACGCGGATTCCGTTGTGCGCGTACTCAATTGCCAGCGATTTGGTGACCGCGGCCAGGCCTCCTTTGGTCAGTGCGGCCAACCCGGCGGGGATCCTAGAGTTGGCCTGTTCGACCAGCGTGGTGGTCACGTTGACCACGTGGCCGCCTTCGCCCTGGTCCAACATGCGCGCGATGGCGCGTTGGGTGATGTGGAAAAACCCGGTCAGATTCACGGCGGTGACGAATTCGTAGTCCGCCACGGTGTACTCGGTGAACGGCTTGGAGACAAAGACGCCGGCGTTGTTGATTAGCGTGTCCACCCGTCCGAACCGCTCGATCGCGGTGGTCACAATGCGGTCAGCGGTCGCGGGTTCGGCGATGTCACCGGCGATGGCGGCCACGCCTGGATTGTCGGCGGGGCTGATCGATCGTGAATTCGCCACTACCGCATAGTTGAGTTCGCGGTACGCGTCGACCAGTGCGGCTCCGATTCCTTGCGAGGCTCCGGTGATGATCGCGACTCGTTGCGGCGTGCCCCGCGGTTGCTGCAAGGCATGATCGGCGGTCATGAAGATCTCCCTTGGTGTACCCAATTTCGGTCCCGCGTCTGACACTGTATTTGTGCAGGTCGTCCGACACACGTCGGACCGGCTCACAGGCAGCGAGCCTTCGGTGCCGTGCGAACAGACGGTGCCCACGACGTCGTAAATCCGCTTCGACCACAACGTATTTCAAGGAGTCTTATGGAATTCCTGGTCAGCATGACAACTCATGTTCCCGATGGGACGTCAACGGAGGCTGTCGACGAAGTCCGGACCCGGGAGGCCGCGCATTCCCGCGAGCTGGCAGAGCAGGGGCACTTACTGCGCTTGTGGCGCCCGCCGCTGCAGCCGGGCGAATGGCGCACTCTCGGCCTGTTCGCCGCCGCGTACGAATACCAACTCGAGGAGGTGCTCGCCTCGATGCCACTGCGGGTCTGGCGTACCGATGATGTGACGGCGCTGGCGGCTCACCCCAATGATCCGGCAGGGCGAACCGGCACGGTGGAACAAGGCCCAGGTCAGGTGATGGAGTTCCTTACGACAATCATCGTCAATGTCCCGGAGAGCGTTCCGACGGAGGTCGTCGACGACGCCATGTCCCGCGAGGCTGAGCGTGCTCGCGAGCTCGCCGAGCAGGGATATCTCGAGCGGCTGTGGGTACTGCCGTCCTGGTCGGGGGACCTACGTGCGCTGGGGCTGTGGCGCGCCTCGGACGCTGCGACGATGACGGCGATCCTGCAATCGCTACCCCTTCAGGCCTGGATGACCGTGGAAACGACGCCCCTGACCGCGCATCCCAACGACCCTATCGATGGGCTTGGTCACCGAAAGGGTGGCTAGACATCCCAGGGATTTAAGTGTCAAGCGGCTGCTGGTGTGCGGTGTGCCCAGGCTTTGTGTTCGTCGTAGAGGGTGTGGTGGCGTAGGCAGCCATGGAGAATGCCGACGAGGCGGTTGCCGAGGGCGCGGAGTGCTTGGTGATGGGTGTCGCCGGTGTTGCGATGTTGGTTGTAGAAGGCCCGTGCACCGGGGCTGGTGGTGAGCGTGCA
>NZ_JBKQOI010000196.1:0-18120 GCF_052145595.1 Mycobacterium sp. | reverse complement strand
AACCTCGGCTACAAGGTCCGCCCCAAGGGCGGGTACTTCCCGGTAGCCCCCACCGACCACTACGTCGACCTGCGCGACGAGATGCTCACCCACCTGACCAACGCCGGGTTTGCCCTGGAGAAGGGCCACCACGAGGTGGGCGGCGGCGGCCAGGCCGAAATCAACTACAAGTTCAACACTTTGCTGCACGCGGCTGACGACCATCAGATGTACAAGTACATCGTCAAGCAAACCGCGTGGCAGGCCGGCAAGACCGTGACGTTCATGCCCAAGCCTCTGTTCGGCGACAACGGCTCCGGTATGCACTGCCACCAGTCGCTGTGGAAGGACGGCATCCCGCTGATGTTCGACGAGGAGGGGTACGCGGGTCTGTCGGACACCGCCCGCCACTACATCGGCGGTTTGCTGTACCACGCGCCTTCGTTGCTGGCCTTCACCAACCCCACGGTCAACTCCTACAAGCGCCTTGTTCCCGGCTATGAGGCCCCGATCAACCTGGTCTACAGCCAGCGCAACCGCTCGGCGTGCGTGCGTATCCCGATCACCGGCAGAAACCCGAACGCCAAGCGGCTGGAGTTCCGTTGCCCCGACTCGTCGGGCAACCCGTACCTTTCGTTCTCTGCCATGCTGATGGCCGGGCTGGACGGCATCAAGAACAAGATCGAGCCGCCTCCGCCCATCGACAAGGACCTCTACGAGCTGCCGCCAGAAGAGGCCGCGGAAATCCCGCAGGCTCCTACCCAGCTGTCCGCTGTGATCGACCGTCTGGAGGAAGACAGCGAATACCTCACCGAGGGAGGCGTGTTCACGCCTGACCTGATCGAGACGTGGATCAACTACAAGCGCAACTACGAGATTGCGCCGGTCAACCTCAGGCCGACCCCGTACGAGTTCGCGCTCTACTACGACGTATAAACCAGCTAACCATGCTGACCTGCGGTGATGCGTTCACGGCAGCCCGCCAGTCCGCAGTCAGTCCGCAGCAGATTCCGGGTCGCTCAACTGGTCGAGTTCGTCGGCGGCATCGATCAACGCTTGGCCAAGTCGGCGGGCACCATCGGCATCCAATTCGGCCTCGTCCAGGGAGACGCAGTAAGTGCAATCCCCAGGGACGAAATCGGGCTCGTCGTCACTGGTCAGCGGAACCACGAGGATGCTTCGGTCGGCGGTGCCGTCGCTGTACTGCTGACCAATGATCACTAGATCCACATCGACACTCGCCGTGGTCGGGGGATATTCGTCGTCGGGAAGTTCGGGGACCTCAGCGTTGCCTACGCCGATATCAAGAACGTGGCGTTTGGTGCCTTCAAAGGTCATCACCAGCCTGCCGTTTTGGACGTCGCCGAAGGCGGGAAGTTCCGCGTCGGGGGGCGGGTCGATGTCCATGACGTTCTTGATCATGTTGCTTTCCGCATCGTGCCGGGCACAGTCCAGCAGCCAGAATGCGTCGGCGCTCTCGCCGGTTTTCTCCCGGACTTCGCGCTCCGCTTTCTCGTAGAAGGCGATCTGTTCGGGGGTGAGTTGGTCGGCAAGGTCCCGCCAGGTGCGGGCGTCGTCGGCGGTCATGCGCGATTCTCCATCCTCTGCTTGATGACCGCACCGATAGCGGCGCGGGTGGGCTCGTCGGCATCGGGCCACAGGTGCCCGTAGGTGTCCAGGGTGGTGCTGGCGGTGGCGTGCCGCAGCCGCGCTTGCACGGTCTTGATGTCGGCGCCCGACGCAATCAACAGACTCGCGAGGTAGTGCCTCAGATCATGGAAGCTGAACCCCTCCGGCAGTCCGTCGACAGCGCCCTTAACGGCGCGCATCGCCCGCTCGATAGCCCAGGGCGGACAGGGCTTGCCGTGACCATTGGTGACCATGTACTCGGTGCCGAAACGCTGCACCGACGCCGACAACAGCAGCGTCAACTCGCGCGGGATCGGCACCCCCGTCGCACGCGCATGCTTTGCGGTGCAGAGGGTTCAGGAGATCACCACACATGGGGCACCAACCGGTAGTGCACATCCCGCATGTATTCGCCGTATCCGTCCAGCTCCTGCACGAGCGCCTTTTCCTCGTCGAGGATGCGGAAGGCGAGTCCGATGGGGACTGGAAGGAGCGCGACAAGCGCCCAGTAGGAGTCGAGCGCGAGGGGAATGCCGACCAACATCACTATCCCTCCGCTGTACATCGGGTGCCGCACAAGTCCGTACAGACCGGTGGACACCACTGTCTGACCCGCCTCGACCGTGATGGTGGCTGCCGCATAGCTGTTCTGAATGACGACCAGCATGGCGATCCCGAGTCCGAGCGCCACGAGAACATCACCGCTCAAGGAGACCGCCGCCGGCACGTGCGACCAGCCGAACCGATGGTCCAGGGCGCTGAAGACCAGCAGCGCTGTGAACACCACGTACACCCCGGCCGTGACGACCTTCTGCACCGGTCTGGTTTCGGCCGTCGGGCCCCAGCGCATGCGCCGCCGAAGCACATCGGGATTCTTCACGCCCAGGTAGACGGTGGAGATCAACGAAAGCGCGGCGAACACCGCGATGAAAACCCATGCCTGCCAGTAATCGAAGGTGCCCGCCGGCCAGAAGACGAGCAGCCCGAAGACCACAAGCCCGATAAGCGATGTTGCCGCCATTTGAAGAACGGTTTTCATGATTCCTCCATTCTCTGCCGCCGCTGCTGTTCGCGGGCGATCCGCCGCTGCTGCAAACATACGAGGATCCACGGTGGGGCCGTTCGTGTCTTAGCGTTGCTCTGGCGGCGATTACGGTACTGCCGGGCGATGGCCGGGATCTGCGTCCGGTCGTCTGGTTGGGCGGTCGCGCAGTCACGCCGGGTTGGGTGGCCGCCAGCGCACCTGTCGAGGTAAAGAGGGTGGCTTGGGGGGCGCGACCAGGGAAAACGGCCCAATCGCCAGCAAACACCGGCCGCCGATCACCACACCCGACCGGACACGGGCGCAACCGCCAGCAAACCCGCCAAGTCAACCTCTGGAAAATTTTCCGAAGTTAGCTGCCCTTCCCCTCGCATGCCGCTTACCAGTACAAATGCACGTAGCCACGGATAGCCGGGTCGGATGTTCAGCTGTCGCCAACGGACAAGTCCGTGCCGGATTGGTCCTCCCCCTCCGAAGTAGACGCGAAAACGCGCGATTCGCGCAAACTTAAGCCGTTGACCAGCGAAAATGCACGGTTTGGGACGGCTGTGGGACACGCGACAGCCCTACTGATAAGCCCTCAAGCTTGGATTCAGAACGTCACCCCGAGATGCAAGAGCAGCAAGAGCGGCAAGGCTAACTCCAACTGACCTGTGATAAGGAAGAGCAGCAAGACTAACGCTTCGTCGAAAGTTACGTTCACTGGTAGCAGTGACAGGTTCTGCGCCCCGGCGTTAGCGCTGGCATGCGATCCTGTACTCGCATTCAATGACCGCAATGACGAGGTGTTGGCGGCCTCAGTGCTGGCATACGAGCGGGCACTCGCATTCAAGTGTTGGATGACTGCTCATGAAACGCGGCCGCCTGCCCGGCTAGCGCCTGATAGTCCTCGGCATGCTGGGAGAACAGGTGCGCGATACTCGCTGACACCTCATCGGCGGCCGCGGGCACCAACGCAAAGGTCGGGGCTGCCGCCGCTGTGTGGGCCGCGCTCAGTGACGAATCAATAGTCGCCAAATCCGCTGCCGCCGCCGCCAACATCTCTGGTGCTGCGGTTACATACGACATCGCTGCCTCCACGCCTGGCCACCATCAGACCATCAGATATGGTAACCAGCGCGTTACATACTAATAGAGACCGCGAATAACCAATAACAAACTCAATAGTTTCATAGGAATCTCACAACGTGGGTAGCGGCGAGATGGGGACGAAGCGTGCTTCGCCGCTTGGGGCGGGATGCATTCGGCGTAATGACTGCCACCACTGCGGCGTTTGGTCCCGGCGGTGTCATGCTGGCGTTCATGGATGACACGACGGCCGGGAAGATTCTGGCGCTGCACCGGGAGGGCCGGTCGGTGCGCGCGATTGCCGCGGAGCTGGGTTTGTCCCGCTCGGCGGTGCATCGGGTGACGTCCGAGGACGCCGACCGCCTCTACATGGCGAAGCTGGTCGATGAGGTGTTTTTGGAGGACGGGCGGCTGAACAAGGACTCGCGTTTGTACAAGCTGACGTTCGTGGTCGACGAGGACCGGCTGGCGATGTTGGAGACACGAATCTTCGTCGAGAAGCTTCTGTAACAACGACGATGACGACGGTCTGGACTGGTGACAGCAACCCGCCCCGAGCTGGAAGTGGTCGCGCGGGGCGGGTTTTGGGGGGTGGATCAGCGCGGCTTGCGTTTCCGCAACCTACGGGCCCCGTCCTCGAACAACCACGGCGCGCCAGACTGTAAGAGCATGTCGATCCGGTGCTGAATCAGCTCGTCACTCAGCTCGGGGAGCCCAGACAACTCGCGGATGCGATTGGGCGAGACCTCCCACAGCGCTATCGCGCACGCCTCCGTCACCGCCCGCCTGATGGCCGGACCCTCCGGTCGGGGCCGCTGGCTCGGCGGTCGGGGTTTGACGGTGGTTGGCGGGATCGGCGCGGTCATGGTGGCTCTACCTTCTCCGGCTGGCCGGGATCACCATAAGGGACGTTGGACCCCAAAAGTCCTTTGCTTCTGGGAGCCATGTGGAGCTGCCCGGCACCGCCAGTCCGCAGTCAGTCCGCAGCACAATTGGCAGCAGCTCGCACAGCTCGCACAGCTTGAAGCCTTGACCAGCGTGTTTCTCGCACCGCTCGCACAGCTAACACAGCTATAGGCCCAGTTCGGAGTACGCGCTCTACTACGACGTCTGAGCCGGCGAACGCTCCTGACCAGCGTGTAAGCACCGGAATCGGGCTCCGAATACCACGACGTGAAAAAGGCAGGATCGAGAGAATGATCTAACTGCTGCCGAGTCAGCGTCAGCGGACTTGCACGAACGTAGTCGACATGGCCTGACCCCGTTTGGTTGATCCAGATCGAGTGAGAGTCTTGCTGCCCAAGGATGCGGGCAGGAAAGGCTCGATGACGATGACGACGAGGAAGAGACACAATCCGGAGCAGGTCGTGCGCAAGCTGGCGACCGCGGATCGGATGCTGGGTGAAGGCAAGGACATTGCGGACGTCTGCCGCGAGCTCGGGGTGTCGGAGCAGACGTACTACCGCTGGCGTAACCAGTTCGGCGGGCTGATGGCCGACGACGCGAAACGTCTGAAGGAACTGAGCGGGAGAACTCCACGCTCAAGCGTCTGCTGGCCGATGCGGAATTGGAGAAGGCCGCGTTGAAGGAGATCGCCAAGGGAAACTTCTAAGCCCGGAACGCCGGCGGGCAGCCGTTCACCGCCTCATCACCGCGATGGGTGTGTCGGAGCGGTTTGCCTGCCGGGTGACCGGGCAGAACCGAACCACCCAGCGCCATCAGCGAGCCGCAGCGACCCCGGCCGACCCCGATGCCAGGCTGCGGAGCTAGCTTCGCCAGTACGCGAAAGACCATCCACGCCGGGGGTTTCGCCCCGCATACCACGACGCCCGTGCCGAGGGCTGGATGGTGAACCACAAGAAGATCCAGCGGCTGTGGCGCGACGAGGGCCTGCGCGTGCCGCAACGCCGACGGCGCAAACGCCTGGGCACCTCCACCGCGCTGGCGCTGCCGACCGCGTATGCGCCAAACAGGGTGTGGGCGGTGGACTTCCAGTTCGACGCCACCACCGACGGCCGCCCGATCAAGATTGTGTCCGTCATCGATGAGCACACCCGTGAATGCCTGGGCGGTCTGGTCGACCGCTCGATCACCGCCGAGGTGCTCATCGACGAACTCGACCGCCTCGCTTCCAGCCGCGGCTATCCCAGCGTGCTGCGCTGCGACAACGGCCCCGAATTGGCTTGTGACGCGATGGCCGACTGGGCCAGCGAACGCGTCGACCTGGCCTTCATTCCGCCCGGCCAGCCCTGGCGCAATGGATACATCGAGTCGTTCAACGCCCGCGTCCGCGACGAATGCCTCAACATCAACATCTTCTGGTCCCTGATCCACGCGCGGGTCGTGATCGCCGACTGGAAGCAGGAATACAACCACCACCGGCGGCACTCCGCCCTGGGCTACCAGGCCCCGGCCAGCTACGCCGCCGTCTGCACCCACCGTTGAAACGACTCTCACACCTGGACCCGTTTGGGGGTCCCGTCCGTCCGCGTCGGGCCGGAATCACTGCTGCCGTAACGCATTCGGTACCACCGATTGCGACGTAACACGTTGTGTCGCAATGGGAGCGCGGTGACGCCGACGACGCCGATGGTCTTGACGCCTGTTTCGTTGCTTTCTGGCGCCCCAGCTCCAACCCTCATGGCGCACGAATGCGCGACCAGATGGAGACGGGCCGGGTTGGGGCCACTTCTGACGGCCGAAGCCAGCCGAACTTGAGGTGTCCAAACGAGCGACATTCGGAGGTGACCGTTGCCGAGTCGCGTTTGGTCAAAGGGGGTTTGGTCGACGTTCAACAACTGGCACCGCCCGCCCAGTGGACGTTCGCAACGAACTGGCCAGGCACTTCGATTACCGGCGACATACACCGTACAACTGTGCACGCTGCTGCGGCTGCCGGCACGGGTCGCTGCGGCATCACCGGCTGCGGTGGAACGTCTTGCCGCGCGTTTGGGGATTCCGGTGGAGGCGCTGGAGGGGCGGCGGGGCTGGATCACCCGTCGCGAGGCTCGAGCATCGGCAGCAGCACGTTGCGCACGAGCGCCACGATCGTCTCGTCGTCGTCGAGCGTGATTGTTCCCTCACGTGTGAGGAGGAGCGAGATCGCGAGCCGCGCGAGCACCTCTGCGGCCTGGTCGACGTCGGCTGGCGCAGCACGTCCGGCGCGCACTTCGGTGCGCAGCCGCTGACCGATCAACTCGCGGTACAGCGCAAGCGCCACCGTGCCGTCGATGGTGAGCAGCGGCAGCAGCAACTCAGGTTCGCTGCGCAGCAGGCGGTCGAACAGCGCGTGCCCGCGGACGAAGTTCACGGCGAACGAGAAGCCGAGCACGACCCGCTGCTCGAGGGTCTGCTCACGCTCCCAGACACGGTCGAGCTCGGCCATGCCGCGACGGATCTCGCGTGCGATCACGACCCCGACGAGCCCTTGCTTGCTCTGAAAGCGCCTGAACACGGTCATCTTCGAGACGCCGGCTCGGCGCGCGACATCGTCGATCGTCGCGCGGCGGATCCCGTACTCGGCGAACATCTCGAACGCCGCCGCCGCGACGCGGTCGACGGTCGCGTCCTCGCCCGGCGCCGGGCCTTGGTCGAGCTGCGCGATTGACAGCGCCATTGACTGCATGTTTTGATGTTATCAAATGACGCACTCGATAACACAACAGATGGTTGACCTGCCGCGGCTGCGTACTCCGGCGCTCCTCAACGCAGCCGAGTACTGGCTGGCGCCCGAGCGCTTCGCCCGGCGCTGCGAGTCGCTCGGCGACCGCTTTCTCGTGGCGATGCCCGCATCGCGGCCGTGGCTGTGCCTCACCCACCCCGACGACATCAAGCGCGTGTTCAGCGCCGACACCGGCGTGCTGCGCCTCGGCGCCGCGCTTGCAAAGAATTCGCCGCATCCGCTCGTCCTCGGCCCGACCGGGCTGACGAACGTCGACGGTGACGAGCACATGCGCAGTCGCAAGATGCAGCTGCCGCCGTTCCGCGCCCGGGCGCTTGCCGAGTACGAGAACGTCATGGAGCGCAAGACCGAAGACGTGCTTGCGCGCTGGCCGTACGGACGGCCGACCCGTGCCGACTCCCATATGCAGGCGATCTCGCTGGAGGTGATCATCGCCGTGGTCTTCGGCGTCACCGACCCCGACCGCGTCGAGCGCCTGCGCGCGGCAACACTGGCGCTGATGCGCGTGGGCAACTCGCGGCGGTTCTTCGTGCAGACGATGATCGTCACCGCCCGCAACAAGGGCTGGGACGGTCCTTTCCCGCGCATCCGCGCCGCGATGGCCGCGGTCGACGCGATCGTGCTCGAAGAGGCCGCCGAGCGGCGCCACCGCGGTGACCTCGACCAGGACGACGTCCTCGGGATGTTCCTGCGCGCCCACGACGCGAACAGCAAACCGATGCCCGACAGCGAGCTCTGTGACGCGATGCGCACACTGCTGCTAGGCGGACACGAGACCACGGCCTCCACGCTCGCGTGGATCCTCGAGCGCGTCACCCGCCACCCCGACGAGCTCGCGCGCCTCGAGGCGGCGGCCCTCGCCGGCGACGACGACTACATCGACGCCGTTATCAAGGAGGCGATGCGTCTGCGCCCGGTGTTCCCGATCACTGGGCGGCTCGCCGCCGAGGACTTCGCGTTGGGTGATCTCACGATCCCCGCCGGCACCCTCATCATTCCGCACATCACCCTGGTGCACCGCCGCCCCGACCTATATCCCGACCCGCTCACGTTCCGCCCGCAGCGCTTCCTCGACAGCCGCGCCGGGACCTACACGTGGATCCCGTTCGGCGGCGGAGCAAGACGCTGCATCGGCGCCGCGTTCTCGCTCGTCGAAATGCGGATCGTGCTGCGCACAATGCTCCGCCACGCGCGGCTGCTCCCGACGAACCGGCGCGCCGAACGCGTCGCACGACACACGGTCACGATCGCCCCCGCCCGCGGCGCGACCGTCACGCTCAAACGGCGGCCACCCTTCGCGCACCTTGACGAGCCCGGCACCACGCACCTACACGCACCGGTCGTTTAGCCGGATTCACCCTTCAGCCTTCGCAAAACACGCGCTGCCGACCAAAGTGCGAAACAGGCTGGCCTCGGCCGCCGTCAATTTGGCGGATGTTCGGTGGATCCGGCCTGGGCCGTAGAGCCACCAGCTCCGGCCAGCTACGCTGCCGTCTGTACCCACCGATGGACCACTCTCACTAACCGTGGATCAGTTGTCGGGGTCCGGCCAGACACTGAGGAGTCAACGAATGAAGAACACCGCACGATTGACCGGTCCTCTCGCTGCCGTTCTGGGCGGTATCGCAGTCATCACCGCCCCGATCGCGAATGCCGACTCAGCGGATGACGTTTTCCTGCAAACGCTCAAGGACAAAGGCATCACCTGGCCAAGTGGCTCGGACCAAACGATGATCCAAATCGGGCATGCGACTTGTGGGGACTTTTCTAAAGGGTTCCCGTTTGAGCAAACCCTCGCCGATGCGAAATCGGCGCTCGTGCAGTTAGCCGACACCTCTATCGCCAAGATCATGGGTGTGGCGACGGGGGCATACTGCCCGCAATATCAGAACAAGTTCGATTGATGCCCCCGGAACGCGAGAACCTTTCCCGCGTAAAGACTTTGGCTCAAACACGTTGCGAGATGGTGCGATCGCATTGGACTTGGGCGGCTGCAAGCGAGTGAACACCACCCATTTCTCTTCATCAGGGCCTGGCCAGTACACGCGATGGCGTCACATGGTGGCCACCGCGTCCAACGCGTTTCGGCTGTGGGTTGAGTCGAACTCAGCCTAGTGTGGGCAGGGGAAGATAATCCCACGAGCCGTCGCTACGTAGGGCTGGCTGCTCGACGTCGTCGGCGTGGCAGCGGGATAAGGACGAATACCAATGAACATCGACGACGAGTCCCTCACAACGCTGGAGGACCTCAGGGGCGATCTGGCGCATCGGTACAAGCGGACATTGGGCAGCGGAAGCTCGGTCGACAGCGCGATCGTCGAGGCCGACTTGGCGGCTCTCGACCGCGACGGTTACATCATTTGGGAGAACCTGATCAGCCCCGAGCAGTGCCGGCAAATCCGTGAGGTCGTACTCCCTTGGCTTGGGCACACCGGACGCAACTCTTTCGAGGGCCGGCGCACCCAGCGCATCTATAGCCTGCTGAGCAGGACGCGCGCTTGCGACCGGCTTGTCGACAATCCCCGGGTGCTCGCGGTGCTGGATCGGTTACTGATGCCCAACTATCTGCTTTCGGCGTTGCAGGCCATCAACATTCAGCCCGGAGAGACCGCACAACTGACTCACCATGACGACGGGTTCTACCCGATTCCGCGTCCGCGGGCACCGCTGGCGGCTGCGACGATCTGGGCGATCGACGACTTCACCGCCGACAATGGCGCCACGGTGGTCATACCCGGTAGCCACCGCTGGGGCAAGCGGCGGCCGAGCCCAGACGATCACGCGCTACCTGTCGTTATGCCCGCCGGCTCGTGCGTCTTCTTCGTGGGCACCCTTTGGCATGGCGGAGGCGCCAACAACACCACCCGCGAGCGTCTTGCCGTCACCGCCCAATACTGCCAACCGTGGCTGCGACCGATGGAGGCCTTCACCTTGTCGGTGTCGCGGGAAGTCGCTCGGACACTCTCCGATGACATCCGCCGCATGCTCGGCTACAGCATCCACCCGCCGTTCATCGGCGCGGTCGACGGTCTCCACCCGCAACGGCTATTAGATACGGACCAGTCATAGCGCTTCGCCAATGTCGGGAAGCAAGGAAATGTCTTCTGGCTGGCCATTACGGAAAACAGTGGCGAGTTCACGCACCCGCCTTTTCGCCCAGCCAATATCGAATTGACTCAATACCTGATACTCGTACTTGAAGCGTTCTGCTCGGTCTCCCACCAGTTTGGCTGCTTCACGAGTGACAACGCCTTCGCAGTACCAGTAGAGAATGTCATCGAGGCTTCCCACTCGGTCGAAGCCCGGTTTTCCTCGCTCATAGAAAGTGAAGTGATATGAGCCGTCGTCGGCAACATAGATATTGAGGCCATCGTTTGTTCGGAACCCGACGGGCATGGGACGAACCCCAAGTTTTTCCGACAACCGACCTATCTCAGTTTGAAGTTCCGCAGATTTATCTTCCAAGTCGCGGTCCATATTCATCAAGGATTCCCCTGTCTACCAGTTCTTTTACGCTCACTTTCACGCCATCTGGACCCAAAATCATGTATTGAAGGGCACCAGGCGACGGCGTCTGGCCATACCACGGTTGCACTGGTCCTTTTACGAGTTGCCAGCCCGGAGGCAACGGCTTTCCGGTCACAAGGTATCGGTTGTAATCCCCCCCGACCGATTCTGGCGCTAACGATCGATCTGCGAAAGGAGTGCCATCGGGTGCAAGATAGCGGCCGTACTCGGACCCGAACCGGTCGATGATGGCACCCTCGGGCAACTGGGCGGGCTGGGGGACAAAGCCTGGCGGAAAGCCATCATTCGAAGGCCAATTGCGCGATTCCGGGGTGCCAAACCGGGATGCGAAGTCATCCCACGGGATTCCTCCTGTAGGGTCCCAGCCGCGCACAACGGCTAAGGGTGCACCGCCTTCGGTGACGATTTCTGCGGGAAGTCCTGCTTCAACAGCGGCTCCCTCCCCACCGAACAGCAGCCCGGGCAGCGCGAAGGCGCCGTCGGAAGCTTTAGCGCCCAAATAGTAGGCCGGACTAGGTGAGTCCAGCGCGTTTTTGACTTCTCCGATCGCCGCGCCCATCGGGTTCTGGGCCGTCGCAACGGTCCCCCTGAGCATCTGCTGCCATGACTCGAGCACGCCGGGTGCTCCGGGTCCTCCTTGCCCGAGGAGGTTTTCGATCCCCTGTTCGGTTGCACGCCAGCGGTCACCGAATCCCTCGGCGAATCCCGGTGCCGGCGCGCGCTGGGGCTCGGGGGGAACATAGTTGGGCATACCGTTGTCGATCCACTGCTGGGTGCGGCCAACAATGTCGTTGAGGCGCGCCTCGATCTGATCCGGCGGCACACCGTCGCGGATCATCGTTTGGCGGGCCATCGCCTTGAAGCCCTCCACGTCTGCGGGTTTCAACTGAGGCGCCGGGGCGCCAAGACCAACGGGTTGGTGAAGCCGGCTCAGCAGGTCTGGCAGGCTGCCAGGTGGAGGTTGTTGGTCACCAGGGCCAGGCTGCTGATCCTTGCCGGTAGGCAGCAAGAGGTCTTGCAGCGACGGGGGCTTGCCCGCCGGATCAGCCGGAGCCGGCGGGGCACCGCCTGGCCCCGCACCTGCGGGGCCAGCGGGCAACAGCATGTCTTGCCACGTTCGTGGCTTGCCCCCGGGGGCAGGATTCGGCGGGCCTTGCGGCGGTCGGGCACCGCCTGGCGGGGGGCCCACGGCATCCAGCGGGACGTCGCCGACGGTGGCGCCCACAGCGGTGGCCAGCTCGTGGTCGGCGCTGTGGGCATGCACCTTGCAGGCGTTGAGGTCGTCCTGCAACATCTGCTGCTCGGCGGCGAATTCGATTGGATCGCGCCCGATCCACGTGTCGCCAATGTCGATTCGCCAGTCCGGCGTGATGGTCCAACCATTAGCATCAGCGGCCCGTTCGATGGCATCCAGCTCGCGCTTGCACGCGCTCACGTCCGTCTCGGCGCGCGACACCGCCGCCGCCACACGCTTGGATTCCGCGCCGTCCGCTTCGATGTCCCGGCGAATCTTGCCCACGTCAGCGCGAAAAGCGTCCCCCGCTTCACCTTGCCAGTCAGCGAGAACGTTGTGGGCCTGATGCAGGCTGTCGCCCAAGCGCTGCAAGGTATCCGCGCGTCCGCCGGCCGTCTCGAACACCGTGTGGATCGCTTTCAGATCCCAGCGCTTGACGTCAGAAGGAGTCAGCGACCCCACCCGCTACACCTACCCCTGCACCGACCTGAGCGCCCGGGCCGATCCGTCCTCGATCGTGGCATAGTTCACCATCGCCTCGGCCACGTGCGACCCCAACCCGCCGACCTGGAGCTTGTGTTGGTTGTGCCGGGCCTCCCACCGTGCCGCGAGCTCGGCCAACGCCAGCTGCGAGGACCCGACCCAACCCGGCGCGGCCTCCGCTAGCCCGTCCTCATGGCTGATGAAGTCCAAAGCGGCTTCCCCGACCGCATTGAGCACGTGGTTGCTCCCGACATGCAGCGCGACGAGATCGACCTCTGACTCCTCGGCCACGATGACCCCCTTTTCGGTCGCCGGTACTGCGCGGTGAAGCTTAGCCCGTTTGGTCTGACCACGCCCCTCACCTCAGCCGCTCAGACCGCTGGCCGACGAGCTTGGCGACCGGGGAATGCCCCGTTTGTCTGCTTCCGCCCGCTGCCATTCTCGCCTTGCCGACATGGGCGTCGCAGCAACATGCTCCGATTCAATGCCCGACCTTGACCCAAATAGGGGAAACGCCACGTACACCTAATCCCGAATGAACCCGAAAAACACGGGGTTTGACTTTGAGGGGGTACAGTCTGGAAGGCACTCAAGCGTGTCGGCGTGAAGCTACCCTCCCCGGTTGCCGATCGCCGGCGCCCACCACGTGATGATTGAACCTCAGGGGGTTTGGTCCCTTTGGCTTCTTCTGCTACGCCCCTTCCCCTACCACGTGACATAGTGGCAGCTGCCAAAGACCCTCTGACGAGGAGTTTGAAGGTCCAATCATTGAGAGCAAACGAAGGAAATTCGTTATGCCGGTAATGTTTGTAACTCCTTTGGTATAGGAATGGATTTTATGCCACACGAAATAGTCGACCGCTCCGGAACGCGTTCCTACCCGACGGGTGAGGCTAGTCGCGAACACCTCGTTCCCCGTGACGGAACACCACCGTATTACAGAGAGCGTCTAGCGGCAAAGATCAATGGCAAGTCGATCAGGGATATATTCCTATATGAACCCGATACCAAAGAAGTGCCCCTTGTATCGGATATTCCCACGGTGAAGTTCGGCGGCCTGTGGACGACAGGTAATCTTTACAGTGGAGAAGCGGCCGCGACCGCGCAATCGGGCCGGGTTTTTGTCACATTTACGACACACCGGCACCTGCCACTGCGCGTCCAGCTGCTTGATAATCGCCACCGCAGAAGCCCTTATCTGCGCACCGCGCAAAATGGCCGTGCAGTCGTGCAGGCAACTATCAGGCGCACCGGGGTAGAAAAAGTCCGGGCCAGCGGCCACTCGTACGCCGGAATGACGCTGTCTGAAATGGCCGCATACTGCGGTGAACACATCGAGAGCATGGTTTTGCAGGATCCTTCCGGAATAGGGCCTCACGACCTGAGGCTCGGTGATCTCTGGAACAAGGAGCTGAGGGCATCCTCGTCCTTCTTCCGGCGGATCGAACATATGCCCCCACATACGATGAGAAATGTTTTCCGGCATATCACTGACAATCCCGTGCTTTCAATCCGGGAGGTCGTTGGCCTCCGGAATCCGGACCTTCGGCCGCATTTGGACGCGGCGAAAGAAAAGGGGCTAAAGGTTGGGTTGCTGATCCTTGGGCAATCCTCGATCTTTAATGCCCGAGCGAATAGGGCCATCGCCGAATCGGAAGGGCTGTTCCATCTGATTGACGAGGTTCCGGGCGCGTATCACATCGACCCGAACCTGAGGCCTGGCCCAATCGTCGAGGCCCAGAACAGAATGTTCGACGAGTTGAAGAGGCTGGAAGAAGCTGCCTAGAGCCCACTTGCTCGTCGCGTTCCCCTCTTCGTGCGTTTGGATCGGACCCGGGCCGGCTCCGTCGATCCTCGCGACGATTCTCACCGAGGATGCGGATCTCTGTCCCCGGCATCGGCGTGCCCGCGGTGTCGGGGGCGGCGCGCAGGTCCTCGGGCCCGGCAAGGGCGATCACGCCGACCTCGCGAACTGCGGGACGGCGCGTCTTCAACCGCGAAGCCGCGCCGGTCACCGCGCAACAGGCGCCGGTGTCGCCAATGTTCATCTCGGGTCTCCATGCCGTCGTAACTCTCGACCCCGACGCCACTCAGACGTTGCCGCAGCGGGGAGGAGGATTGGGCAGGATGCCAGATCCTGAATCCGACAAGTCCTCGGCGACTTCGGCACCCCGGTTCGAACCCGATGAGCGCTGGGTGCCCGCTGATGCGCGGTTCTTTGGCGTGGATCGGCGGACCATCGCCCCGACGCTGGCAGTATTCGCGCTGGCCGTCGTGATGTCGGTGGTGTTGCCCGTCATCAACGCAACGGCGCCCTACCACGACATTGTCAAGGCCGGCGATGTCATTGAACTCGAAGGCGATGTGACGTTCGTTCCGGAGGCCGGCTGGGGCATCACATCCGGTGTTCGCGCTGGTGACGCGCCATTATCCGGCGAGTATCCCGCGACCGCGACCGTCGAGGACGGGGCCCTGAAATTCAGGGTCCATACCGGACCATTCCACGGCGACGCCAACAAACTGCTCGACCAGATCGAGACCACCTCCGAGGCGCTCAACCGCGGCCGCGGCGTCCACGTGACCGGCGCACGGACGACCATCGTCACCGACCAGGGCCAGCAGGGTGCGACAGTTCGGGTCACCGGACCGCACAGTGGCGGCGTGATCGCCGCCTTCGCGTTCGACGGTCGCGGAGTCGAAGCCGTGGCGACCGGACCGTCGGATCGCGGCTCGGAGTCCACGGCCGCGGTTCTCGGGATGATCCGCAGTATCAGCCGTCCCGGGGAGGAGAAGCGGTGACAACGACGACGCTTGCCGACCTCGATCGCGCCCGCGACATGGCGCTCGACCTCTCCGGCTGGGGCAGGCGGTTCAGCTTCTACCAACCACGCAACTGCGCGTTCTGGGGATATCTGGTGCTGGTCGGGATCGGCATCCTGGTCTTCGCGTCTACACTCTCCCGCGAGTACGACGCCTACGGCCAGGCCATCGGGTTGGCGGTGACGTCATTTGCCATCTACGCCGCGCTGTTCTGGTGGTTCACCCAGTACATCGACCACTACGCCAAACTCCCCCCGAAGCTTTTGGTCGTCGCCTTTCTGTGGGGTGGCTTCGCCGCCACCGGGGCGATGGCGGCTAACGCCAACGACGCGATCCTCGCCTTGTACGCGAAAGTCTTCGGGCAGGTATGGGCGCTGAACTGGGGTGCCGGGCTCACGGCCCCATTCACCGAGGAAACGGCGAAGGGTTCGGGCCTGCTGCTGCTCATCGCGTTGGCGCCCCGGCAGGTACGAACCGCGTTCGATGGGTTCATCCTGGGCGCATTCATAGGCCTGGGATTCCAGATCGTTGAGGACGTCTCCTACGCAATGACGTCGGCTGGCACCCAGTTCGGCGCGAATCAAATTGGGGCGTCGGTAGGCACCATCGTTCTCCGAATGGTCAGCGGGGTCGCCGCGCACATCGTGTACAGCGCGATCTTTTGCGCCGGCCTGGTCTATCTTCTCGGCCGGCCCGCTGAACCACGCAAGGTCGGGCGGGGTTTGCTTCTGGTGGCAATGCCGATGCTGCTGCACGGGACATGGGACTCGCTGGGCTCGGTCGCCAGCGCGAGCACGCTGATGCAGCTGGGACTGCTCGTCGCGGTCATCGTCATAGCGCTCGTCATCGCAGCGCGGGTTTACGAGTTAACCGTTCAGCGGGAGCGCGACTTCGTGCGTGACGTCATGACCCCTGAGCAGGCTCGCAACGTCATCACCGTCGGCGAACTCGATGCGATCGCGGGTAACCGCAAGGCCCGCAAGGCTTACCGCAAGGCCGGCCGCAGCCGTCGGGAGCGTAAACGCGCACGCTACGTTCTCAATGCCGTGTATGGCCTCGCCGACGAACTGGCTGCCGCGCGCGGTGCCGACACCGACCGGGTGCGCTTCGCCCGTGCCGAGGTCAGCAGAATCCGCGCCGGCGTCCCTCCTCCGCCGCGGTGAGTTAGTGGTGACCTCGCCGAGAGCCCTTCTCGATTGTGAGACTCTCAGTCCCAACTGCAATGCCCGCCACCGGGTAGGTTGACGCGGCCGTGGATCTCCATCGCCGCCAACACCTGCGCCGCCTGCACCGTCGGGGCGTAGGCGACGGCGTAATCACTGCCTGCACCAAGGGCAACAGCCATGCAGCTCGTGGTGCTTCCGGCGAGTTGGCAGCCGGTCGGGAACTTCGCGCGGCAGTTCGTCATCGCATATTGCTCGGCTTCGGACTGGGTGTAGGCGTTGGTGTAAAAGAACGCCTGAGTCTTGCTGCTCATCGAGCTGGAGCTCACCGCTCCCGCCATCCATGTGGCGGCGGCGTGTACGGGCGTAGCTAGAGCCAGCGCGCTTGTTAGGACGAGCGGGCCGGCTGCGGCCAGGGGCACGATCCTGCGGGAAGCCGGCTTCCCAGTGTGCGTTGCCATTCGACGGGTCTTTCTTTCGTTGTGGTGTGGCGCCCAGCAATGGTCACGGACAACATGTGCTTCTCCTAACGGGACAGGTCGACCGCAACGGCTGCTGGCGGTTGGGGCACCGTGCCCGCGCCCGGCATCCCGGCGGGGCACTATGAGCAAACCGACAGCTCATGATTTGATCATATTCCATACTGAATGCCTGATCTAGACCCTGAGCCAAACTCAGAGTATTTAGTCGAACCATCGGGAACCGGGAGCTGACGGGAATCGACCCCGCCACTCTCGAGCTCGGCCCGGAGGAGGGCGCGCGATGGAGGGGCCATACGTCCCGCACGCGATGGTGGGTCCGGAGTGACCCTCAGGTGTCGAACTGCTCGCCGAAGGCGATCGGCTCACGCGTGAAGAGGTACGTCGCCCAGTTCAGCTTGGTGACTGTGCTGTCGGCCGCGCGGGTCACCCGCAGCTGCTCACCGCGCCACTGCCCGGAGACCGTGCGGTAGACGTCATCGGAGATCTTCTCGAACGCCGACGGCGGAAGCCTGGCGGCCGCCGGCTCGTCGATGCGTGCCTGGAGCCGGCCCTTCTCCACCACGAACACGAAGGGATGGCCTTCGGAGAACCAGCGACCGAGGATGCCGCGCAGCTCGTCGGGCACCTCGGTGCCGGCCCGCCACGGCTCGTCCTGCAGTGGGTCGTGCTCGACCACGTGGTCGGCCAGCTCGATCGTCAGCGCGTCAGGCGCCGGCGTGAACGTGGCGTTCATCAGCACGATGCCACCCGTGCCCGACTCGCGGTGGGTTAAGACGCCGGTTTTGTAGCCGGGCATCGCGCCGGTGTGGCCTACCCAGGTACGGCCGGTGGCCGAGCGCATGAGGAACAAGCCCAGCCCCATCGCGCCGGTCCAGACCTCGGTGTTGAGCAGGATCTGGGGCTGGCACATCTCCTCCATCGTGTCGGGGGAGAGCAGCTCCGAGGGCGGGTCGGCCACGAACGCCGACCAGCGGGCCAGGTCGGCGGCCGTGCTGGCCAGGCCGCCGCAC
>NZ_JBKQOI010000195.1:0-15728 GCF_052145595.1 Mycobacterium sp. | reverse complement strand
CCGGATCGATCGGCAGCCAGCGCAGCGCGCCCGGTGCGTCGAGGGGTACCACCGGGTGTGCGGGCGGGATCGGGGCCAGCCTGCGGTAGGTGTCGCCCTGCAAAGGCCGCTGATCGTTCTCGCCCTTGTTGGGCCACAGCGAGGCGGCCCGCTCGGCCTGCGCGGCGATGGAGAGCGACGGGTTGACGCCCAGGTTCGCCGAGATCGCCGCGCCGTCCACCACATACAGCGTCGGGTAGCCGTAGACCCGGTGATACGGGTCGATCACCCCGCGCTCGGGGCCGTCGCCGATCACCGCGCCGCCGAGGAAATGCGCGGTCAGCGGGATGTTGAACAACTCGCCCCAGGTGCCACCGGCCACGCCGTCGATCTTGGCGGCGATGCGGCGGGTGACCTCGTTGCCGACCGGGATCCACGAGGGGTTCGGCTGGCCGTGCCCCTGCTTGCTGGAATACCAGCGGATGCCGAGCTTGCCGCGCTTGGTGAACGTGGTGATCGAGTTGTCCAGATGCTGCATCACCAGGGCGATCAGCGTGCGCTCGCTCCACTGGTGGACATTGATCATCCGCAGTAAGCCGCGCGGATCCTCCCTGGCTTGCCGCACCAACTGCTTCCACCGTGGCACATCGCTGCCGCCGGGGCCGGCGCCGTCGGTCATCAACGTCTGCAGCAGCCCCATCGCGTTGGAGCCCTTACCATAGCGGCAGGGTTCGATATGCGTGTCCGACGTCGGATGAATCGACGACGTGATCGCCACCCCGTGGGTCAGGTCCAGACCGGGCGAGACCTGCAGCGTCGCGGCACCGACGATCGACTCGGAGTTGGTGCGGGTCAACACACCCAGCTGTTTTGACAGCCGGGCCAACTTCCCGGCATCCCGCATCTTGAACAGCAGGTGCTGGGTTCCCCAGGTGCCCGCGGCCAGGATCAGATGTGCGGCGGTGAACGTGCGCCTGTCCCGGCGCAGCCAACTTCCGGTGCGAATGGTGCGGACCTCCCACAATCCGTCGGAGCGCTCCTCGAAGCCCTTCACCGTCGTCATCGGAATGACCTGTGCGCCCGCCGATTCCGCCAGGCCGAGGTAGTTCTTCACCAGGGTGTTCTTGGCGCCGTAGCGGCACCCCGTCATGCAGCAGCCGCATTCCAGGCAGCCGGTGCGCGCCGGCCCCGCGCCGCCGAAGTACGGGTCGGGCACGGTCTTTCCCGGCGCCTTGGTGCCGTCCGGCCCGAAGAACACCCCGACCGGCGTGGGCACGAAGGTGTCGCCGCACCCCATCTCGTCCGCAACTTCCTTGACGATGCGGTCGGCGTCGGTGAACGTCGGATTCTCCACCACGCCCAGCATCCGCTGCGCCTGTTGGTAATGCGGCATCAGCTCGCCATGCCAGTCGGTGATGTGCGACCACTGCCCGTCGTTGAAAAACGGCTCCGGCGGCACGTACAACGTATTGGCGTAGTTCAGCGACCCGCCGCCCACTCCGGCGCCGGCCAAGATCATCACGTTGCGCAGCGGGTGGATCCGTTGGATGCCGTAGCAACCCAGCTTGGGCGCCCACAGGAACTTGCGCAGGTCCCAGGACGTCTCGGCGAACTCCTGGTCGGAGAAGCGGCGACCTGCCTCCAGTACGCCCACCCGGTAGCCCTTTTCCGTTAGCCGCAGCGCGCTGACGCTGCCCCCGAACCCCGAACCGATGATCAGGACGTCGTAATCCGGCTTCATCGCACCAGTATGGCTTTACTCGCCGGTAACAAACCAGGGCCAGGCCCCGGCTGGCTCAGTTTCCAGTGGTCAGGCCGACCTTCTGGAACTCCTTGAGGTCGCAATAACCGGCCTTGGCCATCGAACGCCGCAGACCGCCCACCAGGTTCAGGCTGCCGAACGGGTCGTCGGACGGGCCGTTGAGGACCTGCTGCAGCGGCGGGCGCTCACCGACCGCGATCTGCAGCAACGCTCCCCGCGGCAATGACGGGTGCGCTGCCGCCGCCGACCAGAACCACCCGCCGCCGAGCGCCTCGGCGCATTCGGCAAGCGGGGTGCCCAGCACCACCGCGTCGGCGCCGCAGGCGATGGCCTTGGCCAGCTCGCCCGAGGTGTGGATGTCGCCGTCGGCCAGCACGTGCACGTAGCGGCCGCCGGTCTCGTCGAGGTATTCGCGGCGCGCGGCAGCGGCGTCGGCGATCGCGGTGGCCATCGGCACACTGATGCCCAGCACCTCGTCGGTGGTGGTCGCCCCCCTGGTGGAGCCGTAGCCGACGATGACGCCGGCGGCCCCGGTACGCATCAGGTGCAGCGCGGTGCGGTGGTCGAGCACACCGCCGGCGACCACGGGAACGTCCAGCTCGGAGATGAAGGTCTTCAGGTTGAGCGGCTCGCCGCTGCTTGTCACGTGCTCGGCGGAGATGATCGTGCCCTGGATGACCAGCAGATCGATACCGGCCGCGAGCAGCACCGGCGTCAGCGACTGGGCGTTTTGCGGGCTGACCCGCACCGCGGTGGTCACTCCCGCCTCACGGATGCGGGCAACCGCGGCGCCCAGCAGGTCCGGGTCCAGCGGCGCCGCATGCAGCTCCTGCAGCAGCCGGATCGCAGCCGAGGGTTCGGGCTCCTTCTCGGCGGCCTCGACAAGCTGCGCGATCTTGGCCTCGACGTCGGCATGCCGGCCGATCAGCCCCTCGCCGTTGAGCACGCCCAGCCCGCCGAGCCGGCCGAGCTCGATGGCGAACTCGGGCGACACCAGGGCATCGGTCGGGTGCGCCAGCACCGGGATCTCGAACCGGTAGGCGTCCAGCTGCCACGTCGTCGACACGTCCTGCGACGAGCGGGTGCGCCGCGACGGCACGATATTGATCTCGCTGAGTTCGTACGTGCGACGGGCGGCGCGGCCCATCCCGATCTCGACCATGGCCAGTTCGCTACTCACCGCGCGTAGTAGTTGGGGGCTTCGACGGTCATGGCGACATCGTGCGGGTGGCTCTCTCGCAGGCCGGCCGCCGTGATCCGGACGAACTGCGCCTGTTGCAGCGCCTCGATGGTGGGCGAGCCGGTGTAGCCCATAGCGGCGCGCAGACCGCCGGTCAGCTGGTGTATCACCGAGGACAGCGGTCCGCGGAACGGCACCCTGCCCTCGATCCCCTCGGGCACCAGCTTGTCCTCCGAGAGCGCGTCGTCGGCGAAGTAGCGGTCCTTCGAGTACGACTTGCCCCCGCCCCGGCCCTGCATGGCGCCCAGCGACCCCATGCCCCGGTAGCTCTTGAACTGCTTGCCGTTGACGAAGATCAATTCGCCGGGTGCCTCGGCGGTGCCGGCCAGCAACGAGCCCAGCATGGCCGTCGACGCGCCGGCGGCCAGCGCCTTGGCGATGTCGCCGGAGTACTGCAGTCCCCCGTCGGCGATGACCGGCACGCCCGCCGGCCCGCACGCCGCGACGGCCTCCAGGATGGCGGTGATCTGCGGCGCGCCGACGCCGGCCACCACCCGCGTCGTGCAGATCGATCCCGGTCCCACACCGACCTTGACCGCGTCGGCGCCCGCTTCGACCAGGGCCGCGGCCGCGGAGCGAGTGGCGACATTGCCGCCGATCACCTCGACGCGGTCGCCGACCTCGGCCTTGAGTTTGCCGACCATGTCGAGCACCAGCCGGTTGTGCGCGTGCGCGGTGTCGACGACCAGCACGTCAACCCCGGCGTCGACCAGCATCATCGCGCGGACCCAGGCGTCACCGCCGACACCGACGGCGGCCCCGACCAGCAGCCGACCGTCGCTGTCCTTGGTGGCCAGCGGGTGCTGTTCGGTCTTGACGAAGTCCTTGACGGTGATCAGCCCGGTCAGCCGGCCGTGGCCGTCGACGACCGGCAGCTTCTCGATCTTGTTGCGGCGCAACAGGCCCAGCGCCGCGTCGGCGCTGACGCCCTCCTGCGCGGTGATCAGCGGGGCCTTGGTCATCACCTCGGCGACCTGCTTGGTCTGGTCGACCTCGAACCGCAGATCGCGGTTCGTAATGATGCCGACCAGCGCGCCGGAATCGTCGACCACCGGCAGACCGGAGATCCGGAACCGGGCGCACAGCGCCTCGACCTGAGCCAAGGTGTTGTCCGGCCGGCAGGTGACCGGATCGGTGACCATGCCGGCCTCGGAGCGCTTCACCATCTCAACCTGACCGGCCTGTTCGGCGACCGGCAGGTTGCGGTGCAGCACGCCCATGCCCCCGGCCCGGGCCATCGCGATGGCCATCCGCGACTCGGTGACGGTGTCCATCGCCGAGCTGACCAGCGGCACTTTGAGCCTGATCTTCTTGGTGAGCTGGCTGGAGGTGTCCGCAGTGGCGGGAACCACGTCGGAGGCCGCGGGCAGCAGCAGGACGTCGTCGAACGTCAGTCCGAGCATCGCCACCTTGTAGGGGTTGTCGCCCCCGGTAGCCACCGGATCATCGGCCAGACCGCCCACGCGCACGTACGGACTGGCGACCAGGGCGGAGCTGTCTTCTAGGTGGGACATGCCACGGGTCATCGGTGGGGCCCTCCAAGTATGCGGAGTGAGAATCCCATCCTATCGGCTCGCTTCGCCCCGGCACTCGCTTGCTCGGGCGTGCCGCCGGCCCCGAACCGTACGGACAGCGCGGGTATCTCCCTGCTGGCGTTATCGCGGCCCGCTTGCGTAGGCTAGAGGCGTGCGTGACCACCTCCCACCGGGTTTGCCGCCCGACCCATTCGCTGACGACCCCTGCGATCCGTCAGCGGCGCTGGAAGCCGTCGAACCGGGACAACCCCTGGATCAACAAGAGCGGATGGCGGTCGAGGCCGACCTGGCCGATCTGGCCGTTTACGAGGCGCTGTTGGCGCACAAGGGTATTCGCGGACTTGTGGTGTGCTGCGACGAGTGTCAGCAAGACCACTATCACGACTGGGACATGTTGCGGGCCAACCTGCTACAACTCCTGATCGACGGCACCGTTCGCCCGCACGAGCCTGCCTACGACCCCGAACCGGACTCCTACGTCACGTGGGACTACTGCCGGGGATACGCGGACGCCTCGCTCAACGAAGCGACGTCAGACGCCGACGGGTTTCGTCGCCACTGAGCGTCCCCTTGCTCAGGGCGTGACGCTGGGCGCATCCGAAGACCGGGCGGGCGTGGTCGAATGATGCCGGTGCCGACCCGAAGACGGAGTGGTTGACGGGCTGGCCGATGGCGTTGGCGACGGGCTTGCCGACTGGCTGGGCTTGCCACTCGGCGTCGGTGAGACCGGAGTGGTCGAGGCGGCCGGGGCGCTTGGCGGCTTCGACCGCGGCGCGGTGCTCATCGGCAGCGTTGCGTTCGGGTTGCGTGACTCGACCTTGGTATTCAGCAGGTTCACCTCGTCCATCAGGTCGTGCCTGCCGGCCCCGTCGTTCATGGTTTGCACGGTGCTGCTGACCTCGGCCAGCTGGTTCTGCGCCTGAGCCCATTGGCCTTGGTCGATCATTTGCTGAACCTTGGCCAGATCGGCCTTGGCGGACAACATGATCTGGTCGTCGTTAACCCGCGGCTGGTCGAAGAACATCGCGTGCAGGCCGTACAGCGTCTCCCCGGGACGGGCTTCGACCACCATGGCGCCGAACCCGCTCAGGACCAGCAGCGTCGCGGCAACCGATCCGATCGCCGCCAGGCCACGACGGGAACGCTGCCGATCGGCTAGCCCGGTGCGCAGCGCTTCGACGGCCTCTTCCGGCGAAACCAGCGCACTGGCCGGTGGCCACCGCAGGTTGTCGCGCCAGTCCTCCAGCAGGACTGCCAGCACGTCGTCGTTGGTGTCGTCCAGGTCAACCGGCCGGCGGTCGGCGAGTGCGTTGAGGAGCAGGTCGGTACGGGCCAACTCGTCCAGGGCCGGTTGGTCGGGGACCGCATAACCAAATTCACGCATAGTCACCTGCCGCGACGATTTCGGACTTGAGCCGGGACAGCGCACGGTGCTGGGCCACCCGGACGGCTCCCGTGGTGCTGCCGACGGCGGCGGCGGTCTCCTCGGCGGACATGCCGACGACCACCCGCAGGATCAGGATCTCGCGCTGCTTGGCGGGCAAGATCTCAAGCAATTCGTTCATTCGGCTGACCGAATCGGCTTCGATCGCCATCTGTTCCGGGCCCGCGTCCGAAGACCGGCGTTCGGGAACCGATTCGGCGGGGTAGGCAAGGTCTCGGCCGGCGGCCCGGTGGGCGTCGGCCACCTTGTGGGCCGCGATGCCGTACAGGAAGGCCAGGAACGGACGCCCCCGATCCCGGTAGCGCGGCAGCGCCGTGATGGTCGCCAAACACACCTCCTGAGCCACGTCGTCTGCTGACAGGCCACCACGCTCGACTACACCGACTCGCGCGCGGCAATATCGCACGACAATCGGACGGATGGTCTCCAGCACCTCCCGTAGCGCGTTCCGGTCTCCCGCCACGGCCTCCGCAACCACAGCGTCGAGACGTTCCCCTTGAATTGTCATCGACGGCGGTATCTCCAACGTTACGGATGGGACACTTCGCGGGCTAACTAACCAAATGACAATAACGGCCCGAAGGCCGTTTCAAGCGGAACGCCACGTTCCACCGGCGCGCCGCACCTGGCCTGCACAGATATTCCGAATTTCACACAGCTCTTGTGTTGAAAACGAGACGTTTTCGATATCGATCAGCAAGCAAGCCAGCGCCCACCGAAGGGGTATGAGTTGCAATCGCCCGGTGGCGTCCAGCGCCGCCTCGGCGACCGCGCGGGCGCGCTCGGTGCTGCCCGCGCTGCGGAGGGCGGCGGCCAGCACCACCTCGCTCTTGACCCGGTGTCGCGCCGACCGGACGCCCATCGCCTGCGCCAGCTCGACGGCTTCCTCGGCGTGACGCACGGCCAATGCACCGTCGCCGGAGGCCATCGCCAGCTCGGCAGCCACCCACCCTCGGCGCACCGGGAGCCGGTCCGGCGCCGCCAGCCTCGGCGCGAGCAGCGGGTCCACGCGAGTCAACAACGTCGCCGCGGCCGCGAAGCGGCCGACGCCCCACGCGTCGGCCGCCAGCCCGATCAGTGCATCGGCACGCGCCTCGGGATCCGCGCGGGCCAGCGCCAGGGCACGCCCGTCCCAGCCCCGCGCCGACGTGTGCCAACCGAGCTGGCGCAAAAACGACGCCTGCGTGCTGTGGGCCAACGAGACCAACCGACCGGGCGAAGCACCGCGACGTAGCACCTCCAGATCGCGGTAGGCGCTGCCGTAGCGACCCTGCCCGCCCGCCGCTACGGCCCGCAGCCAGAATTGGTTTGGTGTCGACGCCGTCGGCAACGGCCAGCTGCCGGGTTGATCCCCGAAGGCGGCGGCGGCCAGCTTGTGCTCAACCATCCGCTCAACCATCGAAGTGTGACGAGTTTCAATCACGCTGATAGTAGTAAACAGTTTGTGGTGTCCGTGTTACCGAACTGTTAATCACGACCGCCTATGTACTAAATGCTTCTCCACCACCGGTACTCGCTGAGCTGCGCAATCACGGTTCGGTCAAGTGCCTGGTAGCACGGTTACCGTTCGGGAAATGCGTAGCAGATGAACGTGAAGTTAATTCTCCTCCAACGGTCATATATTTTGCCGGGCTAACTGGCTATTGCTGAAATTCGCCCTCGCCCTTAACGTCTAGGCTTGACGGGTAGTCATCGGTGACGCCACTCCAATTCAGTTGCACAATCGCTTCGCGAACCTGACCTTCTGGGCGTGCCGTGCAGAGAGGGAACGAGCCAAATGCCACAGCCGGAGCAACTACCTGGGCCCAACGCCGACATCTGGAACTGGCAACTTCAAGGCCTGTGCCGCGGCGTCGACTCGTCGATGTTCTTCCATCCTGACGGCGAGCGTGGCCGCGCCCGCATGCAGCGCGAGCAGCGCGCCAAAGAGATGTGCAGACGGTGCCCGGTGATCGAGGAGTGCCGTTCCCATGCTCTGGAAGTCGGTGAGCCGTACGGCGTTTGGGGTGGCCTGTCGGAATCCGAGCGCGACCTACTGCTCAAGGGCGACATCGGCCGCGCGCGCGGCATCCGCCGCTCGGCCTGATCGCTTAAGTGACCTAACGGATCGGCCCCCGCCCATCGGCGGGGGTCGATCCGGTTTCAGACCGCGCGGTGGAGACGACGACCGTGACCGTCGGCAGAACTTGTCGCAAAATGGACGACGTGGTCAAATCCCTTGACGCCGACGGCAGCCCCGTCGACTCCAACTCCACCGCGGTAGCTGGGTCGGTGGCCACCGTGGCCAGCTCGGCGGTGGCCGGCTCGGCGGCGACGGTGGCCAGCTCGGCGGTGGCCGGCTCGGCGGCCACGGTGGCCAGCACCGCGGTGGCCGGCTCGGCGGCCACCGTGGCCAGTGCCGCGGTGGCCGGATCGGCAGCCACCGTCGCCAGTGCCGCCGTGGCAGGATCAATCGCCACGGCCGCCAGCGCCGCCGTGGCCGGAAGTGCCGTCACCGCAATGTCACTGGCGGTCGCCGGGAGTGTCGGATGTGTGGCTTGTGCACTATGCACACGCTGTCTCGCGTGCCTGGGTTGCCTCGGCTGCACGAACTGCGTCGGGTGCGTGGGGTGCTACAACTGCTCGGGCTTGCGCTTTGCTGTCGGCCTCCGCGACGTACACGTATAGCCCACCGGTCCTGCCATAACCTAGATCGACTCAGTTGTGCGACCATCTGTCGCGTGTTGGCTGAACAGGCGAGCTATGTTAACGACGCTTGAAGGAGTCGTCACTTGCGCCGGCAGCCTTTACCGGCGTGCATCGCGGGAGTAGCGTTCGGCCTTGCCAGCACACGCCGTCTCGACAGCTTGTCGGGAATCTTCGGCGTGCGATGACGTCGACATCTCCCCTTCGTCTGGCCGTCAGGGAACTGTCAGATTCCCACAAGCTACCCGGACTGTTGGCACAGGCGGAGGTAACGCTGATGAGTCGTGTTGCGGTGATCACCGGAGCCAGCCGCGGAATCGGTGCGGCGACCGCATTGGTCTTCGCGCAACGGGGATTTCGGGTGGTCGTCAACTACCACTCGAGTGCCGAGGAAGCAGACGAGGTGGTCCGGACCGCGACCGCGGCTGGCGGTGAGGCCGTGGCAATTCGGGCCGATGTCACCGCACCCGACGATGTCGCCGCGATGTTCGAGGAAACCGATCGACGGTGGGGCCGGGTCGATGTGCTCGTGCACAATGCACTGATTCCTTACGATGTCACCTCGTTCGCCGATCTGAGCTGGGAGCAGCTCGGCGGCAAGTTGGACCGAGAGCTGCACGCCGCCTTCCTGGTGACGAAAGCTGCTGTGCCGGGAATGATTTCCCGCAGCTACGGCCGGCTGGTGTATCTCACCACGGTGTTGTCCCGCCGGCCCCGTCAAGGCATGATCACGGTGGGCACCGCCAAGGCGGCGATGGACCAGTTTGTCCGGTACATCGCACTCGAACTGGCGCCGCACGGGATCACCGCTAACCTCGTTTCGCCCGCCACGGTGGGAGATGCAAAGGCGAACGAGCTGTTGGCGGCCGCAGAGGTGCGTCAACTCGGCGCAACCAATCCCATGGGTCGCCTGGTGTCCCCCGACGAGGTGGCCAAGACGGTGGCTTTCTTGGCGAGTGAGGATTCCGGTTTCACCACCGGTCACTGCCTGGAGGTCAACGGCGGCCTCGCCATGGATTGAAACGGGTTCCGCCGCCAGGGAACTGAGCAGATCGGAAAGGGGCTTTGGCCGTGGAGACGATCGATCTCGCCTATGTCGGGCGTGGTATCCACGAGGAGCTGGTCGCCCATGTTGCCGACCAAGAGGGCTACTTCGAGGATGAGGGTGTCCACGTCGCCATCCGCGACGGGATCGGCTGGCCGGCGGAGCGTCTGCGCCGCGGCGCGGTGATCGGTTTGGGCCGAGCCCTGTTGTCGCGGATGACCGACGGGATCGGTTGGACCGCGCTCAGCGTCAGCACCGATCATCCGCTGTTCTGGTTTCTCGGCAACGCCGAGGTGAAGTCCATGGCAGATCTTCGCGGGCGGCGCCTGGCCGTCCACGCGCCCGATAACCCTCCCGGAACTTTCGCCCGGATCGTCCTGCGCAAGCATGGCCTGGACCCCGACCGCGACGTGAAATGTGTGGTGCGCCATCCGGGTGACTATCAAATGGACCTGCGACGCCTTCGGGACGGCTCGATCGACGCCGCCTACGTGGGCAGCACGCTCTCACCCGAACAGGTCGCCGAAGAAGAAGGGTTCCACGTGCTGGCCTGGGTCGGCGATCACTTCCGGATCCCCACCGTGGGCGTCGTCGTGGACCCCGTCCACATCCCGCTGGACAGCCCCGCCCTGCAGGCTCTGGTGCGGGCCAACCAGCGGGCGCTGCGGATCCTTGCCGAACAACCAAGCCGAGCCGTCGACTACACCGCCTGGTTTCTCGGCCGGCTCACCCGTGACGAAGCGCAGCAATACTACGAACGCTATGTCGGCCCGTACTTCACCCCCGACCACCGGGTGGACCTCGACATCGCGCAGCAAGCGATCGACGCGGTTGCGGCCGAACTGGGCGTCGCGCCGGTAGCCGCCGACGCCATCTATGCGCCGTCCCCATGAACGTCGTCCCGACGCATTAGGACTGACGACGCATTAGGACTGACAAGGTCAGACGAGCGAACTCGGGCGCGAGCCGGCACTCTAATAGACGGGATGGTGGGCGTGTCTAAAGGTGAAACCGTTGCCGTCGTAACCGGCGGCAGCCGCGGCGCTGGACAAGGGATCGCACACGCCCTGGGAAGCCATGGGTGCACCGTCTACGTAACCGGCCGCACGGAGCGGGCAGGTCAATCCCCGCTTGCGGGCACCATTCACGACACCGCCGAGTTGGTGTCCTCGGCGGGCGGCAAAGGTATCGCCGTCGCGGTGGATCATGCCGACGACGCACAAGTGCGGGCCCTGTTTGATCGAGTCGCGCGTGAGCAGGGTCGCATCGACATCCTGGTGAACAACGCCGCGATCATCCGCGACGAGATGATGGGTCGGACAAGCTTCTGGGAAGAGCCCCTCAACGTCATTGACACGCTTGACGTTGGATTGCGCAGCAGCTACGTCGCGACCGTCTTCGCCGCTCCGCTGATGGTGCCCAACGGCAAGGGACTCGTGGCATTCACATCATCATCCGGATCGGTGCACTACATGTTCGGCCCCGCCTACGGCGTGGCGAAGGCGGGCACCGACAAGATGGCCGCAGACATGGCAGTCGACTTCAAAGATCATGGCATCGCCGCAATCTCGATCTGGATGGGAACCCTACTACCCAACGAGTCCGCGAAATCGTCGCTGCTGCCCCCGAAAAGCTCGGCCACATCCTCGACAACGCCGAAAGCCCCGAACTCACAGGTCACGTGATATGGGCGCTCTACAACGACCCGCTCCTGATGGCGGTCAGCGGTTGCACCCTCATAGGCGCCGAGCTCGCCGCACACTATGGGATCACCGACGGCCATGGCCGGCAACCAACCTCATGCCGGGATCTCCATGGGATACATCCACATCCCCAGTTCGCGCCTCCACACGGCTGAGAGGTGATGAGCAGGACGGAACACCGCCGCCGTCGTTGCCAGCGGTGCTCCGTCCACCACCTACAGCCATTCTCAGGATGCCGACCGTGGGGCCTATGCAGGGAAACCGTTGAGATTTCGTGCATTAGCCCCACAGTCGGGCACCAACCGCCACCGCGACACTGAAACCGCGCACGCGACACGCCGAAAAACGTAGCCGTGGTGCACGTTTCGCGGGCACAAAACACCCCGGCGATTACGCCGAGGGTATTCCGTCTACCGCCTAGTGAGCGTGGCCGTGGTGGTGTCGGAGTGCAGACCGGGGCGGTCCTTGCTGACACCAGCGTCGCGTGGCAGATAGCGCCACCCAGATTTTCTATTACGCGGTGTTCACGAGTACAGCCTTTTACAGGGGCCACCGCCGCACTAGCCTGAAGGGCGCCCGCTCCTCTACGGTCGCTGAGCTTACGACACCGCGCTGGAGCTGCCAGAAAACTGAATTTGGGGAGCGTCTGGGGCGCTCCGAAGGGGCCGATCGTCGCCGTCGGTAGAAAGGCACTCGCCCCTTACTCACAGTCTTCCTATGCCCGACGAGCAATGAGAGAGGAATTGTGATGACCGACCCGAAGAATCCCGCCGATGGCGCGGCCCAACCGTCGATTGACGACCGAACGGTGCCTTCACCGAATCCACCCGGCTCGGATACCCCGCCCCCACAGCCCTTGCCGGAGGGCCCTGGGATCGGCGCTGGGGCGTGGCCTGACGAGCAGACCACGCCGGTCGGCCATGGTGAACAGACAGCCGGAGGCACCGATCCCGATCATCCACACCTCTTTCACCTGGCCGACTGGGGCGGCAATGTCTTCCCCGGCGGCAGCCTGCAGGGCGCTAACAGCGAGAACTGGCCAATTCTGGTCGGTCAGAAAGGCGCCGTCTATCTTGCTCGACTGGCTGTCGGCGGGATCCGAGAACCGCACTGGCATCCGAGCGCCTGGGAAATCAACGTGATCCTGGCGGGCAGGAGCCGATGGGTGTTCGTCGGACCCAACGGCACCCAGGACGCCTTCGAAGCCGACAAAGGCGACGTGATCTTCGCCCCGCAAGGCCACTATCACTACTTCGAGAACGCCAGCGCCACCGAGGAATTGGTAGCTCTCATCGTATTCAACTCTGATGCCGCAGAGCCCAAGGACGACATCGGCATTGGTCAGTCGCTCACCGCCATACCCAACGACGTGCTGTCAGCGGTGTTGAACGTGCCCGTCACCGTCTTCGAACAAATCCCTACCGTTTCAGGCCGCATCGTCATCGCGAAGCGCC
Source organism: Mycobacterium sp. (assembly GCF_052145595.1). Classification (GTDB taxonomy): domain Bacteria; phylum Actinomycetota; class Actinomycetes; order Mycobacteriales; family Mycobacteriaceae; genus Mycobacterium. The sequence continues at coordinate 2,881 of NZ_JBKQOI010000195.1, read as the reverse complement.
CAGAAGGCCAGACGGGCGCCGCACGGTCAAGGACGTGATTGGCGACAGACGCAAAACCCCGACACGCCGAGCGTGCGGGGGTTTTCGCGGCTACTCGGGATGCCGACCGTGGGGCCTATGCACGAAAATCGTTGCAATTCCGTGCATTAGCCCCACAGTCGGAAATCAACTGCCTAGTGGTGATGGTGGCCGTCGCCGTCGGCCTCGTCGGCAGGCTTTTCGACGACCGCTGTCTCGGTAGTGTTTGATTGCAGCCCACCGCGACACTGAAACCGCGCACGCGACACGCCGAAAAACGTAGCCGTGGTGCACGTTTCGCGGGTAGAAATATGGGGCCCGGACGTCGCCGATCACCAAACGAAACACCCCGGCGATTACGCCGAGGGTATTCCGTCAAGCGCCTAGTGAGCGTGGCCGTGATGGTGACCGGCGTGCTCGTCCCCAGTGGCGGGCTTCTGAGCCACAGCCCTCGGTGGTGTTGAATGTAAGCCATGCAGGCTCTGGTCGCAGTGCCCGGTCGTCGGCCGGCAACGGGCCCTAACTGCACTGCGGAACAACACTATTGCCTCGATACAAATATCGGGCGATGACATCCAACTCACAACGCCATAACACGGCGACCGAGGTCCGGGACCATGAAGGCCCCGGACTTCGTCGTTTTCGCGTTTACCGCGTCACTCCAAGACGAACACGGGGATCTTCCTCGCCGTCAGCGACTGCAATTCGATGTAGTGGGGATAAGCTTCGGTTCCCCTCTGCCACCACTCTTCTCGCTCGGCCCCATGAACCTCGCGGGCGGTCAGCTCGAACACCTTGTCGCCGTCCTGCACCGTGACCTCCGGGTTGGCCCGGAGGTTGTAGACCCAGGAGGGGTTCTTCGGGCTCCCTCCGATGGAACCGATCATCGCGTAGCGCCCGTCCTTCTCCACCCGCATCAGCGGCACGTACCGCTTCTGCCCGGACTTCGCGCCCGTCACCGTGAAAAGGACGACGGGGCGATCCAGGATCAGGACCCCGTCGGTAGTGCCTTGTTCCAGTATTTGTTCGGTCTGCTCTCGCACCCAATCGGTGGTGCTGAGCTGTACTTGATGCGTCATGCCCGCCTCAACATCTCGGCATCCCTAGCCATTCCCACGGCGAGGGGTCCGTATGGCGAAGAAGTTCCGACTCCCAGCGCAGGGTCGAGAGAAGTTCTCACGTAAACGAAAACACCCCCGGCCAGAAGCCGGGGGTGCTCTGTGTTGGCGCGTCTAGTGGGCGTGACCGTGATGATGGCCGTGGTCGTGCTCATCCGCATTGGCCGGCTTCTCGACGATCGCTGTCTCGGTGGTGAGCACCATGCGAGCCACCGACGCCGCATTGAGGACCGCCGACCGGGTGACCTTCACCGGGTCGACGACGCCGTCGGCGACCAAATCGCCGTAGCTGAGCGTCTCCGCGTTCAGCCCGTGCCCGGCGGGCAGCTCGGTGACCTTGTGGACCGCGACCGCCCCGTCCAGCCCTGCGTTGGCGGCGATCCAGTACAGCGGTGACCCCAACGCCTCGGAGAACACGTCGACGCCTGCCGCCTCGTCGGCCGTCAACGACGCACGAAGTTCCTTCAGCGCGCTGCGGGCTCCGATGAGCGCGGATCCACCGCCCGCGACGACGCCCTCCTCGACCGCGGCCTTGGCGGCCGCGACGGCATCCTCGACGCTTTCCTTGCGCTCCTTGAGGGCGGTCTCGGTGGCGGCACCCACCTTGATCACGGCCACCCCGCCAGCGAGCTTGGCCAGCCGCTCCTGCAGCTTCTCGCGATCCCAGTCTGAGTCGCTCGCCTCGATCTCGGCACGCAGTTGCTTGATCCGGTTGGCAACCGCTTCCTTGGAGCCGCCGCCGTCGACGATGATCGTGTCGTCCTTGCTCACCACAACGCGGCGAGCCGAACCCAGCACGTCGGTGCCGACCTCCCGCAGCAGCAGGCCGGCATCGGGATTGATCACCTGGCCGCCCGTGACCACCGCCAGGTCCTCGAGGAATGCCTTGCGCCGATCGCCGAAGAACGGCGCCTTGACCGCGACCGCTTTCAGCGTTTTGCGAATGGAGTTGACGACCAGCGTCGCCAGGGCCTCGCCCTCGACGTCCTCGGCGACGATCAACAGCGGCTTGCCCGATTCGGCGACCTTTTCGAGCATCGGCAGCAGGTCGGGCAGCGAGCTGACCTTCTCTTGGTGCAGCAGGATCAGCGGGTCGTCGAGCACGGCTTCCTGCGAGTCGAAGTCGGTCACGAAATACGCCGAAAGGAAGCCCTTGTCGAAGCCGACGCCCTCGGTGAACTCCAGCTCGGTGCTCAGGGTCGAGGATTCCTCGACGCTGACCACGCCGTCGGCGCCGACCTTGGTCATCGCCTCGCCAACCAACTCGCCGATCTGCTGGTCGCGCGAGGAGACCGTCGCCACCTGCGCAATCGCTTCCTTGCCGGAAACCGGGGTGGCCGACGCGAGCAGCGCCTCGGACACCGCGTCGGCGGCCTTGCTGATTCCCGCGCCGAGCTCGATCGGGTTGGCGCCCGCAGCGACGAGGCGAAGGCCGCCCTTGATCAGCGCCTGCGCCAGCACGGTCGCGGTCGTGGTGCCGTCACCGGCGACGTCGTTGGTCTTGATGGCTACCGACTTCACCAACTGGGCGCCCAGGTTCTCGAACGGGTCTTCCAGGTCGATCTCGCGTGCGACGGTGACGCCGTCGTTGGTCACCGTGGGTCCGCCGAATGCCTTGGCCAGCACCACATGCCGGCCGCGCGGCCCCAGCGTCACCCGTACCGCGTCGGCGAGAGCGTTCACGCCCGCTTCCATCGCGCGACGCGCGGTTTCGTCGTACTCAATGATTTTGCTCATCAGGCTCC
>NZ_JBKQOI010000194.1:0-14103 GCF_052145595.1 Mycobacterium sp. | reverse complement strand
GCCGTACTTCGCCGGTCTCGGGATCGATGCGCCGCTTGTCGGTGACCGTTACGTGTTCCTGATTCCCTTCGGTCACTTGGACTCCCGGTCGTCGTCGACCACCTCCGCGTCCACGACGTCATCAGCTGAGCCGGATGAGCCGCCGGACTCGGCGCCGCCCGCGTGGTCGCCGGCGGCCTGAGTGGCCTCATAGATCGCCTGTCCGAGCGCCTGAGACTCCTGGCCCAGCTTCTCCATCGCCGACTTGATCGCGGAGATGTCGGTGCCACCCAACGCCGTCTTGGCTTCGGCCACCGCGGCGTCCACCTTGTTCAGCGTGTCCTCGGGGACCTTGGAACCGCCTTCGGCCCCGCGCTGTTCGGCGACGAACTTCTCCGTCTGGTAGACCAGCGTCTCCGCCTGGTTGCGGACGTCGGCCTCCTCGCGACGCTGGCGGTCCTCCTCGGCGTGCGCCTCGGCGTCCTTGATCATCCGGTCGATCTCCTCCTTGGACAGGCCGGAGCCCTCCTGGATCTTGATCGTGTTCTCCTTGCCGGTGCCCTTGTCCTTGGCCGTGACGTGCACGATGCCGTTGGCGTCGATGTCGAAGGTGACCTCGATCTGCGGGACACCGCGCGGAGCCGGCGGGATGCCGGTCAGCTCGAAGGAGCCGAGCAGCTTGTTGTGCGAGGCGATTTCGCGCTCACCCTGATAGACCTGGATCTGCACCGAAGGCTGGTTGTCATCGGCCGTGGTGAAGGTCTCCGACCGCTTCGTCGGGATCGTGGTGTTGCGCTCGATCAGCTTGGTCATCACGCCACCCTTGGTCTCAATACCCAGGCTCAGCGGCGTAACATCAAGCAGCAGAACGTCTTTCACCTCACCCTTGAGCACACCGGCCTGCAACGCGGCGCCCACGGCCACCACCTCGTCGGGGTTGACGCCCTTGTTGGGCTCCTTGCCGCCGGTGAGCTCCTTGACCAACTCGGTCACCGCGGGCATACGGGTGGAACCGCCCACCATCACCACGTGGTCGATGTCGGAGACCGAGATACCGGCGTCGGAGATCACCGACTTGAACGGCTGACGGGTGCGGTCCAGCAGATCCTGCGTGATCTTCTGGAACTCCGCGCGGGTCAGCTGCTCGTCGAGGAACAAGGGGTTCTTGTCGGCGTCGACGGTGATGTAAGGCAGGTTGATCGACGTGCTCTGGCTCGAGCTCAGTTCGATCTTGGCCTTCTCGGCGGCCTCACGCAGCCGCTGCATCGCCATCTTGTCCTTGGTCAGGTCAATACCGCTGGTGCCCTTGAACTTGTCGACAAGCCATTCGACGACGCGGTCGTCCCAGTCGTCGCCACCCAGGTGGTTGTCACCGCTAGTGGCACGGACCTCGACCACACCCTCGCCGATCTCGAGCAGCGAGACGTCGAAGGTGCCGCCACCCAGGTCGAAGACCAGGATGATCTGTTCCTTCTCGCCCTTGTCGAGTCCGTAGGCCAGCGCCGCGGCGGTGGGTTCGTTGACGATACGCAGCACATTCAGGCCGGCGATCTGGCCGGCTTCCTTGGTCGCCTGACGCTGAGCGTCATTGAAGTAGGCGGGCACGGTGATGACCGCGTCGGTGATGTCCTCACCGAGGTACGCCTCGGCGTCGCGCTTCAGCTTCATCAGCACCCGGGCGCTGATCTCCTGCGCGGTGTATTTCTTGCCGTCGATCTCGATGGACCAGTCGGTGCCCATGTGCCGCTTGACCGAACGAACGGTACGGTCGACGTTGGTCACCGCCTGGTTCTTGGCGGGCTGGCCCACCAGCACTTCACCGTTTCGCGCGAACGCGACGACGGACGGGGTGGTCCGGGAGCCCTCGGAGTTCGCGACGACGACGGGTTCGCCACCCTCGAGAACTGCGACGACGGAGTTGGTGGTCCCGAGGTCGATGCCGACCGCACGAGCCATAGTGATTCCTCCTGAGTAGTAGAGCTTCTTTCGTGCACTATGCTGAGTGAACCCCGCTCAAGCCTGCCCCTGGGGGCGCTGTGGTGTCAACCCAGGCTTGAGTCTGATTCGCTCAACTTCTTGACCATCCTAACGGCGGGCCCCGCCATCTTGTTCCCGGGGTGCCTCGTCGACTGTGCGTTGAGGGCTTTGACTGTGCGTTGAGGGTTGAGAATCGCCGAAATTCGCGCCCTCAGCGCACGCTCGACGCCCTCAGCGCACGCTCGACGCTCCGCGGCCCGGAATCTTTTCCTCGATCAGCGAGAACAGGGCGCGGGTGGCCGGGCCTGGCGGGCGGGTCGCAGACATCGCGACGTACAGGCGCCATCGGAGGTCGTAATCGGCGATCCGGATCGTCGCCAAACCGGAATCACCGATCTCGTCGAGGATGAACCGGCTGAGAAAGACCCCGGCGGCGGCGAAGGCCTACGCTGACGGAATACGGCTACACCAAAACGATTCGGCTGGCCACCAACCGCGACGAGCTGACCTACTGGAACGCCGCCGCCAGCGTGCAGGCGAGATAGGCACGAATTGCGCACCATCGCCCTCGAAGAGCACTACGCAACAACGGAATTCCTGAGCGGACCCGGTCGCTGGCTGGCATCGCGCCCGGGCATAGCCGAACCGATCAGCGATCTCGGTGACGGCCGCATCGCGGCGATGGACGACGCCGGGGTCGACCTTGCGGTGCTGTCGCTGGCGGCACCGGGAGTAGAGCAGCTGGACGGGCCGGAAGCCGCTCGGTTGGCCCGTGCATGCAACGACGAGCTCGCGGCGGCGGTCGGGCGATACCCGGATCGGCTCGCGGGGTTTGCCGCCTTACCCGTCAGCGCGCCACGGGCGGCGGCCGAGGAACTCGAGCGGACGGTGCGCCACCACGGCTTTCCCGGCGCGGTGATCAACGGCCACAGCCAGGGTCGCTACTTGGACGATCCCTTCTTCGACCCCGTCCTATCCCGCGCGGCTGAGCTGAACGTCCCGATCTATCTGCACCCGACCATTCCGCCGACGGGCGTCATCGAGTCGAGCTATACGGGGTTCTCGCCTGAGGTCACGTTCGCGCTGGCGACTGTGGGCTGGGGCTGGCACATCAACACCGCAACGCATGTGCTGCGCCTGATTCTCGGTGGTGTGTTCGACCGATACCCTTCATTGCAGATCATCATCGGGCACATGGGCGAAGCGACGTCGTTCATGCTGCCGCGGTTCGACGCCACGCTAAAACCCGAACTGACCGGCCTGCGGCATCCCGTCAGCACCTACCTTCGGCAGAACCTGCACTACACCTTCGCCAACTTCAACGACGAAGCGACCTACGCCAACCTGGTGGCGCAGGCCGGCGTTGGCCGCGTGTGCTTTTCGGCCGACTACCCGTTCGGGTCGATGCGAGCGGCACGCGCGTTCTTGGACAACCTGCCCTTGACTTACGACGACCGGGCGCTCATCAGCCACCGCAACGCCGAGCAGCTGCTGGGCCTTTAACTCCGCCGATCATCATCCTGCGCTTGGCGCATCCATGCGTTAGCCTGAGCTGTCCCGGGCCACCACGGCAGGAGCTCGATGCCACCGCTAGACAGCGACGCCGCGCGGCTGACGCGCGAAGACGCGGGCTATCACAAGGGCCTCAAAAACCGCCAGATACAGATGATTGGCCTTGGCGGAGCCATCGGAACCGGCCTTTTCCTCGGTGCCGGTGGAAGGCTTGCGTCGGCGGGGCCCGGGTTGTTCCTGGTTTACGCGGTCTGCGGCGTCTTCGTGTTCTTGATCCTGCGTGCGCTCGGCGAACTCGTGCTGCACCGCCCGTCCACGGGATCCTTCGTGTCCTACGCCCGCGAATTCTACGGCGAGAAGGTGGCTTTCGCGGCGGGGTGGATGTATTGCATGAACTGGGCGATGACCGGGATCGTGGATACCACCGCGATAGCGCACTACTGCCACTACTGGCACGCGTTCCACACGATCCCGCAGTGGACGCTCGCGTTGGTCGCGTTGGTGGTCGTGTTGTTGATGAACCTGATCTCGGTCAAGCTGTTCGGTGAACTGGAGTTCTGGGCCTCGTTGATCAAGGTGCTGGCGCTGGTGACGTTCCTCGTCGTCGGCACGGTCTTTCTGATCGGGCGGTTCAAGGTCGACGGTCAGGACACCGGCACGGCGCTGTGGGACAGCCACGGGGGCCTCCTGCCGGCCGGCCTGCTGCCCCTGGTGCTCGTCACCTCGGGGGTGGTGTTCGCCTACGCCGCCGTCGAACTGGTCGGCATCGCCGCCGGGGAGACGGAGAATCCGGAGAAGATCATGCCGCGGGCGATCAACTCGGTGGTGTTTCGCATCGCGGTCTTCTACATAGGGTCGACGATCCTGCTGGCGCTGCTCCTGCCACACACCGCGTATCGGGACCACGTCAGCCCGTTCGTGACGTTCTTCTCCAAGGTCGGATTCGGTGGGGCGGGCAGCCTGATGAACATCGTGGTGCTGACCGCCGCGCTCTCGAGCCTCAACGCCGGCCTGTATTCCACGGGCCGCATCCTGCGGTCAATGGCGATCAACGGCAGCGGCCCGAAGTTCACCGCACCCATGTCGAAGAACGGCGTGCCGTACGGCGGGATCCTGCTCACCAGCGCCATCGGCCTGTTGGGCATCGTGCTCAACGCGGTCAAACCGAGCCAAGCGTTCGAGATCGTGCTGCACATCGCCGCCGTGGGCGTTGTGGTGGCCTGGGCAACGATCGTGGCTAGCCAGCTGCGGCTCTACCGGTTGGCACGCGCCGGGAGGGTGCAACGGCCGCATTTCCGGATGCCGCTGGCCCCGTACAGCGGCTACCTCACGCTGGTGTTCCTGGCCGGCGTCGTGATCCTGATGCTGTTCGACAAGGTGCAAGGCCCCTGGCTGCTGGGCGCCATGCTCTTCGGCACCACGGCGCTCATCGGCGGTTGGTTTGCGGTCCGCCATCGGGTCCGAGCAGCGGCCCAAGACACCACCGCGCCGACCTCACTCCCCACTGACCCATCCGTGGCGGCCTAAAGCGCGTCTATGTCGAATCCGCCGGCGAGGTCGCTGCAGTCGACGATCTCGACGTCGTGCCTGCCTCGCAGGTAGGCCCCCGCGCCCTGATCGCCCGATAGCCCGCTCAGCACCGCCGGCCAGTGTCGGCGCGCGATGACCACCGGATGTCCCGGCCGGTCGCCGTAATGTGCCCGCGCCAGCCCGCTGCCGGACGCAACGGCACGGCCCAGGACCCGCGCCACCACGGCGGGACCGACATCGGGAGTGTCGATGACGTGCAGCACCGCGTAGTCCGCGTGCGCGCGGTCGGCCTGGGCCAGACCGGCGCGCACGGAGGCGCTCAGGCCCTCGTCCCAGTCCGGCGCGACGATCGCGGTGACCCCGACCGGGGCCGCGACCTCGGCAGCGCCCAGGACCAGGACGACGTCGGCGCAACCACCACCTTGGAGCGCACCAACCGCCGCCGGAAGCCAGCCCTCTACCAGTACCTTCGGCTTGCCATACCGTCGGCCGGCGCCCGCGGCCAGCAAGACTCCGACGCTTATCGGCGACGATAACGACACTCTCCTATGATGGCATCGGGCTTCTCATTGAGCGACAATCGGATGGAGCGCGATGACACAGGACGTGCAAAGGGCGCCCACTGCCCCGGCGCCCCGGTATGCCGGCACGCGCGTCCAACGGGTGGAGGACAGCCGCCTGCTCACCGGCCGCGGCAGCTTCGTCGACGACATCTCGCGGCCCGGAATGCTGCACGCCTGCTTCGTCCGCAGCCCGTTTGCGCGCGCCCGGATCAACAGCATCGACGTGTCGGCGGCGCTGGCGCTGCCCGGTGTGCGCGCGGTGTTCACCGCCGCCGACCTCAACCCCGACGTCAGGGAGTCTTGGCACGCCGTCGCGGGCAAGGACGTCCCGGACACCCCGCGGCCGCCGCTGGCGGAGGGCGAGGCGAAGTTCGTCGGCGACCCGGTTGCACTGATCGTCGCCGAGAGCCGGTATGTCGCCGAGGACGCGCTCGAACTGGTCGACGTCGACTACGAGCCGCTGCCCGCGATCACCGACTTCACGCAGGCTCAATCCTCGGATGTGCTGGTGCACGACAGTTACGCCAACAACGTCGCGGGCGGGATGGGCGGAGCACCTCCGGACGAAGAGGTTTTCGCCTCGGCGGCATGCGTCGTGAAAGAGCATATCTACCAACAGATCTATGCGCCGGTGCCGATCGAGACCCGCGGCCTGGTCGTCGAGTGGGCGGCAGCCTCCGAAGAGCTCACCCTGTGGGCGTCCACCCAGACTCCGCACGAGTTGCGCGCCTTCTGTGCGCGCCTGTTAGGCATTGCGGCACAACGCGTTCGGGTCATCATGCGCGACACCGGCGGCGGCTTCGGCCAGAAGGTGGTCCCGATGCGCGAAGACATGTGCATCATGCTGGCCGCCCGCAAGGTGCCGGCGGCCCTGAAATGGATCGAGGACAGGCGCGAGAATCTGATGTCGGCCGGGCAGGCCCGGCACGTCGACGGCACGGCGCGGATGGCGTTCGACGACGACGGCAACATCGCGGCCGCGGATATCGACTTCGTCCAGGACATCGGGGCCTATCCGACGCCGTATCCGGTGCTGACGACGGCCGCCATCGGCATGTTCTTCCCGGGGCCCTACCGGGTGCCCAAGGCCAGCTTCAACTACAAGACGGTCTTCTCCAACACCAGCGGCCTGGCGTCCTACCGGGGACCGTGGCAATACGAAACGCTGGCGCGCGAAATACTTCTCGATATCGCCGCGCGCAAGTTGGACACGGACCCCGTCGAGCTGCGGCGACGAAACTTGTTGCGCCGCGACGAGATGCCCTACTTCAACCCCAATGGCATGCCGTATGACCACGTCGCCCCGATCGAGACGTTCGAGCAGGCGGTGAAAATCCTTGACCACGAAGGTTTTCGCAAGGAGCAGCGCGAAGCGCTGGCACAGGGACGCTACCTGGGCCTTGGGTTCTCGGCGTACATCGAGCCGACCGGCGCGGCGACCGGCCACCTGGCCACCGAGGGTGCCACCATTCGGATCGAGCCGACGGGCAAGATCAACGTCTACGTGAACGGCGGCTCAAGCGGAAACAGCCTGGAAACCACCGTCATTCAGCTGACCGCCGACGCGCTGGGCGCCGATATCGACGACGTCGCCACCATCCAGGGCGACACCGCGATCACGCCGTACGGAGCCGGGACGCAGGGCAGCCGCAGCGGCCCGATGACCGCAGGAGCGGTCGAGGAGGCCGGGACCATCCTGCGTGAAAAGATCGTGGCGCTCGCCGCGCATCACCTGAAGGTCGCCGAATCCGATGTGGAACTGGCACATTCGACCGCGACCGTACGCGACGACCCATCGAAGCGGGTGACCTTTGGTGAACTTGCCTACCTCGCGTACTACCGGCCCCAGATGCTGCCACCGGGAACGTCACCCGAGCTGGAGGCCACCGCCCGATACGTCGCCAAGGCGCCCATTCTGTGGGCCAACGCGACCCACGCCTGCACCTGCGAAGTGGATCTGGCGACAGGCAAAGTCACGCTGCTGCGCTACATCGTCAGCGAAGACGTCGGACCCATGATCAACCCGGCGATCGTGGAGGGCCAGATCGCGGGAGGAACGGTGCAAGGCATCGGCGGCGCGCTGATGGAAGACCTCGTCTACGACGGCGACGGCAACCCGCTGGCCACCACATTCGTCGACTATCTGCTGCCCACCACCACCGAGGTCCCGCCCATTGAATTCGGCCACGTCGAGATACCCGGCCCGGGGCCCGGCGGGTACAAGGGTGCCGGCGAGGGCGGCGCCATCGGTTCGGTGCCGGCGGTGATCAACGCCATCAACGACGCGCTCGCGCCGCTGGGTGTGGCGATCACCCGGCTGCCGGCCAGCCCGGCGTCGATCGTCGCGCTGCTGACCGAGGGGGCCGGGTGAAACCGGCCTCGTTCGATTACCACCGCCCCGACACCGTCGAGGATGCGGTGAGCCTGCTGGCCGAATTGGGCTATGACGCAAAGATTCTGGCGGGCGGCCAGAGCCTGGTGCCAATGCTGTCGATGCGGCTGGCCTACTTCGACCATCTCATCGACATTTCCCGACTCCCCGAGCTGCAAGGCATCGACCGCAGGGGCCAAGAACTATGGATCGGCGCGGGGACCACCGAGGCCGCGGTCGGCGCCGATGCTCAAGTCCGCCGGGAGGTTCCACTGCTGACGCGGGCGACGCCGTTCGTCGGGCACTTCCAGATCCGCAACCGCGGCACCCTCGGCGGGTCGATCGCCCACGCCGACGCCGCGGGCGAATACCCCGCTGTCGCGCTGACCCTGGATGCGGTGATGGAGGTGCTGTCGCCGCGCGGGCGGCGCGAGATCGCCGCCGCGGACTTCTTTGCCGGTGTGTGGGAGACGACGATGGAATCGGATGAAGTGCTGACCCGGGTGCGGTTCCCCTTGTGGAACGGCAGATCCGGATTCTCGGTCCACGAATTTTCCCGCCGGCATGGCGATTTCGCGATCGCAGGCGCGCTGGTCGCCGTACAGCTCGATGACCAGGACCGGGTATCCCGCTGCGCGATCGGGCTGCTGGGCCTGGGCTGCACGCCCAGGCGCGCGACGTTGGCCGAGACCGCGGTCATCGGCAAGCCGGTCAGCGAGCTGGTGCCCGAGGAGATCGGCCGGGCGGCAATGGCCGGCCTCGACGACGTTCCGGCCGATCTGCAAGGGTCGGCCTCATACCGCACCAGGGTGGGCGCCACCATGGCCGCGCGCGCCTGGACCCAGGCCGTAGCGGAAGCGGTCGCGGGGGCAAGCAATGCATGAACAACCAGTCCAGTTGTCGGTCAACGGGACTCCGATCGCGGCCAATGTCGAACCACGCATGACGGTGGCGGACTTCCTGCGGGACAAGTGCGGACTCACGGGCACCCATCTCGGCTGCGAACACGGGGCGTGCGGTGCCTGCACGGTGCTACTGAACGGCGATGCCGCGCGGTCGTGCCTGATGTTCGCGGTCCAGGTGGACGGCATGGAGGTGACAACGATCGAGGGCATCGCGTCGCCGGACGGCACGCTGTCACCCGTCCAATCGGCGCTGCGGGAGTGCCATGGACTGCAATGCGGCTTCTGCACGCCGGGTTTCGTCATGTCGCTGACGGCGTTGCTGCGCGACAACCCGGATCCCACCGACGACGAGATACGCGAAGGCCTGTCCGGGAACTTCTGCCGCTGCACCGGTTACCAGGGCATCATCGCCGCCGCTCGTCGGGCCGCCGAGACAGAGCAGGTCACGCGGCGGTAAAGCTTCTCCATCGAAGCGGCATTTCCCCGCACCGTAGGCGCGTCACTACAGTCACTTCCGTCACTTCCTGCGTAACCTGAGTCCTGAAATCTGACATTTTCGGGAGTTGCGCGTGCGGTTATCGCAAAAGGCACGGTGGGGTCTGGCCGGTGGATCGCTGCTGCTCTCGCCCGTGCTGGTAAGTGCCATGCCGGTTTCGGGCTGCAGTTCCAGCATCGACGGCAAGCCGATCGCGTCGCCGGGGGCGGGGCCAACCGAACCCACCGTCCCCACACCTCGGCCGAGCACCGCAACCACCCCGCCGCCGACGCCTACTCCGACGTCCGCGACTTCGGCCGCACCGACAACGCCTGCGAGCCCCACCGCCCCGGCCGGCGCCATCCCGCTCCCGCCCGACCAGAACGGTTACGTCTTCATCGAAACCAAGTCCGGCGTGACGCGCTGCCAAATCAACAAGGACAGCGTCGGGTGCGAGGCACCGTTCACCAACTCACCCCTACAGGAGGGTGAACACGCCAACGGCGTCAGCGTCACCGCCGAAGGCAACGTTCAGTGGGTGCTGGGCAACCTGGGGGCCATCCCGACCGTCACCATCGACTACAAGACCTACGACGCGCAGGGCTGGACGATAAACGCCACCCCCGACGGCACCCGTTTCACCAACGACCACACCGGCCACGGCATGTTCGTCAGCATCGACAAGGTCAACACGTTTTAGGCACAGTTCACAGCACCATTTCGCCGCCGGCTGAGACCGTCAGGCTGGACCGCTCAGCAGTGGGGTGCCCAGCACCGCTGGTTGGGGCAATAGGTCGAACGTGCGAGGTTCACCATGGATCCGACGTCTAAAATCGTAACGCCGTCCGGGTCCAGGTTGGCGTGGACGTGGTTGGCGATCTGCTGTGGCGTCCAACCCCACCCGAGATCGTCACAGATGAGATGTGCCATCCCGATCATGGCCTCGTCGTGGCCCGGCGGCCACGTGAGGCCGATGCCGCGCAGCTGAGCGAGGTACGCGTCATTAACTGGATCGGCAGTCGCGGTCGCAGCGCTAGTAACCAGGGCTGCGCCAACCATCATCGGGACGGTCAGTGTGGCCAGCAAGCGAGGTGAGAGCATTTGATGTGCTTCCCTTCTTTTTGGGTCTTCTTGGCGTTGACGGTGCCTTCAGTGTGCGGGTCCAAAACGCCACAGATATGAAGAATAGAGAAAACGTATGAAAAGCTGAATGGTCGGCTTTTCGGCATGGCGAAATCGGGTGGCGCCTCGCAAACATGTTGTAGCCCCCCGATTCTGGTGACGCGCACCCCGTCGCCACCCGAATCTCGACAATGGGAAGTGTATTAGGTTTCAGCCCGCCGGCGAGCGACCGCACCAACGTCACAACTTGACTCCAACGCGTCCTGACTTGGCCGGCCGGGCAGTTTGGCAGGTGATGTCAGTACCATCGGTGCCGTGGCACGCAATGGCCCGCCGGACGACTTCAACAATCAACCGACCCAGTACGCCAACTTCGGCGTGGGCGGACGCCCGCCGGCGGGCGGACCCCCACCAAGCGCTTCGCCCCCTCCGGAAGCCCTGCCCGACGACGAGCAGCCCGAGTCGCTCGACCCTCTCGACCAGGAAACCGAGCCCACGCCGTGGTACCGCAAGCCCGTGGTGCTCATCGTGTGGGTCTTGGCCGTTCTGATCTTGATCGCCCTCATCGTCTACGGCATCGTCGAGCTGATTCACGGGGGCCAAGGCACCAGCCACACCCCGAGCAGCACCAGCACCAGCATCAGCCCGACGACGACCACCACCACTGCCACCACGCCGGTGCCCACCCCCACGACCACTGAGTCGCCCACCAGCAGCGCGGTCGAACCGCCGCAACAGCAGCCGACCTACCAGCCGACGCACCAGCCAACCCAGCAGCAGCCAACCCATCGTCACCATCTGCCACCGCTGCCGTCGGTGATCACGATTCCGGAGGTGCCGACCGTGATTACGCTGCCGCCCGGCCTCTCTTGAACATTGCCGGCAGGCCTGTGACCGGGCCACGCTTCTAGACTCGCTGGAATCCGTAGCCGTGAGCCAACAGACACAGGGGTGTGCGATATGAGCGAGTCGCTCGGGTTGTCGATCGGGGTGGCCAACCTGGTTGCGGCGCGCGTGGGCAGTGCTCCGGTGACCCGGAGTTCCGTGCTGACGCTATTCGAGCACCGGCCAACCGAAATCGGGCTGCCGGAAGAAAACCCGAATTTGGCCGAGCCCGGGCTGGTGCTGCGGGGATTCGTCGACCGGGTCGGAGACCGGGCCCCGTTGGTGGCGGCCGACGGGACGAAGTACCTCGGTGCGGCACTGACGGTCGAAGCGATCGAAGCGATGGCACGCACCGTCGGCTACGGGACACCGATCACCATCGCGGTCCCCGCGTACTGGTCCGAGGCCCAGTCCGCGGCGCTGCGTGAGGAGTTTTTCGCCCAGCCGGATTTGGCGCGCCACGGTGTGCCTCCGGTTTTGGTCTCCGACGCCACGGCGGCGCTCGCGGCGCTGCGCGCCACACCGGGATTCCCGACCGACGGCGTCGTTGCTCTGTGCGATTTCGGCGCCAGTGGCACCAGCTTCACCCTGGCGAACGCCGCATCGAACCTTCAGCAGATCGGTCCGTCGGTGCGCTACGCCGAGTTCTCGGGCGACGCAGTCGATCAGCTCATCCTCGATCACCTGCGGGGGACTGCGCCGGATGCCACTACCGGCGACCTCGCCGGCACCGCGCGAATCGGCTCACCGACCCGCCTGCTCGGCCAATGCCGCCGTGCCAAGGAACAACTGTCGACGGCCACCATGACCACAATCGCGGCGGATTCCGGCGCGGATGTCCGGCTGTCCCGAACCGAATTCGAACAGCTGATCTCCGAACCGCTGGACCGATTTGTCAGCGCGTTAGAAGCTGCCTTGCAGCGCAACGGGATTCCGCGGTCCAGCCTGGCGGCCGTGGCGACCGTCGGCGGCGGCGCCAGCATCCCGCTGCTCACCACGCGACTGTCGGGCCGGCTGCAGGTGCCGGTCCACACCACACCGCGCCCCGCGTTCAGCGCCGCCATCGGCGCGGCGGTGCTCGGTCAGCAGCCAGCGTCGGCGGGCGTCGCGACCGCGGCGGGTCCCATGGTCGAGACCCCGACCGAATTGGTCGACACCGCCCAGGCCACCGAGGGGAACCGTGCTGTGGCGTGGTCGCAAGACGCCGACGAAGGAAACGAGCCGGTGCCCTACACGGGACCCGACATGACTGGCGAATACGGCCGGGAGGCAACGGGATCGGGCTATGCGGCCGATGACCGCTACGCCGCCGGGACCGCCCGGCTGCCGTGGTACAAGCGCACGGCGCTGGTATTGAGCGTGGCCGGCGCGGGCGCGGCGGTGCTGGTAGCGGCGGTGCTGGCGCTGACCCTGGGCCACAGCAAAACCAACCCGGTCACCCCGCCGAACGAACCCGCACCACCACAAACGTCGCAGACCGTGACCATAACCGAGCCGAACAACAGCACCACCATCACGGTGATCCCGCCACCGCCGCCGCCGTCCACACAGCCGCCCGCCAGCACGACGGCGAGCCAGCCGCCCAGCACGACTACCCCGCCGACCACGACGACCGCCCAGCCGACCACGACGTCGCAGGCGACCACCACCGCGCCGTCAACGACGACGCGAGAACGACCGACGCCGCGGCCCGAGCCCCCATTCCGGCACTAACGCGGCCGACGCTGGACCTAACCGCAGGCCAGAGGCACCGGCAAACGAAAAGTTAGGGCAGCCTCTCTCGCGTCGAAGCCGCGGGGATGTAACGATGAGCAGGCCTAAGCAGCAGGCAACCAGCACGCCGGGGATAACTATGTATTGGGGAGACGTTCTGTGACCACGCAGATGCTCATCAGACTGATAGTGGGCATGGGCCTGACGCTGGTCGTGCTCGCATTCGCTGCACGGCGGGTCCTGTGGCTGTACAAGCTGACGATGTCCGGCCAGCCGGCCACCGGGCGCACCGAGGACGTCGGCACCCGGATCTGGACGCAGATCGTCGAGGTCTTCGGGCAGCGCCGCCTGCTGAAGTGGTCGATTCCGGGCCTGGCGCACTTCTTCACCATGTGGGGCTTCTTCATCCTGCTCACGGTCTACATCGAGGCGTACGGGTTGCTCTTCCAGGAGAACTTCCACATCCCGATCGTCGGCCGGTGGGACGCGCTGGGCTTCCTGCAGGACTTCTTCGCGACCGCCGTCTTCCTCGGCATCTCGACCTTCGCCATCATCCGGCTTCGCAGCGAGCCGAAAGAGTACGGTCGCCAGTCGCGGTTCTACGGCTCGCACACCGGCGGCGCGTGGCTGATCCTGTTCATGATCTTCAACGTCATCTGGACCTACGTGCTGGTCCGCGGTTCCGCGGTCAACAACGGCACGCTGCCCTACGGCAAGCCGGCGTTCCTTTCGCACTTGTTCGGCGCCATCCTGCGTCCGCTCGGCCAGCCGGCCAACGAGATCATCGAAACGACGGCCCTGCTGCTGCACATCGGGGTCATGCTGGCCTTCCTGGTGATCGTGCTGCACTCCAAGCACCTGCACATTTTCCTGGCGCCGATCAACGTCATGTTCAAGCGGCTGCCCGACGGGTTGGGCCCGCTGTTGCCGATGGAATCCGGCGGCAAGCCGATCGACTTCGAAAACCCGCCCGACGACGCCGTTTT
The DNA here is from genome assembly GCF_052145595.1 of Mycobacterium sp. Lineage (GTDB taxonomy): Bacteria > Actinomycetota > Actinomycetes > Mycobacteriales > Mycobacteriaceae > Mycobacterium. The sequence continues at coordinate 85 of NZ_JBKQOI010000194.1, read as the reverse complement.
CGGCCGCGGCAAGATCGAGGACTTCACCTGGAAGGCCATGCTCGACTTTGCGACATGCACCGAGTGCGGGCGCTGTCAGTCGCAA